>NZ_JBYNSB010000020.1:0-253613 GCF_057785455.1 Mesobacillus sp.
AAGTAGGGGGCAAACTGTTTAGCTGACGGGATCCAGGTCCCACGGGCAGTTACGTTTTACCCCGGCTACCGTTATAATAAGACCATATAAAAAAAGGTCAACCAGAAATATTTGCATATCTGGATGACCTTATAATACGAACAGGGCAGGTTAGTTGAAGGAGTTTAAGCTAAATAGATGTAAAAAACATTCTTGAAGGAGTTTACCCATGTTTGAAATAAGAACGTTCTTAGAGTTACATAGTTATAACTATACAGATCCTTATTATTCAAAAAATCCTGAAGCAAAATATGTATCCTTGAATGACTCCATAAAATTTAGGGAGTATATTCAGCATAGAAAATTCACCCCAAGACATATTCAAATGCTTATTACCATTACATATAAGAATGAAATTATTGTAGGAACAGATGGTCTAAGTGGTTTAGATTTATGGGAGGATTATATGGCTGCAATTGAGACCTATATAGACGGTGAAAAGGTAGAGATTATGTATGGTATTGACCCCATTTTCATTAAAATGAAATCATTAGACAGTCATTTTTTAACGTTTTCCATCGAAGATGAATGGGCACCTAATAAGGTTCATAGTCATGCTGTACTACCTAAAAGAGAGTTCCTTCAAGCCATTTTAGATGGGGCAGAACATTTTTGGAATACATTGAACGATTATAAGGTATTTGAAGAAGAGGCAGGAGGAAAAGTATCAAAAGAATATCCAATAGTAATGATTAAAAAAGTTGGTGGTCTAAGGGAGAAAGTTGAAATTTTGTTTAACTAACAGGTGTGTTGATCCTGGAAGGATTAACCACCTTTTTTGTTGAACTTCTTATTGAACAAACGGGGCAGGTTAGTTAAATAAGGATTGTTGCATGAAGGTCGTCATTTAAAGGCAATCCTTTGATTTAACTAAAAAAGCCCCTAAAACCATTACAGTCTTAGGGGTTTTTTTGTTCGATTAAGAACCCTGGTTAGGTTTATAAGCTTTATAATTACTCGGAATTTCTTTAGATAAATCTTTCACTTTTAGGTCGTCATTAATTTTGATATCCACTGTTTCTAGCTTATCCGTTACAGCACCTTTTTCATCATAAAGTTCATATTTAAGTAATATGCCGGTATTCTTATCCATCCAAAGGCTAAAAAGAAAAGCACCCAGCTTTTCCTGATAGTAATTTGCGAATTTTCCTCGAATAACTACCGCTTCTCTGTCTAGAAGTTTTTCTGTGCCAGTTACATTCCAAAGTTCATGGTCTTCTAGGAAACCAACAGCTATCTCCTTAGCATGAAGGGATTTCTCAGCCAAACCAAGGTTGATATTCGTTAATGGATAATAGTACTCTTTTGTTCCGTCAGAGTTGAGAACATAAACATCTTCAATTTCCTTGAATTCTCCCTTATTAGGAATATCCCATTTGAACGATTCGAAGGATTTTCCTCCATGATCTACACTAGTAAACTGTGCATTTGAGAAGCCTAGTTCGTGACCAATCTGACCATCAACATCAGCGACTTTGGTATGGTATTGCAATTTTTTGTCATTCCACTTTAGGTGATAATCTACTTTGACATTCATCCCACTATTTTTCGTGAAGAAAGTAAAAGTACCTTTGGCTTTATCAAAGAAGTGGTAGCTGTTAAGCAATCTTTCCTGAACATCTTTTTTGCTTTCTAAATTAAGTGGGTTTTCAATTTCTTTGGTCTTTGGTTCAAGATTTGTGCTTTGAGCACTCACCTTATAGCTTTCTTTTTTTACGATTGGTTCGCTTTCCTGCCATACGGCAGCACCTAAGATACCAACGATTCCAACAATACCTGTCAGAGCGACTCCAGCAAGAATTTTTCGCATTTAATTTCCCCCTTAGTTTGTACTATAATAAACCTTTGCAGCATCTGCTCCAATTCCGCCGGATCCATAAGAAGCTGAAGAATAAACTTGGATTTCTAAGTGGCCTGTTTTAGCTTGTGAGCTCTTACCAACTACATTCCATCCTCCTGGAGCGGTACCTTGATCTAAATAAGCATTCATTACAATTGTTCTATCATAAGTGGTTGCTCCAGTAGCATACCAATATGAGTTGCGGTAGTGGACATTTGGGTTGTAAAACTTTGTGTTCCAAATATAAACAGACATTTTCCCGTATAAAGAAGCGCAATCTTTAAATTGCCATTCGTAATTGGAAGTCGATGGAGCTGGAGCGACAATATAGCGGTGATCCCCGTTGTATGAGTTACTTCCACTTTCGTAAGTCCACGGACCATTATACCTGTTATATGTTGAATTAATAGCCCCGTGGTCGTTATCCATAATGTAAGTTGCGCCACTCGTGCAGGATCCAAACTGTGGGTGTGTGCCATGATCCTGAGCTCCAACTGGAGAGGATACTCCAAGTAAGGGTAGAATCATAAGTATTGCTAATAATCTTTTCATACATATCCTCCTAGATGGTTGGAAATTTAACAAAAATTTTCCACCATCAAAAATTTGTCGTAAATAAATTACAAAAGGTTACAGAAACAAGTTTTAGTTTTTTGGCTCAGGCATGTTAGATGTGAGTTTACTAATCCTCAATGTCTATTCAGTATTCTTTATAGATTGACCATAGACTGATAAGAAGGATAAGTTCCTGGATATAGTCAGGAGATTCCACGTTTGTAATGCTTAAGAATAAGAACATTTACCCGTACTGTTTATTAACACTCCTCACTTTCACAGATTACCCTAATTATACTAATTTTGTAACTTTATACCAATTATTTTCTTATTATACCAAACAGATAATCTTGTACTGAGTTAAAGCCTTCACTTATCGAAGATATTAAGAGTAAAATCTCTTGAAGATCTTTATTATAAAACTGGACCTTTCCTAAAGAATTGGCTACTTATTACGGTAGCATTTTCTTTTGAACTAAAGGGGCAGGTTAGTGGAAGAAGAAATATTATAATAACAGTTTTTTTGGGGGGGAATTCCTTTGAAGCATATATATCTTTTACAACATAGATATGAATATCAATTTGAAGGTGAAATGTTTGAAGAAGTAAAAATAATAGGTATGTATTCCTCAAGAGAAAAAGCTAAAAAAGTGATGCAAGAATTTAAAAAACTGCCTGGATTTAAGGACCACCCAATTGATTGCTTTTATATTGATAAATACGAAATCGATAAGAGTTATTGGGAAGAAGGATTCGGTTTATGAAGCTAAAGGAGCAGGATTGTGAAACAAAGGGGTTGGTGTTGATGTCCTATAATATTGATTTTCAATATAAATACACTACTGGTGATACCTGGGCTTCAGGCTTTATTGCTACTGATAAAAATAAATTTGAGTTTGTATGCTCCTACCTATTCAATAATCCTTTAGAGGAATTACTAAATGCTGTTTATCAGATAGTACCGAATCTGTCTTTATTTCCGAGGAAGGACATTAATTTTGCTATGTTAGATGAACCCATTGAATACAGATGGGAATTTAAATTAATCGATGATAAAAACGTGACCATTAACATTTATGAAAAAGGGTACGATTTGAAAACAGAATTAATTTTTGAAGAAAGTTGCAAACTATACAATTTAATAAAAACCCTTGAACAATGCATTGGTAGCAATCCTAAACTCATATCTAATGGAAAGATTGAACATATTTATAAGGAATTTAAACTTTACCTGAAAAACCACTGAGATACACCCCTCTTCAACTAACAGGTACGTTGATCCAAGCAGGCTTAACGGCCTTTTTTGTTGAACTCCTTATTGAACAAACGGGGCAGGTTAGCTCAACAAGGAGGCTGATAATAATGCCTGTTCATGAATTTGGAATAATTGATCATGTTGTTAATATAAAAAGCGAATATGTTTATGAACCACTAAAACACAAATGTATTTCTGTTGATGATGAGATTATTGATTCCTTATATGACCAATTATCTAACGTAAGGACCTACTTTCATTCGCTTGATCGCCCAGGGAAAGGTTTAGCTTATTATGGAATTACAATCATCCCTCTAGAATCTTTATCATTATTCTATTACGTGGTTACATCCTCACCATTATATAAAAAGTCAGATGTACATGTTGAATTGGCTGCAAAGATAATACAGGCAAAGGAAGAAAATAAATACATGATACATTTTGGAGTATAATTCTTTTTGTGTTCATTTCTAATTTAACAACGATGCAGTATTGTTTCACTTTTACGATAACTACTAAAAATAGCTAATAAAGTAGGTGTGTGAATTGATTTCTTGGAGGGTAACTAAATATAATCCTTTAAACCGGGATGAAAGTGGTAATTATCTAGATGAGAAGGAATGGACTAGTTATTCAGAGGTAGGAACTAAAGTTAGTGAAGAAGACTACTTATTAACGGAATTAAACTACGTGAACGCCATTATTTCTTTTATGGAGGAGTTGGGAATTAACCGGGTTCACTTAAGTGATTTGGAGTTATGGTCCGAGGAGGTTCGAAATCAAAACGCTTCAAGTTTTTTAACCAAAGTGTGGGTGGGCAAAGGAGTATCAACTCATGAAATTAGAGAGTTAGCAAAATTAACATTGCGTAATGCAATTTGGTGCAAATTAAGCTATAAAAAAGATTTCTTTGTTCATTTTGGATACGATTATTATATGTACATTGGAGCATATAAGGATTGTCCTAGAGCTCATAAAAAGGTTCAAGAAACTGGGTTATTCGTTGAGAAAGTCAAATCTCCTTACCTTGACTAACTAAGTTATAGGGATGAGACTCATAATCATTATAGTTGCTGTGTTAATCCAGGAGGATTAACGCTATTTTTTAGAATCATCTTCTTAAGCAAAACCAGCTAATAGTTTGTCAATATTTTTCATTAAAATAACGAAATTCAACGTGATATACTAAAAAAGGGTATACCAAATAACCTTCATATTCTTTGAATTGGAAGGTTTTTCGTTATTTAGTTAGATGTTGTTTCTAAGCTATATCTTGGAAAGTTGTTCTGTTTTTTAATAGGGCAAATATCCAGTGTAAGAGCTTATTTACACAAGCAATGACTGCTACTTTAAATGGTTTTCCTTCCTCGCGTTTCTTTTCATAGAACTGTCGTAATTTCTTATTTCGAGGAATGATTTCATCGCTTGTTTTGCTCTTGCGACAGTCGCGTATAGCACAACGAACAGCCATATATAAAGCGTGGCGCAGCCTGCTGGAACCTCTTTTGGTGATTCGATTTTTGGTGGCAGTAAACTTGCCAGATTCGAAAACACTAGGGTCTACTCCAGCGAAAGCCACGAGCTTTTTAGGGTCAGTAAATCGATCTATCTCACCAATTTCGGAAATAATCGTTGCCGCGATCTTTTCACCGATACCAGGGATAGATTTGATGATATTATATTCTTCAACTTCTTTAGCGAGGGCATCTATCTCAAACTCCAACGTGGATAGGTGCTCTTTGTATTGAAGAATAATGTCAATGTACAAACCTAAGCTTAAAATATGACTCTGATAGACTGTCTTTTCAAAGGGATTACGAGCTGCCGCCACTTTTAGTTGTAAGGCTTTTTCATTGGCCCATCTGATTGAGCGGCTTTTACATAATTCCTTGATCCTATTTGAGAGTGTGTCATCACTTGCCTCTAATATGTCCTCAGATGACGGAAACTCCTTTAATGTTAAGAGGGATACCACAGAATATAAATCACCGAAGACTCCTCTATATTCAGGAAATACTTGATCTAGAATAGCCTGGAACTGAAGCTTTGTCTGAATCATGACTCCTGAATATTCTTGTGTTGTCTTGTAAGGTTACGAAGGTTTAAAAGCTGAACCCCTCGCTTTTTATACGGCTCTAACTCCTCTTTGTAAAACAACTCACAGAGGTGGTAAGCATCCACGGCATCAGTCTTAACTTTCCTTAAGCTTGAACTCTTTGCCTTGTAAGAAATTAAAGGGTTAATAATGATTAATAAATACCCACGTTCCTCTAGATATTGGACAACTGGTGTTTGATAGTGCCCGGTTGCTTCTAGTATCACAGGAGGCTTCTTGCCTGTTTCATTTTGCACAAGTTCTAGAAATTCCACAAGTAACCCAAGCCCCTCAAGAGTATGAGATACTTTAAAGCTCTTACGAAATGGTTTGCCTTTATCTAAAAAAGCTTGAACCTGACTTTCCCCCTTTGAAATATCCAGACCTACGACTGGATTCATCCTGTATCATCTCCTAATCTCTTATTTTGCCGGTACCCCTTTTTCTTCTTGCAGTGTCACAGCTTCGCTTGTTATACGAGATCTATGTCCCAACCAGCCTCAATCATGTTTCTACAAGTAGGGGGCAAACTGTTTAGCTGACGGGATCCAGGTCCCACGGGCAGTTACGTTTTACCCGGCTACCGTTATAATAAGACCATATAGAAATAGGTCAACCAGAAATATTTTCTTTTCTGGATGACCTTATAATACGAACGGGGCAGGTTAGTTGAAGAAGGAGTTTACTTTAAATTGCTGAATATATAAAAAGTAGATATAAAACTAAGAACAAAGGAGACTTTGGATGTCTAATACGGGATTAAAGGTTGCAATTGAATATGGAAAAAAGCTTCGTCAATTCGAAGATATAATAGAAGCAGAGACCTTTTTTATTAATTATAAAGATGAATTATTAAAGCAACTCGAATTGATTAGCCGAGATTTCGGTATTTTCAAAGTTGATTATAAAGTTGAAAGCTTAAAAAGCTTAGAAAAATGGTACTTTGAGCTATACGAAAAGGATGAATTTATTAGGATTGGATTAGATAGAAATGAATTTGAAAAAGTAATGGCAATATATTTTGGAGAAGTAGTTGTGCAAAATAAGAAAGATGCAAAATGGGAAGTAGGGGAATTCCCTTTTGTCCCAGGAACATACACCTTTGGGGTAAGAGAGGGATTGGGGAGAATATCTTTAGATACCGGGTTCACAGACCATTATAAGGAACCAAGTAACAAAAGAAAAAACTCTTTGTTTAGAAGGTACAATTATCTCTATGGCAATTAACGGGTGCGTTGATCCAGAACGATTAACCGCCTTTTTTGTTGAAGTCTTTATTGAACAAACGCCCCAGTTTAGTGTCATAAGGTGGCAGGTAAATAAAGGTTGATTCTAGAATTTGGCAAGAAACGGAGGTCTTATTTATGAAACAATATGTGTATCATATGGTACCTAATGATATGGAAGGAGACAAATTGATCCCCTTAAATTCTTTGAAGAATCCGTATCCTCAATTGTATGAAGTATATATTAAAAAGTATTTTGACCATCCTGAGAGATCCAAACTGCTTAACAGACAAGTTCCTAAACTAAATTGTTTATGGAATGATGTTTTACATTTCCTGCCTTTGCATCCTCATTACGTTTATCAAGAAATTACAGCTTTAGGAATTAATACTAAAAAAAAACAGCCCTTTTTTAAAATTCCTATTCAAAATCTAAAAAACAATCAAAATGCTATCTATTTTTACTCCAAAGAAAAATATAAAGGTCCAGCGGAACCTATCGTGGAAGATCAAATTAAGATAGTGGATCTTGAAGATTATAAAGAACTTACCGGAGTACCATCAGCTACATCAGAATATTACAGAGAAGAAAGCAGAAAAGGCAAGAGATTCGGGTTGTTTCATTACGTACCACATTTTTTAAGCCTTGGAGAAGTTGAAATTGGTAATGTCGAAATAATAACTTGGAATGAACTCAAATAGTTAGATTGTGAATAATAGTACTTAAACTATAGGGTGCGAATGCTAAATAAAATATTGTACGAAAAATGCTTGGAGACAATCCAAGCATTTTCCTATGTTAAACCTACTTACTAAATTGATTGCGAGTTCAAATGTGAAATACTGTGTGAAAAGTAGTGTTAATACGAATTTATTAGTCCAAATTTGAACCCTTTATTGAGAGTTTTCATTGCCTTTATTGTGACACATGCAGGATTTTATATATGACACCATCGAAATCCTTTACATGTTCCAGGTCGTTTAAAAAATAAACCACATCATATTGCCATTTTTCAGGGTTGTAGATGACGACATTTTCAGCTTCAGCTATTTTTGGTATGTGCTCTTGGATGTATTCTCTGACTGTAGTCAGACTTTCATGAGGCTTTATGGTATTGGTTGTTTGAAGACAGTATTTCGCCTCAGAAATTTTAGCTGTTGTAGTGTCAAAAAGGGGGATTCCAACTTCAACGCGCTGCCAGCCGAATGAGCGGAGGACATTGTCATAATAGCCATTAAAAAGGAACTCATTAAGCCCCTCATTGCTCTCCCATAAATACAAAGGGCAATAGCTATTTTGCAAATTGCCGTTCAGACCTTTTTCCGTGATCAAATAGAGCTTAAACTTCAAATCTTTAAAACCATCCGTCTTATGGCCATTGTTCCTGACCCGTTCCCTGATGATTTCCATATCATAATCCGCTGGTAAACTGATTTTATACTGTGTCGCAATCATGTAATATCACTCCTATCCTTTTTACATAATACATAATATTCCTTAAAAGGTATATTTAGGTGATATAATTAAATTAATCACTACACGAATAGGGGGAAGTGAAGCTTAAACCCAGTTCATACCCTCATGGAAGAAAAATACTGAACAGTTGGTGAATCAGTTGTTTAAAATAAAGGCCGAATATCTAATATCTCTATTGTTTTTTTCGTCCATTATTTTTACCTCCTATAAAATGTGGATATTCGCTGTAATCATGCTTTCCTCAGTAATCTTAATCTACTTAAAAAAAGGGAATTCACGTTTTCTTTCTTCTATTCTTTTAGCATTTCTAATCAGTTTTTCGCTATTTCAAATCATGGATAGTGTGATAGACAAATTTGACATTACTAAGGAAATTAAGATTCTTTTAAACAGATGTTTGCTGCTTATAATTATTGTTTCATTAGTGGCAGCCCTTCGTTTGGGTAAAAAGGAGATTTCTATCTATCATCAAAAGCCCAAATGGAGGGAGAGGATTAAACTCCCTTTTCATACTGTGAGTGTCCTGAACTTTTGGTTAACAGGAATATTCGCTGCGGTACTCGTGTTTGCACCGTTTATTTTTCGCCAGGAGTTTGAAGAGTTAAAAGCTCTCTTGCTGTTTGGATTATTCTTTTCTCTGATTAATGCTTTATGTGAAGAAGTAATCTGGAGAGGGCTGTTATTATCAAGTCTGCAAAAATATGTATCTCTTCATTTTGCAGTGATTGTTACGAGTATCGGCTTCGGATTACTGCATCTTGCCATAGGAATGCCGATGATTGTGAGTCTTTCCTTTTCCTTTGCAGGATTATATTATGCACTTCTTGTCTTAAAGTCGAAGAGTATATACCCTGCAATCATCCACCATTATGTAATAAATATGGGGATGGTTTTAAGCGGCTGGATTGTTTAGTTTTTGCATAGTTAATTAGCGAACATTGAATGCATAACCAAATTAATGTAATGATATATCTCGTTTATTAATCACTCTAATGATTCCAATAATCGATCTGCAAATTAACAGCTTTAATACCAAGCTGAATAATGAGTGGTACCAGGTCCAGCCTTTTCTCCAAGTAATGAGCCGTGTTTTTTTCGCAGCCAAAGTTTCTAACAATATTTGCGGAAGGACGAAAGGAAAAAGCTTTAGAAGCATACCAGCAAAGTTGCTGTTCAATGTCCATTGATTATAATAAAGCAGCATTAATGGGTAATGGATAAAATCGAAGGGAAGATGGATTTTGTATTTCGGGAACAGCTTCTCTTTGTATTTTAAGTATCCCTTTGAAACAAGGTAATGATCCGCCATATAATTTCCAATAAAACTTACTAAATACACGATGACCCAGTCCTTGAAGGGACGCTTTACGATTGCAAAAGGAAGCAGAATAAGCCCTGTTATGGATGTTAGAATTAAAAAGTAAAATGGAATATTCTTTGTTCGCACATATACTCCCCCTTTGTCCTGAGTCAAAATCTATAATAATTTCCCCTGCTATTCCACAGCCTATTCGCCAAAATAAAAATAGCTAAGAAATGGATTTTTGAATCTGTTATGTAATTGAAACATAGATACCATTAAAAGGAGGGGGTTGGAATGAGAAGAACTCCAACCTTTATATTTTCGCTGCAAGGGTCGGATTTAAGAAAGGTGAAGAGAAAGAGAAAACAGCTAATGTAAAAGGTGAAGTCCGCCTTTCTGAAAAAGAAGAAGGTAAAATAGAGACATTTAAATAGATATTTTGAGGAAATAAGTAATCATTGATATAAATGAATGAATGCTTGGAGTGTATACTCCAAGCAGTTTTTTGTTTACTCAAACCAAAAAAATAAAGGACAATGTCAATTGCGTAAATTGCCATCCTGTTCCTACAGTATTATCTCTGTACTTTCATCTTGATTTTTGCAGTGAAAATCAATGATTTATATTTCGATGATATTTTCGTTATGTACATGACAGGTTCTGAGTGAATAATTTCTTTGAAATGGCAAAAATTATCTTTATTAGTTAAAGAGTGGGGTCTCCTATGAAATTTTCAAGGCTGCAAATATCTTTCTTGATTATATTATTTACAGGTATTTCAAACCATGTGATGATTCTTCCTCACCTTTTAAGAGTGGCGAAGCGTGATGCCTGGCTGAGTGTCATTGCTGCTTATGCAATCATTTTAATTTGGAGTTACTTGCTCATTTTCCTTTTCCGAAAGATGAATGGGGAGAAATTTTTTAAGTGGGTACAAGAAAGAGCGGGGAAGCTGATTTCAAGAGGGATCATCCTGATTTTTTCTCTTTATTTTTTGGTTTCTGGCACTCTTTCATCTTATGATTTTATTCTCATGATTAAAATATATTTTCTTCCTAATACTCCTGGTTGGATTGTCACTTTTTGCTTTCTTTTTCTTTGCATATGGGCCGCTTACAGTGGTTTTAGGACAATTTTGTTTTCAGCGGTTATCTTACTGCCAATTGTGTGGTGTTTGGGTTATTTTGTAGCATTATCGACATTATATAAGAAGGAATATTCGCTGCTTTTCCCGATAATGATGCATGGGTTGCATCCAGTTGTTGAGGGTACCGTTATAGTCCTTGGCGGAAGTATGGATTTGCTCGTATTGTTCCTGATACAGGATAAACTTCAAAAGCAATTTAAGTATTCGCATTTACTCATTTTAATGACGGTGGTTTTAATGCTTGTAGGTGGTCCTACAACTGGCTCGATTGCCTCTTTTGGCCCCCATGTAGCAGCGAATTTTCGTTTCCCGGCATTTGAGCAATGGAGGCTTGTTCAATTGGGAAGACAAGTTTCACATCTGGATTTCTTGGCAGTTTTTCAATTTTTATCAGGTTCGTTCGTTAAAGTTTCCTTAAGTTTGTTTTTGTTGATTGATATATTGAATATTAAATCTGGAAAAATAAAAATGTTTTCTTTATTTGCCAGTGGAGGTCTATTTTCGGTTATTTCAATCGTTCCAATGAGCGATCTATTGCTTCAAAGGATTGTCGGCAGTTATTACTACCCTGTAATGTTCGTAAGTGGATTGGTCCTATCTGCTATTTTCCTAATTATTGGGTTTTTGCCGAAAAGGAAGAAGGTGTCTATGTAATGGAGCTGGATCAGCAGTTATCTGAAAAAATATGTATTGCCGAAAAAGCATTGGCCTCGGAAAAAATGGATGGAATTTTCCTTCAGGAATTCTTGAAAAGTTATTCTGATGTAAAGGTAACAAAATTTATGCAAATTGAGCAATCCTTCACGGTTATGTATTGTGAAGGAATGGTAGATGGAAGCCAGTTAAATGATTATTTTAATAGTGTCTACACCTTTTTGTTGGATAAGGGGAAACCGCTGGATCAACAAAGGGATTTGCCTCCAGTATTGGCGATTTACAGTGTGTCGGCAATGATTGAAAAAGTATTTTCAGGCTTCCTTGTTTTCTTTCAGGAGAGAAAAAAGCACTTTTGGGCAATTGACATCGCCAATATTCCAAAGAGAACCCCTGAGGAATCTAAAACAGAAACTTCAATCAAAGGACCTAAGGATGCTTTCACAGAGGAGATTAACACAAATATTTCTCTTATTAGAAAAAGGATTAAAAGCCCCAGGCTTTACAACGAATCTTTTTTAATAGGAACATTGACGCAAACAAAGGTTTCGCTTCTATATTTGACTAACAAAGTAAACCAGGATGTATTAATGGAAGTAAGAGAACGCTTGAGTAATATTGACACTGAAAGTGTGTTAAGTGCAGGACAGCTGGAGCAATGGCTTTCGGATCGTACTCTTTCCTTATTTCCATTATTCGATTACATATCTCGTCCGGATTTTGCAATCGAATCCATGCTTCGGGGAAGGTTTATTATCGCAGTTGATGGTTCACCAATTGTCTTGATAGGACCGGTTAATCTAACAGAATTAACAAAGTCACCTGAGGATCTTCATTTTCCGTATTATTTTGTTTTATTCCAGAGAATGTTGCGGTTGGTAGGGCTTCTTATTGCGATTTTCCTTCCAGGATTTTGGATTGCCATTGCAAGTGTTAATTTAGATCAGCTGCCTTTTCCGCTTTTGGCGACCGTGGTTGTTTCTAGACAGGGATTACCTTTGCCAGGAGGATTGGAAGCATTTTTAATTCTGATTTTATTTGAAATACTAAGAGAGGCGGGAGTCCGGATGCCCACAGCAGTCGGACAAACTATTTCAATTGTAGGCGGTCTTGTAATTGGAGACGCTTCCATCAGGGCTGGCTTGGCTTCACCAACCGTGATTGTGATCATTGCGCTAACCGCGGTAGCGACATACACTCTCGTCAATCAGTCATTATCAGGGACTGTAACAATTCTTCGTTTCTTTACTTTGATGATTTCCACCTTTTTAGGAGTTTATGGGCTATTTATCAGTGCTTTTGGAGTCCTGATTTATCTGTGTCAGTTAGAGTCGTTTAAGCTTTATTATATGGAGCCGCTTGTCTCCCTAAAGCCAAAAGAGATTCTATCCGCTTTACTGATCAACCCATTCAAAACACACAATTTCACTGCATCAATGCTAAAAAGAGGGAGAAAGTGATATTGGCCATGCGCAGACCTATTGTTCTTACGTTTGTATGTCTGATTATTTTCCTGCAGACAGGATGTACTGATATAAAAGAAACCCAGGATATGAACTATGCTACTGCAATAGGCGTAGATTATAAAGATGGGAAGTATTACACCTATATACAATTGGTAGACTTAATGAAAGTTGCGAAAACAGAAGGTTCGGATACATCTCCAGCTAAGATGTGGGTTTCTGAGTCTGAAGGGGAAATATTTATTGATTCCTTTTTTGAAATATACAGGACAGCTCAGGAAAGGTTTGTATGGGCACACGTAACAGCAATTGTTCTTACTGAAGAGGCATTAAAGCAGGGATTTCAGGAAATTTTCGATGGACTGACCCGTTATCATGAGTTTCGATTGACACCATGGGTTTATGGTACGAAGGAACCGATAGAGGATATCCTCTCAGCCAAAGGATTTTTTGGACAGACTTCTTTGAATACTATATTGCATAATCCAGAATCGATTTTTCAGCAAAGTTCCAGACTCTCCCCTAAACAGTTTTATAAATTTTCGAGAGAGCTTTATGAAACCGCGTATACTGCCTATCTTCCTTCATTATCAATTAATGAAACCCAATGGAAAGAAAGTAAAAAAAACGAACCAAAGTTATATTTAAATGGTGCATATTTTATAAAAAATGATCAATACAAAGGCTTTTATTCGACTGAAGATTTGAGGGGCATAAGGTGGACTCTTCCAAGAATGCAAAGGATTCAAGTATTGATTCCCGATGAACAGGGCCCATCATTTTTAACCGTTTTTGAAGACCCGAAAGTGACATTTAAAACTAAGGGTTCAATGGTTGATGTGTTTGTGCATGTAAAAGGAAATCTGGCGAATAGGGACAAGAACAAGGACATTAAACTGGATAGGATGAAGCAGTTGTGTGAAACAGTTATCAAAGAAGAAATAGAGGGCCAGTTTGAATTAGGGTTAAAAGAGAATACAGATTTCTTGAATCTGGAGCATGTTCTATTTCGTGAAAATTGGAGGGATTGGAATAAAAACCCTGTTCTTTCTAAGGCAACTTTGCATGATGTAAAAGTAGATGTTGAAATCAATCATTCAGGGGCCCTGAAAAACAGGATGATTGAAATGGATGACTTGGATTGAATCTTTGTCTGGCTGTCGTTGACAGTTAGAATTGCCACATAGTAAGGAGAGCAAGTGAGAAAGGATAGGTTTTTACGATAATTGTAAAGGGTTTTTGCTTTCCTTTGAATCAGTGTTTTCTGGAAAAAATCCGCCTGAATTTCCTATTCGTCGATATAATTGAAAATTCGCCGATAAGCGGGTGGTTTTCGTCGATATAATTTAAAAATCGTCGATATAATTCGTTTTTCGTCGATATGTATACCAGATTCGTCGATATAATAAAAACACAGCTCGATGTGCACTAGTTTTCACATCAGCAGACGAGATATCCTAAAGGACTGAGAACGAAATGAGGAAAATTTAAGAGAAAAGGGAAAAAATTGGAGTCAAACTGTCATAATTGTGATCCTTATTATTCCAAGAAAAAACGGGTATGAATTCAGTGTGAATTCATACCCGTTTTTATTTTTCCCGCATAGAACGGGCGCACTTTTTAGGCCAACATTGTATTTACTGGCGGATTAACATAGATAAGTCTGGGTTTAACCATTCTGCCATCTCTTCAAAGGCATTCTTCGCATCCTCATACCCAAGTTCAAACAACTGTGTAAGCTTAACTGGATTCCGCTCTGTCCGGCCAACCTTCATGATCTGGGAAGGCCTGATGACAAGCACCTCTTTTTTCGCTTCTAGTTCTTCAATATAGTCCAATGTATCATTGTATAGCTGATAGCGTGTTTCTAGCGCTCTTGTCAATCCTGGATATTGTTTAAAAGCGTACCTCGGTATCCAGCCAAATGAGGATTTCTTTTTACGGTATCCTCTCGGCTTGGTCAGGACGATCACAGGCTTTTCAATGCCATCGCTTATTGTTTTCCTGATTGGGATAGGGTCAGCGATTCCGCCGTCCATCAGGATTCTGCCCTCGAATTCAATAGCCGGTGCCATGAATGGAAGGGTACTGGATGCCCTGATCAGCTTTAGGTTCTCCTCAGGATAATCGCTTTTATCAAAGTAAACCGGCTCGCCAGTGAAGCAATCTGTTGTTCCAATCAAAAATCGGTCGGTAGAGCTGTTAAAGGTATCAAAATCGAAGGGTACTAATTCCTTTGGCAGCTTATCGAAAATAAAATCCATTCCAAAAAGTTCTTTTTTCAAAAGAAGGTTGCGATAGGAGATGTAATCGCGATGTCCCACATAATCAATGGTCACCTGGCGGTTGCGTCCATGCTGCCTTGCAACGTAAGAAGAGCCATGGCACGCGCCTGCAGAGACACCTATGACATAGGGGAAATATAATTCTTTCTCTAAAAAATAATCCAAAACGCCAGCAGTATAGACACCTCTCATACCGCCGCCTTCAAGAACCAGACCGCTGTTTATCATCCTCAATCCCCCCGATAAAAAATTCTTTGTATACAAATGAATTGAATAAAGAACAGTTTAACACAAGTCAGCGAAAAAAAAGAGGCAAATGCTTAAAAATGGAAGTTAAAATGAATAATGGTTCATTCTCTCGATATTTGTGGTATATTTTGGTGTAAAGGGGGAGAGGCATTGTTAGTAAAGAAAAACGCAGTTGAAGGACAGGTAAATGGCGTTTCCTATTTGAACGGGCAAGTGAGTTTCCAAAAAGTCCACTTGAATGTGTACAGTTTTTTAATTGACGGAGTTTTGATCGACACAGGATCGCACTCTTTAAAAAAATATTTCAAACCCTTTATATCTGAAGCAGACTTTGATCAGGTCATGCTGACGCATCATCATGAAGACCACACAGGCTGTGCCGCCTATATTGAAAACAATGGGAAAGCCCCCATATACTTAGATGAAAAATCAATACAGTATTGCCAGCAGTCCGCAGATTACCCCCTCTATCGCCAGCTTTTCTGGGGAAGGAGGAAGCCTTTTTCTGCCCAGCCAATTCCTGATACTTTTACATCAAGGAATGCCAGTTGGGAAGTGATCGATACTCCCGGTCATGCACATGATCAAAAGGCATTTTTGAATAAGGAAACAGGCCAATTGTTTACAGGGGATCTCTTTGTGAATGAGAAAATCAAAGTGGCACTGGCAGAGGAAAGCATTCCGGAAACCATTAAATCCCTGCAGCGGGTGCTGGCATTTGATTTTGCCGAGGTATTCTGCAATCATGCCGGATTTGTAGAAGAGGGCCGAGCTGCATTGAGAAGGAAGCTTGAGAATTTATTAACGATTCAGGATCAAGTTCTCACCCTACACAAGCAAGGTGACCCAGCTAAGGAAATCAGGGCTAAACTATTCCCGAAAAATTACCCGATCCACAAATTTTCAGGCGGGGAGTGGGATTCGCTTCACATCATCACTTCAATCTTGAATGGAAATTTGAAGGGATTTTAATTTAGCTCTATATGAGCTTAGAAGATTTTTTCTAAGTTATACTGTTACCATATGTTAAATTCTGAAATCGTTGATTGTAGTGGAAGGCGCGCAGACTCCTTCGGGATGTAGCGGGACAGGTGAGACCCCGCAGGAGCAAAGCGACGAGGAGGCTCACCGCACGCCCCGAGGAAAGCGAAGCGCCTGGAACGGAAATCAACAGTCTAATTAATAAAAATTTTTATTAATGAAGTTAATAGTTGTATAAATCTTCATTCTCCTATATTATCTATTAATATAACACGATATATTGTGTTACATTCGTATCTAATAACTACATATTGAATATGCCGGTAAGCATGGTGCCTGAATAAGGCTTAATAGGGAATCTGGTGAGAATCCAGGACTGTTCCCGCAACTGTAAGTGCTGACGAAATAAGCAAGGACCACTGTCTAACAAATAGATGGGAAGGGCTTAAAGTA
The DNA here is from genome assembly GCF_057785455.1 of Mesobacillus sp. Lineage (NCBI taxonomy): Bacteria > Bacillati > Bacillota > Bacilli > Caryophanales > Bacillaceae > Mesobacillus > Mesobacillus sp. The sequence goes on from NZ_JBYNSB010000020.1 coordinate 17,023, forward strand.
GAGTGATGCACAAGTCAGGAGACCTGCCATGTTTATGCGTATTATCTTCTTCGGGAATTGGGAAGGTAAAGCGAGGATCATTTGGTAGACTCAGCAATCTATATGTCTATTAAGTGTATCAGCGTTTATGGAACCCATCCTTTGCGATGGGTTTTTTTATACCCAATTTTTCACCTGAAGCAGCATTTACTAGAAAAGGAGCAGAAAAAATGGATGCAATATCTTCAAATGTTTCAAGAACAATTCAGACTCATTTAGTTTTACCGCCGGATACAAACCATATGGGCACGATTTTTGGAGGAACGGTATTGGCTTATGTGGATGAAATTGCCGCAATCGCCGCGATGAAGCACAGCAGGAAGGTTGTCGTCACTGCTTCGATCGACCGGGTCAATTTTCTATCTTCTGCAGAGGTCGGAGATATTTTAACGCTGGAAGCTGTGGTCATCTCCACAGGCCGGACATCGATGGAGGTTTTTGTGAAAGTAGAATCTGAGAATCTGGACACTGGTAAAAAAACGTTAACGACTACATCGATTTTAACTATGGTGGCGAAGGATGCCGCAGGCAAGCCTGTAGCCGTTCCAGGAGTGATACCACAAACAGAGGAAGAAAAAGATTTATTTCTGCGAGCAGGAGAGAGAAGGCAGCGCCGTCTGGAAATGAGAAACCCATAAAAAATAGGAGGGGAATTAAATAATGATCACCATGCAAAAAGAATTCATAACAAAAGCAATGAATGAAGCTGAAAAAGAATATCAAAAGATTGATTTTACAGATTTTAAAGAAAAAGTTATTAATACACTAAAGGTCAAAGAGCTGTCAATCGACCAGGCCGAGAACCTGTTGATTTTATCTGCGGTGGAAAGAATCAGCAGCTTTGAACCAGATTGGACTTATGTTGCGGCTAAATTTTATTTGAACAGGCTCTATAGACTGAGCTCAATTTCACGAGGGACTGACAGGGAACGTGGCTATGGTTCTTTTTATGAGTTAATAAATACACTTGTATCCATGGGGATTTATGATCAGCAGCTGCTGGAGTTATACTCAAAGGAGGAAATTAACTCTATTGAAAAATTGATAGATCCCGAGAAGGACTCATTATTCACATACATAGGTTTGCTGACGATGGCAGAACGATACCTGGCCAGGTCACATCAGGGTGAATTCCTTGAATTGCCGCAGGAGAGGTTTATGATCATCGCGATGACCTTACTGGCGAAAGAGCCGAAGAAAAAGCGAATCGGCTTGATAAAGGAAGCATACTGGGCACTTTCCAATCTGTATATGACCGTGGCAACTCCGACACTTGCAAACGCAGGGAAAAGCTATGGCCAGCTGTCGAGCTGTTTCATCGATACAGTAGAGGATGATTTAAGGAGTATTTATGATTCCAATACCGATGTTTCAACGTTAAGCAAAAATGGCGGCGGGATCGGCATTTACCTTGGGAAAATCAGGAGCCGCGGCAGCGATATAAAAGGCTTCAAAGGAATCAGCTCTGGAGTGATTCCATGGATGAAGCAGCTGAATAATACCGCAGTATCTGTTGACCAATTAGGGCAGCGACAGGGAGCGATTGCCGTTTATCTGGATATTTGGCATAAAGATATTTTCCCTTTTCTCGATGCAAAGCTGAACAATGGCGATGAAAGGCAAAGGACGCATGATTTATTCACTGGCGTATGCATTCCGGATCTTTTCATGGAACAAGTCGAGAAACGGGGAGACTGGTACTTATTTGATCCGCATGAGGTAAGGAATGTGATGGGATACTCACTTGAGGATTTTTATGATGAAGAATCTGGTGCTGGATCTTTCAGAGATAGGTATTGGGAATGTGTTTACCATCCGGATTTGTCACGTGACGTGGTACCCGCAATCGAGATTTTTAAATCAATAATGGTTTCTCAGCTTGAGACAGGCACACCGTATATGTTTTATCGTGACACGGTTAACCGGTTCAACGCAAATCAGCATAAAGGGATGATCTACTGCAGCAACCTTTGTACAGAGATCGCACAGAATATGAGTCCCACAACACTTGAAGAGGAAATAGTCGAAGACGGAAGAATTGTTATTTATAAAAAGCCAGGGGATTTCGTCGTGTGCAATCTATCGTCCATTTCATTGGCTAAAAGTGTGACGGATGGCGTTCTCGAGAGGTTAATAAATATTCAGGTCAGGCTGCTCGACAATGTCATTGATATGAATGAAATCCCCGTTCTGCAGGCGCAGCTGACCAATAAGAATTACCGCGGGATCGGGCTTGGCACCTTTGGCTGGCACCATCTGCTCGCGATAAAGGGCATTAAGTGGGAAAGTAACGAGGCGGTTTCATACTGTGACGAATTATATGAAGAGATTGCTTACTTAACAATTAAGGCCAGTAATGAGTTAGCCGCGGAGAAAGGCAGTTACCCATTTTTCGAGGGTTCGGACTGGTCTACTGGTGCCTATTTTGATAAACGGGGTTATTATTCCGAAAAATGGTCTGAGATGAAGGAGCGAGTAAAGCAAAATGGCGTGAGGAATGGGTATTTAATGGCGGTTGCACCGAACTCCTCGACATCTATTTTGGCTGGATCGACAGCAAGCATCGATCCGATTTTTAGGCTGGAGTACTCGGAGGAAAAAAAGGATTATAAAATCCCGGTCACCGCACCGGATTTATCGCCTCATACAACCTGGTACTACAAGTCCGCTTACAATATCGACCAGCATTGGAGCATTAAACAGAATGCGATGCGTCAGCGGCATATTGATCAGTCAATTTCTTTCAACATTTATGTAAGGAACGATATTAAAGCGAAGGCTCTCCTTGATCTTCATTTGGATGCCTGGAAATCCGGGTTAAAGACGACGTACTATATCCGTTCTACTTCTGGAAGTATCATAGATGAGTGTGAAAGCTGCCATAGTTAAGAGAGGAGGTTTAAATAATGATTACGAAACGTTCAATTATTGATGTTGAAGCACCAAATGCCTCCACTGGCATTATTAACGGGAGAAGCTCGAATATCCTGAACTGGGATGATGTCCGGTTCCCATGGGCCTATCCAAAATACAAAAGAATGCTCGCGAATTTTTGGACACCTTTTGAAATAAATATGTCAAAAGACATCAAGCAATTTCCGAGCCTTTCCGAAGCTGAAAAAGACGCTTTCTTGAAAACCATCGGGCTATTGGCATTGCTGGATAGCATCCAAACGGATTATGCCGGAAAAGTAGCCGATTATTTGACGGATTCCAGCCTGAATGCACTGATGATCATACTGGCACAGCAGGAGGTAGTCCACAATCATTCCTATAGCTATGTGCTATCAAGTATCGTACCAAAGGCGAAGCAGGATGAGGTTTTCGACTATTGGCGAACTGAGCCGATTTTAAGAAAAAGAAATGATTTCATCACAGACGGCTATAAAGGCTTTGCCGAGAATCCAACAGCCGAAAATTTGCTGCGTTCTATCATTTATGACGTCATTTTGGAAGGGTTGTTCTTCTACTCCGGATTCGCGTTCTTTTATAACCTGGCCCGGAATCAAAAAATGGTCGGCACCAGTACGATGATCAATTACATCAATCGTGATGAACAGCTGCATGTCAGCCTGTTTGAAAAGATATTCAAGGAGATTTTAAAAGAGAATCCATCGTACGACACCAAGGAATTAAAAGAGTTTGGAACAGCCACCTTCCGCAAAGCGGCAGAATTGGAGATCGAATGGGCAGGCCAAATCATTGGCAATCAAATGGAAGGATTGTTCATGCCTGACCTGGAGGCTTATATTAAGTTCATGGCTAATAAAAGGGCGGAGCAGCTTGGGTTCTCAGCACCATTTGAAGGGTACCGCACCAATCCGCTTCGCTGGATCATCGCCTATCAGGAGGTCGACCTCGGCAAGACGGATTTCTTCGAGCAAAAATCAAGGCAGTATACGAAAACTTCAGATGTTAATGGGTTTGATGAGCTGTAGTGGCTGGCTTTTTTGATGACGATTCAAAATGGGTTATTGAAAAAATAATGTTAGTGATTTTAATCAGGCCCCTTCATGGAAGAAATTTTTTAATGGAGGGCTTTAATGACTATTATTAGGACCATCCAGGGTGGGATTTTTGGTGAAGAAAGGTCTTAATAGGCGTTATTAGGACCATCCAGGGTGGGATTTTTGGTGGAGAAAGGTCTTAATAGGCGTTATTAGGACCATCCAGGAGGGGATTTTTGGTGGAGGAAGGTCTTAATAGGCTTTATTAGGACCATCCAGGAGGGGATTTTTGGTGGAGGAAGGTCTTAATAGGCTTTATTAGGACCATCCACATCAGGTTTTTAATGGCTGAGGGTCTTAATTGTTTGAAAAAAACGGTATTTTAAAACAACGAACAGACAGAAATACTATCTGTCTGTTCGTTTTGTTAGAATGTATAGGACTCGCCATCTTCAGGTACAAAAACATTTTCGGAGATTCCTTTTTCGTTAATATAGCTCTTTAACTCTTCACGTGATAATGTCCAATGATTGACTGCCTCCAAATGGCTGGCGATAATTTTTGCCTTTGGTGCAGCTTTATAGACTTCATAAACATCTTCTTTTCCCATAACGAGAGAACCGCCCTGCAGGAATTGGTTGTCTCCTGCATTAACTACAATGATTTCTGGTTTGTGTGTGCTAATTTCTTCTTGTATACCCTCATACCAAACAGAATCTCCGGCGATATATAAAGTTTTTTCTGAGGGATGGTTGAAAACAACTCCACAAACTAGACCTAAGTTTTTTAGGATTTCACCTCTGCCATGCTCACCTCTTGTTTTCGTGAGCCTGATGTCTCCAAAGATAGTATATTCATTTAATACTTCTACATTTGTAAAGCCATCATCTTTTACAGCCGATGCATCATCTTCGTTTTGTACAAACATTTTTATGTTTTTTGGCAAGGATTCTTTTGCTGCCTCATCATAGTGATCCAAATGTAAGTGGGTTACAATGACAGCATCAACATTTCGAATGATATCTTCAACGGGCAAGGGTAAGTTGACGAGAGGGTTTTTTTGGTCTTGCCTTAAAGAATTGCGAAAAGGCGGGTAAGTACCTTTCTCAGCTAAAAATGGATCAATCAAGAACTTTTTACCTGCATAGTGGATAATTAAAGTGGCATTTCGGATTTGTTGTATTTTCATAGTATCGGCTCCTTTTTTTCAATCTATAATTATTTTATAATGAGCCATTTTTAACTTACATAGATTAAATCAAGTCTTTTGTGCGTTTCACTTGATTAATGAAAGGATTTGAAAAAATGCTGGATCAAACTGATTTGCTTATCATCGAAGAGCTGTCCAAGAACAGCCGGATCAAAATGAAGGAATTGGGAGAGAAGGTCCACCTCACTGGCCAGGCTGCATCAGCAAGGGTGGCAAAGCTTGAAGACCAAGGTATCATTGAAGGATATACCATAAAAATCAATCAGGAAAAAGTAGGGTTAGTCGTTCATGCTTTCATCCAGGTATTTACTAAAACCACCAATCATCAATATTATTATTCGTTCATTAAAAAGCATGGAGAATATGTTCTCCATAATTATAAAATCAGCGGAGAAAGCTGTTTCTTGCTTGAATGCAAATTTCCCTCAAATGAAAAATTGGACGAATTTCTAACGGGATTGAGCAATTATGTAGGCTATAAGCTATCGATAGTGATTAATAAATAACGAATATATAGAAATTACTGATGTAAACAGCAAAGATGGGGAATATGCATGCTTCTTGTTGAAGAGTAGCTTTATTGAATATTTAAAAAAATACTCAGTGCAAATGCCCTGAGCATTTTTTTACTTCGAAAGTCATCACACATTCTCACTTTTAGAGCCAGCGATTGTCTTCGGCTTTTTCGGCCAAATAAAATAACTTGCCGTGATGTACAGGTCAATGGCGAGGATGAAACCCCAGACTTTCATGATGCCAGTTAAAGCCTTTGTCCTGGATTCATCACCGATATAGTAAATCATCGACGCTAAAATCGCGTACCCAATCACATAAGCGATGATATGCCGTACAAAGCCTTTGGCATAGTTCTTTGCATGAGGGATTCCTGATAACTTTTCCTGTTTAATTGAGGTGGATTTCAGGATAAACCTCTGGAAACGGACATCCATCCATGCGATCATATTTTTCCCGAAGGCAAGCGAAACAGCGATATAAACAGCTGCCAGTCCATGTGCCACGGTTGCAGTTGCTCCCTGATATAAGTCAAGCGAGGTAATTGCAATCAAAATGATGTCAATCAGGGGTGTTAAGGCGAGAAAAAAGAATCCCAGCTTTTTAAGTTTGAATACATATCTTAGTGACAATCCAATTAAAATGACAACCCAGAACGCGATTTCACAAACTACAATCATCCATGCGATAAAATTCATAAATACCTGCCATAAATATTTTTTGTAATTCAATTTTACTATTATTTGTTAAATTTTGGTATTATTTTTTTGAAGGAAAATAGAGACTCAGTAAAAGTCGGGAGGCAAAAAATTGAAAATTCTTATTACCATTTTTGCATTCATTACAATTTCTTCAATCGCGATTCTAAGCCTGAAAAACAGACACAAACAGAATGGGAGGCCGACCATCATCTCACTAATCATGCTTTCAAGTTCCTCTGTTTTGATTGCCTTGGTGTTAAAGTCGATGTTTTCTCTGGTCTTTTTTGCCTTGCAGCTTATTTTGCTTGTAATGGCTCTGGGGTTTGCGATTAATGCTGCAAAAGCAGAGGGAGTTAAAAAGGGGTGAACCAGGTGTTGGTTCACCCCTTCTCATTACGAGGGAATAACTTGTTCTTAAACCTGGTACAGAAGAACCGTCCCCATGTTCCAAAGTGGAACACAAGAACCGTCCCCATGTTCCACCCTTCCTGCGTTTTTCCTATTGACTTATTTAACTGTAAATATTAATATTACAGTATCAGCAAATAAAATTTTTTATTCCAACTGTAATTTTAAATGTTACAGTTTGGCTTCAACCATAAATTAAGGAGTTGTAGACCTATGGTAACTCTATATGTAACAGCAAGCTGTACGTCTTGCCGGAAAGCAAAAGCGTGGCTGCAGGAGCACGGGATTGATTTTATCGAAAGAAATATCGTCAATGAGCCGCTTACAGTAGGTGAGATTAAGTCGATTCTTCGGCTTACAGAGGACGGTACTGAGGAAATAATTTCTACAAATTCTAAGACATTTAAGCAGCTTAATGTAGATATTGATTCTCTGCCGCTTAATCAATTATATGAACTGATCATCGACAATCCGCAAATGCTGCGCCGCCCAATTATCCAGGACCATAAGAGATTGCAGGTTGGCTATAACGAAGAAGAAATTCGCAGCTTCCTGCCTCGAAAACTTCGTGCTTTTTCTGGTTATGGGCTTGGTGAACTGGCTAATTAACCAGGAACGTGTAAAAGGAGGGAAAGTTATGAGGGAGGTATTTTTTACTGTAAAGTTTAAAGGGAAAAATTATCATACCAATGTGATTGCACAGAAAGATATGACATGGGAAACAATAAAAACGATGGCAGAACAACAAGTGGCGAAGCAATGGGGCGTTTGATTTGACTGCTTAATCTGTAATGTATACTATTACAGTATAAAAGAGGATCACACATAATCCTTTGTTAGGAGGCAGGCTATGAATAGTGATTTTACCCTTGCCATTCACAGTTTAACTTTTTTGGCACTGCAGCCTGACCGAATGTCGACAAGCGATGCGATTTCCGAGAGTGCAGGTGTGCACCCTGTACGTATTCGCAAAGTGCTGAGTTTGCTGAAAAAACATCGATTCATAAAATCGAAAGAAGGCACAGGCGGCGGGTTTATTTTTGCCACGGAGCTCGATCAAGTGAACCTCTGGGATATTTACAAGCTAACATCCGAGGGAGCGCTCCAGCCAAAATGTCCGGAATCGAATGAGCAATGCCTTGTAGGGGCCAATATGCATAAGGTTCTGTTTGCCATTTTCTTAGGGGCGGAAGAACATTTGGGAGAATTTTTGAAGCATTATACGATAAAAGAAGTGATCGACCTCATCAAAAATGAGGAGAAATAAGGTCTCTTCTGATGTAAGTGTAATAAAAAATGTTACAGTTTAGAAAAGAAGGTGAAGAACATGAATAACAATATTATAAAAGTTGGAGATTGGGTGAAAGGAAAATCCCGCGATGGTGAGCTGATTATTGGTTACGTTGATTCACTGGATATTTTGGAAGACATCATAAATGTGACTGTGACCTCAAGCGATCAGGAAGGGCTTGCTGGCAAGTCGATTCCATTGTTAAGAACCCTTGTGAAAAAACTCCCCGACCCGCAGGTGAAAAATAAAGAACAAATCCAATTCTTGATTGACCTGGCACTGGCAACTGGGGATGAAGACTGGTTCATGGAGCTATCCGCCAAGCTGAAATCGATGAGAGAGCTAGTAACCAGTGTAAAATCGTTAGGTTAAAATTGATGTCATTAAAATAAAAATATACGGTTCAACTTCTGCTCTTTTTCCCATAATGAGAGTGAAGGAGTGGAAGAAGTGAATCATTACGCATCAATTGCCCTGGAGCTAACTTGTGGTTTTGCATTCTTGTTCATTGTCACGAAAATGCAGGGGAAAACACAGTTTTCCCAGATCACCCCGTTTGACTTTGTTTCTGCAATCATATTGGGAGAGCTAGTCGGGAATGCGATATTCGACCATGAAGTGAAGCTGGGAGAGATCGCCTTTGCAGTAGGTATATGGGGAGTCCTTGTCTACGTGGTTGAACTCATTACCCAAAAATTCATAGGTACGAGGAAATTTTTAGAGGGTGAGCCGAACATTGTCATTCGGAAGGGTCAAATTAAATATGATGCCTTAAAAAGTGCGAAGCTGGATATCAATCAGTTACAGAGTCTCGTGAGGCAGCAAGGATATTTCTCCCTGCGTGAAGTAGAATACGCAATCATTGAAACAAATGGTATGGTGAGTGTCCTTCCGAAGCCGGATTACGATACACCCAAAAACAGCGATCTGAAAATCAAAGCAGAAACACCAAATTTACCCGTCAACTTGATTATCGATGGGGAAATCATCACGGCAAACTTAAAGGAAGCAGGCTTTGATGAGCAATGGCTGAAGAGGCAGCTGGCCAAGCAAAAAATCAATGATTATAAAGATGTCCTGTTTGCCGAGTGGATGCAGGACGAGCCGATTTATGTGATTAAACATGAACATAAGGCATGAGCGGGAAAAAGCATGGAATGCACCTTAAATAGTTCGTCTCATAGGCAGTAAATTAAGCAAGCGAATTGAATAAATTCCGCTTGCTTTTTTATTGCGATTGCAAGGAATGTTGATTTTTAACAACAAAAACAGCAATAGATTTAGCATATGTTTTAACCAAAGGCTTTGTTAATGCCGAATGTTGATTTTTAAACCCTGTTGATTGTAAAGGAAGGCGCGCAGACTCCTTCGGGATGAAGCGGGCAGGTGAGACCTAGGTAGAAATGGCACGAGAATATGGGGCCATTTTACCCCGCAGGAGCAAAGCGCCGAGGAGGCTCAGCGCACGCCCCAAGAAAAATTGCTCTTGAAAAAGCCGGCAATTGGGCTTTTTCATAATTTTTCAGAGGAAAGCGAAGCGCCTGGAACGAAAATCAACAGCCTAGTTTAACAGAAACTAGCCAAAAGACCAATAGCTTTTGCCCAAACTACGAAATATCAAAACCTGTGTTAATTAGGTATTTAGGAAAATAATGGGTTATGTTAAACTGTACTAAAAGAGCATAGGGTGTTGGAAAATATGAAACAATTGGGGACGCTTTATTTTTTCTGTGGAAAAATGGGTGCAGGAAAATCAACAAAATCAAAACAACTGGCGTTAGATCATCATGCTGTACTGTTGTCTGAGGATGAATGGCTTTCATCTCTATATCCCCATCAGATCACATCATTTGAGGACTATCTAAAATTCTCAGCCCTGCTAAAGCCGTTAGTGAAAAAGCATGTCCAAAACATATTAAGTGTCGGTACAAATGTAGTGATGGATTTTCCAGCTAACACTCAGAAACTGCGAAAGTGGTTTTTGGATATGGCGTCAGAGGTAAATGCAAGCCATCAACTAATTTTCCTTAATCTAAATAACGAGCAATGCTTACGTCAAATTGCACAAAGGCGTGATGAACAACCCGAAAGAGCAGCTTTTGACACGGAAGCTGTGTTTATTCAGGTTACTAAATTTTTTGAAGCCCCAGAAGCATCTGAGGGTTTAAATATTTTAAAGCTTAGTGGAAATGAATAAGAAGTTTTATGCAATATTAAGAACCAGAAAGAATGATTAAAAACGCAGAGGATGCTAGAACCTCTGCGTTTTTCTATGTGATTTCATGTCTAAAAGTATGTGGTTTACCTTGATGACTTAGAAATTCCTAGAAAAGTGTTCTGTTCATTTTTATAAAAAGAGATGTATAATTATCACATTGAAAGATATTTTTATAAGATGATAGTTTGCAGGGAATCTTAGGGGGCAATGTGCAATGACAGTAATAAATGACCACTTAATAAAGCAGGCAGTGAAGGATCGCCGCTATCTTCATCAGAATCCGGAGCTGTCCGGACAGGAATACGAAACGAGTAAATTTATCCGAAACAGGCTAGAAACTTTGATGATTGAAATAAAAGATTATCAGTTGCCCAGTGTGGTAGGTTTTATAAAAGGACAGGTAGGGAAGAAAACGATAGCTTTGCGGGCAGACATAGATGCACTGCCTATGCAGGAGGAAGGAGAGAAACCGTACCTTTCTAAGAATCCAGGTGTCGCACATACTTGCGGACATGACGGACACACCGCAGTGCTTCTGGCTGTGGCTGAATGGATTGTGAATAACAGAGAAGATGTCGACCATAACATCTTGCTTATTTTTCAATCATCAGAGGAAATTACACCAAGCGGAGCGGAGAGTCTTGTTAACCAGGGAGTGCTCGAGGGAGTGGATGCGATTTTTGGGATCCATTTGTGGCAGGGAATGAAACTCGGTATGCTTGGACTTGCGCATGGACCGATGATGGCATCATGCGATGACTTTGAAATCACTATTGAAGGGTATGGAGGACACGGAGCATCGCCGCATGAAACCGTCGATCCCATTTATGTCGCTTCACATGTCATGCAGGCCTTGCACGGAATTGTCAGCAGAAAACTCAACCCTATAACCCCAGGAGTCATTACGATTGGAAAAATGGAAGCCGGCACCACCTACAATATAATTCCAGGCTCAGCCTCGCTTCATGGAACGGTCCGAGGTCTTACTCTTGAAGCAGTCGAGACAATGAGAACCCAAATTTCAATGCTTACAGAAGGGATCTGTTCAGCTTTCGGTGCAAAGGGAACGGTTGAATTCATTTTAGGAACCCCTCCGCTTGTGAATGATACAACCGAAAGCGGGTTTGTTGAAGAGGTAATAAGAGCGTCATTTGGAAATGAACACTTTGAAATCGTTCCGCCGGGAATGGGAGCAGAGGATTTCTCCCATTATCTGCTTCACAAACCAGGAGCATTCGTTTTCGTTGGAATGGGCGGCAAAAAAAGCACGTACCCGCATCACCATCCAAAGTTTGATATTGATGAAGAGGCATTGCCAATTGGAATCAGGTTATTTATTGAATTGATTAAAGGCTATAAGTGAGGGGTTTATTTTAAAAAAAATACCGCTTAATTAGAATCGAAATAAATGTAAGGAGAAATTAGCAAATACCCTGGCCATTGAGTTAAGGTGTTGAATTCGAATATTAATATAAAAGTAGGAATTATAAGTCTGAAACCTTTTGCCTGTAGTTTCGTATTAATGTTAAAAGCAGAAAAAGGCGGTGGAAGTGATGAGTTTCGCTTCATGGTTTGCTGTTGGTATTGGGGTAGCAGTAGCAATAGGCCTTTTCGATAAAAAATCCAAAATGAAGAATAGAAAATGATTGCAAGCAAGCAACGAGTAAGCCGTTCCTTCTGGAGCACCCGCTAAGGAATACACAAATATAAAAAAGTATTAAAGCAGTGCATTTCACTTCGGAAATAGCACTGCTTTATCATTTTATACGAGTAAGTATATGGTAAAATTTATGAAGCGACTAATAAAGGCGCTTTTTTGTTAAAAGGGTTTTCTTTTAAGTGAAACACTATAGCTGGGGAACAGTGGAAGAAGGTTTCTAGCAATTTGCAGAACACATTAGTAAAGTCATAAAGGAAGTAAGGAGAATAATATATTGGGGAAACTTGAAGATTTAATTACCTGGGTTGAGGATATAAAAGAAAAAAATAAGAGTAGTGCTGCATCATTATATATCCTTAAAGATAATAAAGTAATTCTAGAACATTATAGTGGTTTTCATTCTAGTTCTCATGACGCTGCTCCAATCACTTCATCCTCTCAGTTTAACGTAGCGTCTGCAAGAAAAAGCTATCTTGGTCTGGCGATAGCCTACGCCCTTTATGAGGGTAAAATCAAAAGCCTGGATGACTATGCTGTTGATTATTTTGATGACATGGAAGCACAAATACTTGGGAAAACAACAATCCGGCATTTAGTTACTCATTCACACGGCTTACACGAAAAAGAAGATGGCACTGTTTTCAGGGAGTTTGAACCGGGACATGGATGGGCTTATAGAGGGATAAATGTACTAATGATGGCCACGTTAGTTAATCGGCTTTTTAAAAAGAATTTCCCGGAACTTTTGGCAGAAAGAGTTTTTGAACCAATGGGAATAAAAGAAACAGCCTGGCAAACTAATGAAGATGAATCATTAGTGAAAGAAATTATAAATCCTGATAATGAAGGATCCTATAAATTGGGACGTAATGACGACGGAACTGAGTCAAACCTGCATACTTCAGCAAGAGATTTTGCACAATGGGGAAATCTCCATTTAAACAATGGTTTTATGGATGGAAAACAAATTGTCCCTAAAGAAGTGATTGAAATAGCAACCCAAATGCAGAGTCCAGTTTACAAAGACGAAAAACTTCCACGCAATGGATTGTTTTGGTTTGTTCAAGATACCCCGGTTGCTTACAGTGAGATTGGGGAAAGGGTACCAAAAGGGGCTTATCAAATACTAGGAATAACAGGACCAGCCCTGCTGGTGATACCGGAGTATAATGTTGTTGTAGCAAAAATGTATAACAAGCGATACAACTATGGGGGAGACAATTACCTTTACTATTTAAGAGAATTCAGTAATTTGGTGGCTGATACTTTTCGAGGGTGAAGATTGCAGAGCCGTGTGCGTTGGTCCGAGGATTAACGCTTTTTTATTGTTGAGCTTATATAATGGACAATACACTAATACATACTATAGGTAATTTATGGGGAATGTATTTTTAGAATATCTTTCTTGGAGGTTACTTATGGAGGGAAAGCGGAACCAGATCAGGCTTACAGCGGGTGAGCTTGCTCAACTGTGGGTTCAATACTTAAATGATAGCTCAAGCATATGTATTCTTTCGTATTTTTTAGAAAAAGCTGAGGATGATGAAATTAAGCCTCTAGTCAAATTTGCTTTGGAGTTATCTCAATCACATATTCAAAAAATTACTGCTATTCTAACTGAGGAAAAAAATGTTGTTCCACATGGTTTTAGTATAGAAGAGGATGTTGACTTAACTGCGCCCAGGCTCTATACTGATGGATTCGTTCTTAATTTTCTTAATCAAATGGCCAAGGTTGGACTTACAGCATATGCTGGCAGTGTTTCAGCATCTGTACGAGACGACATAAAAGCCTATTATATGGATTGTCTAACTGAAACGATGGAATTGTATAAAAAATCGACCGATTTATTATTGTCAAAAGGATTGTTCATCAGGTCTCCTAGTTTGCCGAATTTGGAAAAGGTCGAATTTGTGAAAAAGCAATGGTTCATGTTAGATGTGTTTGGCGAAAAGAGACCATTATTAGCATCTGAAGTTGATAATTTATATTCCAATCTCCAAAGAAACGCATTGGGTGTTGCTGCTCTTACTGGATTTAGTCAGGTGGCACAAAATAAGGATGTTAAAAAATTCTTTATAAAAGGAATTGAAATAGGGAATAAACATAAACAATTATTCAGAGCTAAATTAGAAGAAAGTAAACTCCCTGCACCAATGGGATGGGATTCAGAAATAACAAATAGTACAGCACATACATTTTCAGATAAACTTATGATGTTCTTCACATCTGGTTTGATTTCTTTGAGCATAGGATATTACGGCACAGCCGTCAGCCAAAGTCCTCGAGGTGATATTGGGGCAATGTATAACAGGCTATCGGTAGAAGTTCAGTTGTATTCGGAAGACGGAGCCAATATTATGATAAATAATGGATGGATGGAACAGCCTCCAATGGCTTCAGATAGAGATGAATTGATTAGAGAATAGAGCCGCTAATAAATATTTAAAAGGTCCTAATGTATGTAGGAATTAGGACTTTATATATGTATTAAATCGATCAATTTATGTAACTTACAAGAGGTTGCAGGAACCCTAGAAGTTCCTGCAGCCTATATTCATTTTGTGGTCCTGCTACTGTTAAAAGTTAAGTGTGTGCTCTTGTGCTGAAAATTAAAGCGGAAAAATCATCTTTCCAGCCAGTTCCGGGAAATCAATAAACGGATTTCGGTTTCCCTGGATATAGTAGATAGCCTGATTCCGGTGTTTTTCGTAAAGCGAAGGCGGGAACTCCTCATGCCAGCGGACAAGCAGCGGAATATCTACCTTCACTCTGAATTCCTTTTTCACGGCTTTCGGATATCGCAAGAAAAAATAAAGCATGGCCCGCGCCGCTGTACCTTTTCCGTGTTCAGGCTCGAACTGGAATCCCGTGCTGACTCCGCAATGATTCTGGACCGGTTCATCGTGTGACTCCGGTCTGTAAAAATCAAAGTCGGCAAATGGAAAATTGGAACGCGTGATATTGCATTCGGGCTGGCAGACAAAGAGATGGTGCAAATCGCCCTTCATTGGTTCACTGCCGCCAAACCAGGATTGCGGTACAATGTGCTCCGTATTCATTTTAAAATTAGCCTCGAAGGCTTTCAGCTCTTTCAATGATTGAAAGCCATGCTGCTGCAGCTTCCTTGAGCGCCTCCTGAATTCATCATACCTTTGCCTGAGGGTTTCCTGATCCTCAAGCAGAAGTGATTCAGGATCCTTTTTTTCACTGGAATAGATGCTTTTTGCCGAGCCATCAGGATACAAATCGACCCATGTATATAAGTAAAGGTCCTTACTAAGAAAGTAGGGGATCTGATTCCGATGATTTTGTAGGGTCAGGGTGTGAAACTTATAAAAAAGGGCAAGGCCGGTAAAATCGAGGTTTATTGCTCCTTTGTAATAATCCCTAACATCCGCTTGGTCCTGTTGTTCATCATAGTAAAGTTGCTGGTTATTTGATATTTTTCGCTTATTATCCCGAAGGACGGTAAGCAGCTTTTTTATGTCAATGGAATCATGCTGATTTTTCCATTGTTTATTTTGTCTTAGCTTAAATTTTGACATTGGATTCTCCTCATCCACGTTGTATTACATATAGTTTACTCCCACTGCGTCGTGGTCTTCAAACATCATTTACAAAGCAGGCAATACACGCTTGGGTTGACGGTGATGCTCTCAAGCTTGCTAGTTACTGAAAAATCTTCATTCAGGGCCTCAATGAGACTTTCAGGTGACCTCTATCCTTAAAAACCTCTTGTGAAGTAATCTAAGCTTTTTAAATAATCACTTTCCGCAAAAATTTCTCACCCAGATTCTGCAGTACCCATTTTCAAAGTGAAATAACATCTCATTAATTCATAAATGAATGTTTTTCAAGAGTTAAGGACATATGTCCTAACGGGAGAACCTGAATTTATCATTTAATGAATTTATATTTTATTTATTGAGGAGAGCGTAAATGAAGGGAATTATTTTTGCGTTATTGGGCGGGGCTTTTATCACCCTGCAGGGGGTTGCGAATTCGAAGATCAGTCAGGATATTGGTACGTGGCAGACCGCGACGATTACACAGCTCACTGGGTTTGTTGCTGCGTTCATCATCATGGTGCTCGCAGGGGATGCTAAATGGCAAGGGTTGAAGAAGGTGAATCCGCTCTATTTAATTGGCGGTACGTTTGGGGCAATCGTCGTCTTTGGTAATGTGACAGCGATCCATTTTATTGGTGTAACACTTACGGTTTCGGCTATGCTGATTGCACAGCTTGCGATGACGGTGATTATTGACCAGAATGGCTGGTTCGGCGTAGCGAAGCAAAAGATGCAGGCGCCGCAGATCATTGGAATTACCATGATGATAGCAGGAGTCGTCATCCTTGGATTATAATGATCTGTAATGTTCTACTAGTCACAGAGGGGATTAAATATGAAGGAAATAAATGACCTGGACACAATTAAGGAATTTTTGCGCCAATACGATATAGAAGAGGTTTTTAATGAGGAAATCATGGCGTACTTGTCGCTATATTCCTTTGAACAGGGAGAATTGATCTGTTCCCAGGGAGAAGCGACGCATTATTTATACGTCCTTGTAAAGGGCAAAGTGAAAATTTTTACTACATCAGAAGAAGGCAAGACCTTGATCCTGAATTTCAAGACGCCGCTTGAGGTAATTGGCGATATTGAATATGTACAGCAAATCGATACGATCAATACAGTGGAAGCAGTTTCTCCTGTTGTGATGATCGGTGTCCGTCAGAGTGTGCTAAGAAGGATTTCAAATAACCATGCTCCGTTTCTGCAATTTTTGCTTGATATTATTACGAAGAAATTTTACGTGAAATCGGAGTCGATGCGCATTAATCTGATGTACCCGGTTGAAGTCCGGCTGGCCAGCTATTTACTTTCGGTCGTTTACGATGAGAACGAAGCGGTGGTAAGCAGTCAGCTGACAGCCAGTATCACTGATACAGCTAATTTAATCGGAACAAGCTACAGGCATTTGAATCGGGTCATCCAGGAGTTTTGCCGTGAGGGTTTGGTAGAGCGATGCAAGGGCGGCATCCTGATCAAGGATTTGGATGGCCTTAAGTCCATTGCCAGGGATAGTTTATATTCATAGAATTTGGAGGGGATAAAATGATCCTCGGATTATTATTCGCGATTATTGCGGGTGCGCTTGTCAGTCTGCAGAATATTTTTAACAGCAATGTAAATCAAAAAGTGGGGTCTTGGACTACAACCGCATTAGTGTTGGGTCTGGGATTTTCCGCATCATTCATTCTTGGCCTTTTCTTTGAAGGAAGGCAAATATTCAACTTTCAAAACATGCAGCCATGGTACTGGTTCAGCGGGTTGCTTGGAATCGGTGTGATAACCGGCATCGTCCAGGGAATCCGATATCTTGGTCCAACATTCGCGATCTCAGTTGTGCTGACATCGCAGCTGGCGTTTGCCGTTATCGGGGACTCATTGGGGTTAATGGGACTGGAGAAAGTTCCATTCACCTTGAAGCAGTTTATTGGTGTGATGGTCATTCTCGGGGGTGTCATTGTTTTTAAATGGAGCGAGATCCGCAAAAAAGAAGATCCAGTGGAACTTCAGCAAAAGGTTGAGCAAGCAGGATAACATCAACTGCTTCTTGTCATGTATAAAAACTAGATTTACAGTGTTTCCATGGTATAATTTATCATAAGCCTTTTACTGTAAATTCATAGATTTATGACATAGGAGCTGGAAGAGTGAACCCAATCGAGAGATTCTCACAATATTTGATTGATCATGCTGAATCAATCAGCAAAGATATTACTGCTTATAATCTGGAGAAGCTTGCAATGAAGCTGCCTGACGAAATCATTGAGCAGTCAATTAAAACTAACATTAAATTTCTCACATTCCTTGGTACGACATTGAATGAAGATGATGAGGAAGTAGCCGACAAGTTTATCAAATGGCATAAAGAACAGCAGTCCATACAAAGGAATTATCAATTCAGCTATGAGGAAATGGTCAACATCCTGAAACCGTATCCTCAGACAAGGCTGCAATTAATCAATATGCTGACTAAGATAGCGGTGGCAGAAGGCCTTTCTACTGAGGATGCAGTCTACGCTAACAACCGGCTTAGCTATCTTCTTGATTTAAGCATCATGGAAACGATGCTTGAACGGGAAAAAATGGCCCATGAAATGAACCGGAAAAATGAAAAAATCATCACTGAATTGTCTTCACCTGTAGTCCCGATCCAAAAGGGAATGGCAATCCTTCCGTTAATTGGCGAGTTCGATTATGAGCGCAGTGAACACATCATGAACGATGTGATCCCGAAAATTGCGGAACTGAAAATCAAGAATCTGATTATCGATTTCTCCGGTATCGCAAATATAGATGCGGAAATCGCTTCAAGGATTTTCAATGTTAATAAGGTACTTGGATTGATCGGCATTAAAACCATGCTGACAGGCATCAGGCCTGACCTCGCTATCAATGTCATCAATGCAGGCCTTGATTTTTCTAAATTGAATACTTACGGAACCGTACAGCAGGCAATTTTGGAGAATGCTGAAGTATAGGATGATTTTGAAAGACAGCAGTTTGGTGACTGCTGTCTTTTTGTTGTTTACAGGCTTCATAGCGGGGTATGTCTATTAAGTGAAATGCAAAAAGGAAGGAGATATTATAAATGAAACAAAACGAAGTGAAAGCGAAAAACATTATCCTTCCGATTCTCCTCGTTTTGACTGGTTTAGGAACTTCGATTATATTCATCTTCTTATTCGCTGAGCTTGCTGAAGACATGCTCGAAACCGAGGTCAAAATATTTGATGATAAAATAATTGAATTCTTCCATCATATTGCAAGTGGCACGCTGGGCCAGATCATGTTTATTTTTACGGAGTTGGGTTCCATTTGGATTGTAACAATCCTATCTCTTCTCTTGATTCTTGTTCTCTGGTGGAAAAAGAAAGATAAATGGGGAATCCTTTTTTTCATTATAGGGATCGGCGGAGGCGGCCTGCTCACAAAATTGCTCAAATATTATTATGGACGGGAGCGTCCCTCTATTAATGAAGAAATCGATGCGATTGGGTACAGCTTCCCAAGCGGGCATTCAATGGGTTCATTGATTTTTTATGGATTCCTGACCTATTTTATGATTCGCTCAGCTTACAGTAAAAAGCTGAAGGTGGCAGCAATCTTCCTTTGTGGACTTTTAGTTGTATCTATCGGAATTAGCAGGATCTATCTTGGTGCCCATTATCCCAGCGATGTAATCGCAGGTTACTTAGCAGGAGCCATCTGGCTGATCCTGTGTATTCTTGCATTAGAATATGTCAAATGGAGAAGCGTAAGGTCTGTTAAGCCAATCAAAGCTTTCCGGAAATACCTTGAGCATCAATTTAAGTAGTAATTAATAATCATTCTCCAAAATAGTGAATAAGCATCCTTCATCCTGTAAAATAAACTCATAACATTTTTGTAGGTCTATATAGAAGGAAAGTGGTTATATATGATCCAATCACCTATTGAGACAATGAAAGAACGCAAATCCATCAGGGCTTACGAAACAAAGAAGCTATCGGGCACTGATCTCAATAAAATAATCGAATACTTATCCAACGAAGAAAATTTAATAGGTCCTTTTGGCAATAAAGGGAGAATTGAGCTTGTTCAAGTCTCGAATAATGTTTCAGAAAAGGGGATCAAACTTGGAACCTATGGTTTTATTAAAAATCCCCAAATTTATTTTATCGGAATATGTGAAAATACAAAGTATGCCTTGCTGGAATTCGCTTTTGTTTTTCATCAACTTGTCCTCTATTTAACAGAGCTTGGTTTAGGAACATGCTGGATGGGTGGTACTTTCAGCCGAAATTCTTTTGAAAGGGAAATTGAGCTGCCAGAAGGGGGATTTATTCCTTGTATCACTCCATCAGGTTACCCTCTGGAAAAGCAGCGTGTATTTGATAAAGCGCTTAGGTATGTCGTGAAGGCAGATAATAAAAAGGCCTGGGACCAACTGTTTTATGAATCTTCTTTCAGCAAACTGCTGAAAAAGGAAAATGCGGGAGTTTATAGAGTTCCAATAGAAATGATTCGGCTTGGACCGTCCGCTTCCAACAAACAGCCATGGAGAATTGTCTTATCAGAAGACCGCCAGGCTTGCCATTTCTATATTGAGCATACCCCGAATTATAGCTCAAGATTAGGCTACGATATGCAAATTTTAGATATTGGGATTGCGATGGCTCAGTTCGAACTGGCGTGCCGGGAACTGAACATTCAAGGAAGTTGGCAAATCCAGGAGCCTTCTCTTCCGCTTCCTAATGAGGAAACAGAGTATTTAGTGAGCTGGATCCATGGTGAGGAAATAATAGGTTGAAATTTAAAGCTGCCAGCTCAGGCAGCTTTTTTAACACCTGTTGATTGTAGTGGAAGGCGCGAAGACTCCTGCGGGCGCAGCTGGACAGGTGAGACCCCGCAGGAGCGAGGCGACGAGGAGGCTCAGCGCCAGCCCCGCGGAAAGCGAAGCGCCTGGAACGGAAATCAACAGCCTTGTTTAACAGATTCCAATAATTATTCAGTTTCTAATAAAAACTCTCAAAATCAAAAGATAAATGACATATACACCCAAGTATGCACCAGTTATAAGAAATAAGGGATTGAGAAATACACCGTGGACATTCGTCATAAACACGGTTTGGTCCTTTATGATTTCATAAATGGCGAAAGCTGCTATATTGCCGAAGACCAGGGCAGATAGAAGAGCTGCCAGATTATATGCCAACTCGATTTTTGGCCATTTTCTTTTAAGTGCGACCATTGCGAGAGGGACAGCCAGACTGCCTATAAACAAAAATAGTTTCATCTTCTCACTCCATCATTTTTTCGTAGCGTATATTTTACTATTTTAACCTTTTTGGCAGCAGGATAATCTTCGTAAAACCGGCGTCTTATGAACTGTCCTATCTATTTTATAAAAGAATTCAAGCTCCGGCTTTCTGGCTGGAGTTTTTTGCATCCTCAGATTAGACGATTCCCCATGCAAAATAGGCTTTTGCAACAGTAGCAACACCCACCCAGTTGACATAAATTGTTGGGGAGTATTCACATTCTGTAGATGTACAGAATTCATGCGAAGAAAGCTCAATTGTTTTTGTCTCTGGTTGCGAGAGCCATTGGGTAAATTGTTTGGGAGGGAATGCAGATGAATAATTTTCATAATGAACTGCAAAGTTTGAATGTTGGTGATTTCCATGCATCACAGCCAGTCAGCTGGGACCAAAATATATATGATCCAGGCGACGAACGACTTTTCCTGGGATTTGGCGGATGCTTTGGCTTCGGTTTCTCTTGCTTCTTCAGCTGTTTTGGCTGCGGCGGCTTTTTCCGGTGTGGAGGGTGCTTCCGTTGCGGCGGCTGTGGAGGATGCTTCCGTTGTGGAGGATGTGGCCGCTGCGGAGGATGCGGACGCTGCCACCGTTAATAGTGTCGATAAACTTTTAAAAAAATCATTAGTAAGGAACTGCCCCTGCAGAAATCGAATGCAGGGGTTCTTTTATTTCCTTGCGCCAGATAACATAAGGGACAAATTAAGATTCATAAAATAATAATGACAGTCATAAACAAGGGATTTGAGTGGGGGAAGGAGGAGCAAGATGGAAAAATTGGACCCTTCTATGCGTTTAAAGGTGAATCGGGATACATTTTACCTCCCTGAACCGAATAGCAGTGTTTATTTCAGGAATAACCAATGTTCTTTTCGGATCGAAGGGAGCGGAATTGACCAATGGGTTGAGAAGCTGCTGCCAATGTTTAATGGAGAGCATTCGCTCGAGTATTTGACGAATGGCTTGCCTGGACCGTACATGAACCGGGTCATGGAAATTGCAGAAGTTTTACATCGGAATGGATTTGTTCGGGATGTAAGCAAGGACCTTCCGCACCAGCTGCCAGAAAGTATTTTAAAAAAGTTTGCTTCGCAGATTGAATTTGTGGACAGTTTGGCTGAATCAGGAGCATCTCGATTTGAGACTTACCGCAGTGCCAATGTCCTGGCAGTAGGTTCTGGGCCGTTTTTGACATCATTGGTTTCATCGTTGATTGAAACGGGCGTTTGTAAGCTGCAGGTGCTCATTACGGATGAGGGTCCAACAAATCGAGGGCGTTTGATGGAACTTGTTGAGCATGCGCGTAAAACAGACCCCGAGATTGAGCTTCATGAGGTTACCTTCAGTGAAAACGGGTGGAGAGAGACCCTGGCACCATACGATTCGATACTATATGTAACACAAAAGGAGAACCTGGGGGAGCTGGATCTAATCCATGCAATTTGCAGAACGGATAAGAAACTATTTTTGCCAGCGATATTCCATAAGCAGAAAGGGATAGCAGGACCAATCATCCATCCTGAATCAGAGGCTGGATGGGATTCCGCATGGCGGCGGCTGCACTCTCCTCTTTTATCAGAAGAGCAGCAGCTTGATTGCGAATCGTCAACCCCTGGTGCCATGCTGGCGAATATGATTGTCTTTGAACATTTTAAAGAGCTGACAGGTGTAACGAAGCCAAACGAGAGGAATCGGATCTTTCTGCTAGATGCAGAAACCCTTGAAGGAAGCTGGCAGTCATTTTTGCCGCATCCACTGGAAACCGGGTCATTAACGGCTGAATCAGTTGAAAATGTTGATAGCCGGCTCGATGAGGGTTTTGAAAGAACTGATCCTGAAAAATTGCTGTATTTCTTTAGCATGCTGACCTCGAAAGAAACGGGGATATTTCATACCTGGGAGGAAGGAGATACAAAGCAGCTTCCGCTGGCTCAATGCCGAGTTCAGCCGGTCGATGCTCTGTCAGATGGTCCGGCTGCGCTGCTGGATGAGGTAATCTGCAGTGGGCTGACCCATGAAGAAGCGCGGCGGGAAGCAGGATTGGCAGGAATAGAGGAATACACTTTAAGGCTGGGGAATTTGCTTGTCCCTCATCAGCCGGATGAAGTAGTCGCCATCGGGACGGGAGCAACGTTTGCCGAATCCATAGGCCGCGGTCTCCAGAAGTGCTTGACTCAACAGTTAAGAAATAAACAGGGTGAACAAAAAATTACCGTTTCGCGTATTGAATTAGCTGGTGTTGATGATGAAAGGTGCCGTTTTTATTACAATGCACTGACGACAATGCGAGCAGAGCCAATCATCGCTTTAGGCGAAGAAGAGGCCGGATTCCCGGTCGTTTATGTCGGTATGGGAAATGTATGGTATGGATGTGTCGAACTGAATTTTACATTGGCGCTAAGAAAGTCGCTGCAGCATGCACTTTTTAAAGCCCAAAACGGAAAAGAGGCATTCGGTGCAAATCCAATATCGGACAGTTCTGTTGTTTTAGAGGATAGAAGTGGGCAGAGAATAGGCATCCCGGCTTGTGAAGACAGGATCCAGCCGGATATGATGAAGGATGCACTCGAAACCCTGAGAAGGAATCAAAAGCAGTTAAAGATATACGAGTTAGCTCTTGAGCCAGCTTTCAAACAGGAGCTTGCAGGAGTGTTTGGTGTGTTGCTGGGAGAGGAGGAGATCCAATGAGTTCCTTCGTGGTGATTGTCGGTGAAG
The DNA here is from genome assembly GCF_057785455.1 of Mesobacillus sp. Lineage (NCBI taxonomy): Bacteria > Bacillati > Bacillota > Bacilli > Caryophanales > Bacillaceae > Mesobacillus > Mesobacillus sp. The sequence goes on from NZ_JBYNSB010000020.1 coordinate 40,597, forward strand.
GCTGGCTGGCTGACAAAGTATGCGCAGAATTATCAGCACGCCATCCAGTATTCCGGCAAAAGGATTTTGAAAAAAGGTTCCCGGCGAGTACAGATTTGGTGCTGGCATTGGATGATACATGGAATCCGGCTGTCCACCAGCAAGCGGAAGAAGTGATGAGAGACACTTCGATTCCATGGCTCAGAGGCTTTGTAGCATTTGGAGAGGGTGTTGTCGGGCCCCTGGTGCAGCCAAATGCACCGGGATGCTCGCAATGTGCAGATTTGCGGCGCATCCTTGGCGGACAGGAACGGCATGAAATGCTTGAGGTACAGGGAAAACTGGCTGAAGTCGGCGGTATTGCCAAAGATCCGTGGGCTTCGAGTCCCGGTTTATTGCATTTGACCCACATTATCGTGGCTGAAGCGGGAAGAATCCTTGATGGCAAGCGTGGCCAATCAGAAGGGCGTGTGTGTTTAACTAATTTAAAAACATTGAGTAGCACCTGGCATTCCTTTGTACCCGATTCACTGTGCCCAGTTTGCAGCCAGGTTCCTGAAGATTCGCCAGAGCTGGCAGCAATTTCCCTTCAGCCAAGCCGGAAAATCGCTGCCGGAAGTTATCGCTGTACTCCGCTGGATGAGTTGAAAAATGTGCTGGTAAAAGACTATTTGGATGATCGTATGGGACTTTTCAATAGCAAAATGTATGATTTGGTTACTCCTTTTGCCGATGCGAGTGTCAATATGCCAATGTTCTCCGGAGATGAAGGGACCGCTGGACGGACGCAGGCATATTCAGATAGTGAGCTGACAGCCATTCTCGAAGGACTGGAACGACACTGCGGTTTGCAGCCGCGCGGGAAACGGACGTCCGTCCATGACAGCTATCGCAATCTGGAGGAGCATGCACTGAATCCTTTAAAGGTAGGAGTGCATACAGACGAACAGTACGGGATGCCTGGTTACCCGTTTGCAAAATTTGATCCGGACCGCAAAATTGATTGGGTTTGGGGTTACTCCCTCACCGAAGAGCGGCCGATTCTTGTGCCAGAGCTGCTTGCCTATTATAGTCTTGGCTGCGGGCCTTCTGGATTTGTCTATGAAACTTCAAATGGCTGCGCGCTTGGCGGCAGCAGGGAGGAAGCGATTTTTTACGGTATCATGGAAGTGGTCGAGCGGGATTCGTTCCTGTTGACCTGGTATGCTCAGCTCAATCTGCCGCAGCTTGATCCCCGTACTGCTGAGGATGAAGAGCTGCAGCTAATGATTGAGAGGATGCGTGCAGTTGCCGGGTATGATTTATATTTATTTAACTCTACGATGGAGCACGGAATTCCTAGTGTCTGGGCGATGGCGAAAAACAGGAAGGATAAGGGATTGAATCTGATCCTTGCGGCCGGTGCCCATCTCGATCCTGTCAGGGCGGCAAAAAGCGCCATCCAGGAGCTTGCCGGCATGATGCTGAATCTTGATGAAAAATTGGAGAACAACAGGGCGAAATATGAAAAAATGCTTTATGATGATTCCCTTGTAAGGCAAATGGATGATCATGGCATGCTTTATGGTTTGCCGCAGGCAGAAGAGCGATTCAAGTTCCTGCTTGAGGACAGCCGGCCAATGCGGAGTTTCCAGGAGGAATTCAACAATTGGAGGTCTGAACACAGTGACCTGACGGATGATCTGAGGGAAATACTTGAAAGGTTTCAAAGCCGGAATCTTGATGTCATCGTTGTTGACCAAACGGCACCGGAACTGGAAAAGAACGGGCTGTACTGCGTGAAGGTATTGATTCCTGGCATGCTCCCGATGACATTCGGGCATCATCTGACCCGCCTGACTGGATTGGAGAGGGTTCTAAAAGTACCAGCGGAACTGGGTTATGCCGATGAGCCACTGACATTTGAGCAGCTGAATCACAAGCCGCATCCGTTCCCGTAAGTTTAGGAGGTAAGGAGGATGAGTCTGGAAGAATTTCTTTATAATTTGCAATTTGATATAAATCGGGCCAATCAGCCAAACTGGGAAGTAGATTGGGAGGATGCGCCTCTTTCCTATAAACTTTACAAGGGTCAGCCGACAGTATCTTTATCTGCAGAAGCACCGCTTACATTGACGGGGAGCCACCCGCCGGTAAAACCCAATTCAGATAGGATGGGCCATTTTCTCTGGTTTGTCTATGGAATCACCCAGGTTAGCCAGTCTGTCTATCCTGACGATTCCGCAGAGCAGGAGTCATACCCGATTCACTCCTATCGGAGGTTCGCACCATCGGGAGGGGCGCTGTATCCAAATGAACTATATGTCTATTTAAAATTAGATGATTTGCCGGTTGGAGTCTATCATTATGATGCCGCCCACCATCGGCTGGTTTTGCTCCGGGAAGGGAACTTCGATTCGTACTTAGAAAGGGCGCTCGGCAACCGATGTGATGTTTCTTCGTGTTTTGGTACAGCTTTTGTTTCAACAAGGTTCTGGAAAAACTTTTTCAAATACAATAATTTTGCATATCGGCTTCAGGGACTGGACGGCGGGGTCCTTATGGGGCAGCTGCTCGAAACCTCTAAACGGTTTGGATACGAATCAGGTGTATATTTTGAGTTTTTGGATACGCCGGTTAACCATCTACTCGGACTCACAGAGGTAGAGGAAAGCGTGTATTCAGTCATCCCATTGTCAGTTGAGCCGACAAACTGGGCCGGTTGTGGGAGCGGCTTAGAAGGGGATATTACGGCGGAAAAATTATGCCGGGAGCTGCCTGCTATTTTTCCGCAGCAGCTTGAACGTTCTGAAAGAGTTCGAGAGTTTCCTATGATAATAGCGATGAACGAAGCTTCCAAAATAAAGTCAGCAAGCGAATTTAAGAAAGTCAGGAATCAAACAGTAATACCAAACGTGGAAAAAGAAATCCCATTGCCAGACATCGAATTCAACTCCATTGATTTTGCGGAAGCCTGCAACAACCGCTATTCCCCCGAAATGGATTTTGTCATGGGGAAGGTCAGCCAGCAGCAGCTGGCTGTGTTATTGAAGGAGGCAGCAAATTCTTATTCGTATCGCAGTGATTTAGACGAAATATATTGCAGCCAAGATTCACGGGTTTCTATCTATGCCTGCTTATATAATGTAGAGGGCATCCCTAATGGAGCTTACTTTTATGACAGTTACCGCCATTCGCTCCGGGAAATCAGCCCGGGGGACTACCGCCTTAAGCTGCAGTCGGGACTGTCACTTGATAACGTCAATTTGCTTCAGGTACCTATTTGCCTCCATATCGCAGGAAACAAAGATTACTATAAAGAGACCCTGGGATACAGAGGCTACAGAACGATGCAAATGGAAGCCGGAATGCTTGTCCAGCGCTTGCTCCTGGCTTCATCCGCCATTGGGTTCGGAGGGCACCCGCTGCTAGGATTTGACACTAACTTGACTGATGAGATTTATAGATTGGGAACTGTTGGGAAGACCAGTTTGATTCAAATTCCGATTGGACCTTATCGGGAGCGTGCTTGGGTTAAGGGGAGTTTGCGGAGTTAGGATAATATTTTTGGAGAGTGGATCTAGAATCCGCTCTCCTTTTTGCTTCAGGCTGTTTTCGTAAAGATTGTTGCTTACACCTATGTTGAATTAAGATCCTGTTGCTCTTCGTTCCAGGCGCGCAGACTCCTTCGGGATGAAGCGGGCAGGTGAGACCACGGAAGAAATGATCCGAAAAGAAGGGATCATTTTTCCCCGCAGGAGCAAAGCGACGAGGAGGCTCACCGCACGCCCCAAGAAAAATTTGCTCTTGAAAAAGCCGGCAATTGGACTTTTTCATAATTTTTCAGAGAAAAGCGAAGCGCCTGGAACGGAAATAAACAGCTTTTTATTGCAAAGCCTTCTTGAAAAAAACATTTAGAAGAAGATTTCAAAATCATATAGAATAGCAACAAAGCATTAGAAAAGAGCCTTGCTTTAACAATAGAATGAATGGAAGCAGAAGGTACGTCCCCGTGAGTCTTATGCTTCCTTCCCGAAAGTAGATTTCATTCTTAATTCGGGATTGTCGTTTATTGTCTTATCCCATTCTAGAATTTGCCCGGATTTTAGTAGAATTTCCTTCAAATCTTCGTATGGAACATCTTGAACAGTTGTTTGATTTTTATGGGCCAGAGCTGCAGCAGCACCAGATGATTGCCCCAGGATCATGAACACAGGCTCCATTCGGATGGAACCGTATGCAATATGCGAACTTGATAAACAAATTGGAACAAGTAAATTTGAACATTCGTCAGCCTTTGGGCGCAACGAGCGATAAGAAATTGGATAGGGAGATATCGGGATTTCAACATCGCCTTCATTATATACACGCCCATCGATTACTAACCTTCTGCAATGGTGGGAATCCATTTGATATGAGGCCAGGCCGATGGAATCTTCTGCTGTTACCATTCCTAAACAATTGTTGTCAGTCATTACATAATCAGCAACCATTCTTCTTGCTTCGCGAATATAGAGTTGATGTGGCCAGTGTCCGGTTTCTTCAAATTCATCGCGGGCTAATCCCCATTCTCCAACCTGTTCGCGAATCGACTGAGGGATGTGTGAATCATTGGCTAAGAAATAGAGCAGACCAAGGTTATATGAAAAATGATCCTGAAAAATTCTTTCCCGAGTTTTATAGTCTCCTTCAGGCCACTCGTAATTCATGCCAATATTGTCAGTTGAAAAACCTCCATAATTATTTAAGTCTGTTTTTCCGTTTGGAAGCATGGTATGAAGGTTCATCGCATCCCATACTCCCTTATTGATATAACGCAATAACAAAGAGTATCGAGCAGGATTATATAAAGGTGGCTTAGGAAATGGCACGCGATTTTCAGGATTTTGAGTTAAGCAGATGCGGAAATTATAGGCTTGTATCCGGTGGTCACCTTGGCCTTGACACCCTATACTCCCAGAGGTGGATTCTGTTATCCCTGGCAACACTCCACTTGAAGGATCCCCCTCAATATAATACGGGTCGACAAATTCTTCAAACTGATGATGGGGTTGTCCGAATTGAATTCCATTATAGGTTTCCCCATATGTTTCATTAGCTTCTCTGCCGACAAAATATGTAACACCTGCCTTGGCCATCAGGTCTCCTTCATAACTGGCATCAATAAAAAAGCTCCCTCTATATGCAGTTCCATCCTCCATGATTAATTCTAGTATTTTATTAGTCTCTGTTTTTACTGCTTCCAAATGCTGATTGAATACCACCTCGATATCGTATTTCTTGAGCCATTTTTCAAATACATAACTGGCAGCCTTTGGTTCAAAAGTCCATTGTTCTTCAGTATTGTAATACTTCCCTAACTCGCGGAAGAATTCCCTTGATAAACCGCCTATTGCTTCTTTTGCACCAATATCCGAGGCACCTAAACCACTGGCGGTTATTCCGCCAATATGATTTCCGAATTCAGCAATGATTACAGACAGGCCCATTTTTTTTGCCTGGATAGCAGCTGTAATTCCAGCTGGGGTTGCTCCATAAATGATTAAATCCCTGTTCATTACCTTGGGTTCAAGAGCTCGGGGAGTAGGGACATAATAATGTAAATGACTGAAATCCATTTAACAGCCTCCTTTAGATAAGGTACTACTTAGAAAAAATTGTACAAACTTAAATAAAAGTTTAAAACAATGAATTGGATATTCAAGACTTTTAATCGTCTTTAAATACGTTACTGAACATTCCAACAAACAAACTGCCAAATGGTAAAAAGGAGTGCTCACAGGGACGAGCACTCCTAAGGTACTTTATTGATAAATGATCTTTTTACGGCTGCTAATTTTGTGAAGTGCGCGGTTGCTCGACCAGGTAATGACTACAGCCAGAACACTTCCTGTAAAGAAGGGGATGATCCCCGGTATAAGTCTTATAAGAATCAGCAATACGACACAAGATGTAATGATAAGAACTGTTTCTTTTATGGAGCTGGCACCGACTAAAAAAGATTGTTTTAGGTATTGAAAAAAAGTCATTTCAAATTGGGTGTATACAGGAAAGAAATATAACAGGGTCAGAAAATAGGAGATTGCTATAAATCCGATTATAGGAATCAAATAAAGTAATTTGTCACTATTCAATTGTAAAAACATAAAGTCATAAACCAAAAAATAGCCAAATAGGAAAAAAAACAAACCGAATTTATTTAGGGAGATGAACTCGGCTTTATAGGTGTTCCAAAATGTTCCGAAGATTTTTTCGACCGGTTCTTTTCTAAGCCACTTTTGAACAATCGTGTACATCGCACCAGTAGAAGGAAATAAACCGAATATCCCTAGCCCAGTAAATGAAAATAAAATCCACAGCATATTTAAGTAAGCGACCCGCAGCATCCATATAGCAAAGATGTTGAATCTATCCCAGCCTCCCATACGATCACCTCTTTATAAAAATAATAAATAATTATTTTGTTAGGGATATAAAGACATTTAACAGACCTGTCACTTTAAAATAAAATAGGAGATAAGAAATGAAGATTACTTGTATTATAGCATGACTCTAAATTCCAAAGTTTACTTTTTTTGGGGATTAAGAAAATCAAAAAAGAATACCTGAGGTGACCCTGATGGAGGAGTTCCGTTTAGTCCAAGGTGAAGAATTTCAACAGGCAATTAATTTAGCCGACCAAGTTTTTCGAAAAGAAGGTCACTTATCAATGGGTGTTTCCTTCCCGCAAGTTTTTTCAGCAGCATTAAATCAAGCTTATGGTGCATTTATCAATGGTAAATTAGTCTCGTTCATCGGTTTGGTTCCATCAACCCTGATTATTGAAGGTGCTGAGGTACAGGCTTTTTCAATTGGTGCGGTTTGTACCCAGGCTGAATATCGGAGGAAAGGTTTAGCTAATAAACTTCTCCAAATGGTATTTGATCATGTCAATAAATCTGGAGGTTCGGTTTTATTTGTTTCTGGGGATTTACCGTTATATCTCAAACAGGGTTGTACCTATTATGGAAAAATGAATAATTATGTCATATATCCGGATGATTTACCAAGGGATAAGCCATATACAGTCCGCGAATTGCAGCCTTATGATTGGTTTCAAATGAGAAAGTTGATTAATAAACAAAAGTTTCGATATGAACAAAGTATTTTTGATCTAGCTCTTCTTAATGACGCAGCAGGTTTTGCCAGTATCTTTAAAATGAAGCATAAAATCCTGGTAGCAGAAGACAGCAAGGAACTGCAGGCATTTTTAGTGTTTGGTGTCCCATACCATGAAAAAAAAGTGGTGGATTCCCGTGTAATAGAATGGGGTGGAGACGAAGAGGCAATTCCATGTTTACTGAGAGCAGCATTTACATATGGACTGGATTCAGTAATCTTCAATATACCTAGCTTTCAAACTGCTCTTACGCAACAGCTGGTTTCACTTGAAAATACAGTGCAGCGATACCCAGGAACAATAAAGATCATGAATCTAGATTTATTGCTGGAACAGCTTACCCCATATTTAGAAGATAAAATTGAATTTTCCCGAATAGATGAGAGTCACATAAAACTAACCTCTAAAGATGTTTCTGGAATTTTCAGCAATCAGGAGTTAGAGGAATTTATTTTAACTGGTAACACTAATGGACAGATTTCCTGTCCGGATGTTTTTCCAATTCCTTTCCCTTTTCCACAAGGTTTGAATTATGTATAACCAATGGAAAATGAAAGCTTGTGATATCAGCAGAACAGGTAAATATTGCCTATTCCAAAACCTTAAATGGCAAAATAAATGACTGAAAGAACTAGTTTAAAAATACTAAATTATCGGAATTGTTTATTAAAGACACTTTATAGACTTGTCACAATATTTAAAAAAAACTAAAATAAGCATATCAAGAAATAAAAATGCTAATTTTTAGCATTTGATGTGAACGCTTTCAAAACTGGTGTTGAGGAGGGGGATTTTTAATAAGACTCTGTTAAAGCATAATTTTAACGCTTGTTGATTGTAGTGGAAGGTGCGCAGACTCCTCCGAAAATACTAACGCATTTCCATCATGCGCGGGCCCATTCGTGGAAGCTTTTCAGAGTCCTGCGGAAAGCGAAGCGCCTGGAATGAAAATCAACAGCCTTGGTAACAGAGCCGGTAATAAGAAAACTTTAAAAGTGTAGATTAAGTATTTTTTTAAACTTAAATGGGGGGAATTCCGTACATGAAAAAGAAAAGTCTTTGGTTAATGATCTTAATGCTTGCATTTGCCTTAATTCTTTCAGGTTGTAAAGAGAAAGCTGGCACATCACCAAAGGATGATAAAGTAGATGGAGAAATCACTGTATGGGTACATCCATACACTGGTGATGCAAAGAAAGAAGAGGAAATGTGGAAGGAAATTATTGCGAATTATAATAAAGATTTTCCGGATGTAAAGGTGAACATTGAAACAATTCCATGGTCAAACCGCGATCAGAAAGTGTTAACTGCGCTGGCAGCGAACAATGGCCCAGATGTATTTTACGCCATTCCTGACCAGATGCCCCAATATGCTGATGTAGGAATGCTGCTTGAATTGGATCCATACCTGAAGGATTCTGACCTTGACGGGTTTGTTGAATCTTCTTTAGTCTCTACGACATGGAAAGGCAAAAAATATGGGCTGCCAATTCTTCAGGAAGCTTACACATTCTTCTACAATAAAAATGTTATTGAAGCAATCGGTGAAGATCCATCAAAACTTCCAACTAACTGGGAAGAATTTGAAGCTTGGGCAGCAAAAGCGAAAGAAAAAGGTTTCTATGCACTTTCTTATGCTGGCGGCGGTTCCATGAACGGTACGATTTATCCATGGATTTGGCAAGCAGGCGGAGATGTGGTAACACAGGATAATGAAGTATTAATCAATAACTCTGATAGCGTGAAGGCATTCGAAATGATCAACAATATGTATCAAAAAGGGCAGCTTCCAGAAGATTCTATTACTGCAAGCAATCACAATGACTTATGGTTTGGCGGAAAGATTATGGCCATCCTAGGTTCAGGAATTGATATAACAATGCTGCAAAAAGAAAATAAATTTGATTTCGTCATTGCAGAACCAATGAAGAATAAAGAGCAATTAACATATGGCACAACTGGAATGTTTGTTGTTCCTTCAAACAGCGATAATCCTAATGCAGCAGCAGAATTTGTAAAGGCGGTTACAAATCCGGAAAATCAGCGGATTTTCAATACTGTCACTCAATATATCCCTACTCAAGAGGAATCAAAGGATATTTTTGACTCAAATGAGTACATGAAACAGCTTTCACAATACACTCAATATGCTTTACCGGGTGTGATCCATCCGAAAGGCCGTGCGATTATGCCATTCATCCAGGCTGAAGTACAATCTATGATGGCAGGCGATAAAACTCCTCAAGAAGCAGCAGATGCAGCAGCAGAAGCGATCAAAGCTGAGTTAGCGAAGCCGTAAACGAATAGCTTCTTACTTAAGAGAGTTTTATTCCACTGTGAATAAAACTCTCTGTTACTTACTAAATGGTTTGCTAATCTAAAATTGAAATAAGGTGATTACTTGGAAAAGGTCGTAGTCGACAATCATAAGATGCCTTTGAAAAATATGCAGAAAGAAAAGACTCCCCTTGTAAAAAAGATCAAGAATGAATGGAATAAAAATGGCCTGGTGTATATTGTACTAGTCCCGGTACTGATTCATTTTTTGATCTTTCAAATCTTCCCGTTTATTTACAGTTTTGTATTAACGTTTCTGAATTACAGAATTATCGGGACTTCAGAATTTGTTGGGTTAAGAAACTGGCAGCAATTATTCCAGGATAAGATTGCAATGAAATCAATCTGGAATACAATTTTATTTTCCTTCTATTATATTGCTCCCACAATGGCAGTTGGTTTACTGTTGGCGCTGATTATAAATTCAGGTATTCGATTCACGAAGTTCATTAAGGGGATATTCTTCCTGCCGGTTGTGACTTCGTTTGTCGTAATAGCTGGCATTTGGGAATGGCTGTTTTCCGGAACGGAATCCGGGCTTATTAATTACATGTTAAGTTTTTTTGGGATAGACACCCAATTGTTCTTGTCAGATTCATCCCAGGCTCTGATGGTACTCGCTGGACTGAGTATTTTTAAGGTTTCAGGAAGTACAATGATTTATTATTTTGCAGGCTTGCAGTCAATTCCAAGGGATATGTATGAAGCAGCAAAAATAGACGGGGCCACACCATTCAAATCTTTTTGGATGATTACGTTCCCATTGCTAAAACCCATTCATTTTTATGTCTTAATCATCACAACAATTGGATCTTTCCAGATTTTTGATTCTGCGTTTCTATTGACCGGCGGAGGACCAAACTTCTCGACAAGTACGATTGTTTACTATTTATATTCAATCGGATTTACTAATTTGAATTTCAGCTATGCTGCGGTTTTATCTTATGTTTTATTTGCGATAATCTTAATCATTTCGCTTATTCAAAAAAAATATTTTGGAAAAGACCAGGGTATTTATTAATGAGCCAGCGTGATAGTAAGGGAGATGAAATACATTGTTAAAAAAAGTCGTAAAATATGTTGTCGTGTTCTTCTTAGCATTTTGCTTTCTCCTTCCATTTTTAATAATGGCCTTAAGCTCGCTGAAAGAAACGACTTTTGCAGCGCTGGATCCTTTATTCTGGATTCCGACGGATCCTTCATTGAATAATTTTGCTTATCTCTTTAGGAACGACAACTTTCTGCGTTGGATTTATAACTCAGTTGTAATAACCGTGATTCCTGTTTTTTCCCAAATGTTTTTTGCCGGATTATTAGGCTATATTTTTGCCAGGAAGCAGTTTTTCGGAAGGGAATTTATTTTTTGGACATTCATGGCAGTCATCATGATTCCATCGCAATTGCTGATCATTCCTAAGTTCATCATGTTTTCGAAATTTGGCTGGATAAATGAATATGAAGCTTTAATTGTTCCAGAACTGTGGGGCATTATGGGAGTATTTTTAGTCCGCCAATTCATGCAAGGGATTCCTATGGAACTAGATGAAGCCGCACGGATGGATGGAGCAAATGATTTCCAGGTTTTCAGGAAGATTTATATTCCTTTGGCATTTCCTTCGATTGCAACTGTAGGGACGTTTTCATTTGTAAGTAACTGGAATGATTTATTCCAGCCTTTGATTTACATGACGAATGAAAAAATGTTTCCAATTACAGTAGGTCTTGCTTCTACGTTAAATAAAGAAGGGAACTTTGGAATTGAGATGGCAGGTGCCACATTATCATTTATCCCGACGTTTTTAATCTTCTTGTTCTTCCAGAAATATTTTACTGAAGGCATACAATTATCAGGTCTAAAATAAAGATCTTGTTTGTTCATAAGGAGCTATGTTATGGCGGATTTGAAAATTGGAATCATCGGTCTTGATACCTCACATGCTGCTGCTTTTACAAAATTATTGAATGATTCGAAAAACCCATATCAGGTTAAAGGCGGAAAGGTTGTAATGGCCTTTCCGGCAGGATCAGCAGATTTTGATTTAAGCTATTCTCGAATCGGCAAGATCACAGAAGAAGTTAAACAGTATGGAGTAAAAATCGTTAATAGTATGGAGGAAGTAGGAGAGCATTGTGATGCGATATTGGTAGAGTCTGTGGATGGCCGGGTTCATTTGGAACAAGTAAGGATACTGGCTCGATTCAAAAAACCTATTTTCATCGATAAACCGCTTTGCTTACATTCTTCAGATGCCCAAAAAATTGAAGAAGAATCAAGGCGATACAATACACCCATCATGAGTTCATCAGCACTTCGGTTTGCTGAACCCTTAAAAAGGGCTCTCTCGATAAAGGAAAGAGGCAATATAATAGGTGCTGACTGTTTTGGACCAATTGAAATGGCTGAAACCCAGCCAGGTTATTTTTGGTACGGAATCCATACGATCGAAATGCTTTTTACGATCATGGGGTGTGGTGCGAAAAATGTTAGGACTGTTTCCAACCAAGATTCAGATCTGATCATTTCTCTATGGGAGGATGGCAGAATAGGAACGGTCAGGGGAAATAGAAAAGGGAATTACAACTTTAGTGCAGTCATTCATTATGAAAAAGGAACTGAATTTGTGCTGATTGATTCTACGGGAAAACCTTTTTATGCAAGTTTATTAGAACAAATCATGCTATTTTTTAAGACTGGCAGAGCGATTGTGCCTATAAGTGAAACAAAGGAAATCATCCAGTTTATTGAGGCAGCCAATGAGAGCATGCAAACAGGGGAAATGGTTAACGTATAGAATGGATTTGGCTGGCAGGGGATTGTGGGAATGAAACAGCGGGTTTACAGGAATCCCGCCGTTTCATCAATCAGCTTACGATAAAAGTGATGGCTCTTTTAAATCCTCTATGATAAAGGTAAGTCGATAAATTCTTCGAGGCCTTCCTTTATAGGTGATTTTTTCTTCTCCTACGATATCGACCAAATTTGCATCCATCCATTTTAACAGGATTCGATGAGCGCTTCTTGTTGTAATGTTCAGTGTTGTAGCTAATTCCTGGGCTGTATAATCATATTTTTTGTGGCGCGCTACTCTGGCCATCAACTTCGTCATATAGGCAGCTGACATACCAGCCTTTTCAGCCTTATTAAGCAATTCAGCATCTGTTATGGAGAGATCGTATTTTTCATATTGTGTGTCCGTAATAATATCAACCGGCCCAATTACACTTTGATCTTCACGGACAATGTAACAAACATTGCCGCCCAGCTCCTTTGATTGGCGGAGGGCAAGTCTCGCATGGCTGCCAGCTTCAGCTGCAGAACGGCCAAAGCCAACACCGATACTGATGGAAACACCAAGTTCTGTTTTTGCGGAATTCAATAATGGAATAAATTTATAGCCGCGTGTTTCTCTTTCAAATATGCCCCGGGTGGTGATAAATGAAAATTCTTCTCCGCCAGAATTGATCAGGTGCCCATCCAGCAGCTTTGTATAGTTTAGCATCATTTGCTGGAATTTCAGTTTAAACAATTGTACTTCATGTTCGGTTTCATATTTTTCAGTTGCCTTCTCAAACTTATCAATATCGATAATACCAAAAACGATTTGAGATTCTTTATTCTTTCTGGCTTCGGTAGCAAGCAGTGCACGTTCGAGAGAAACAATTAAATCTTGATAAGTCGGCGTAACCCATTCATTAGGAATGTTTAATTGTGACAGCTGCAGTGATACCTCCTGGATGCCGGTAATGGCGATGGAACCCATTTGTTCATAGTTTTCCTGGTGAAATTGAACAATCGCTTGAATATCACTGAACTCATTATAGTGTGGAAAGGATTTACATTCGTATGTGTCTTCACCTAATTCATAGAGGATCCGATGAATGTATTTTTCTTCAATACTATCAATGGAGAAAGTTTTTGAGTCATAATGGTTCTTTATTAAAAATAAGGATCGATAAAGACCTGTGCCCATTAGAGGGACATAATGAACCGGTATTGAATAGTTTAGCACCTGTTTTGATTTTAAATAGGTAGGAAATTCGGTGAATAACAGTACTTCTACTTTATTAATCAAACTAGTTATAATGTCAATTTCGATGGTGGATGGGGTTGCATGAATAAAAATGGGCTGGAAATTAGGGAATGCCTCAAGCGCTTTCATAATTTCCGATTCAAGTGGTTCTGGACCTACTATGCCAATAATAATTTCAGTTCCGTTACCCTGATTAATTTTCATCCTATCATCTCCAATAAAAGACAGTATAAAGAAATGTCTTTAAATAATCTTATTAATAGATTAAGATGAAACATTTCCAATTGTCAAACTGAATTTTTATAAAGATCCCCCTTGTTTATTAAAAGACACTTAAGTGACTTGTCTTTTAAAAATCGCGATTATAAAATGGAAATAATTTAAAACCCTTAGTTTACCAATTAGAATTTCTATAGGAGGATTTAAAATGAAAACGATTGCAGAATTAGAAGACTTTATGTCTGTGCCAAGTGAAGAGTTAATCCGAGACCTGCAGCAGCTTGATGGGGACATCATGATATTGGGCGTAAGCGGGAAAATGGGACCTACTTTAGCAAAGATGACGAAAAGAGCTGTCGATCGGGCTGGCCTGACTAAACGAGTAATTGGTGTTGCAAGATTCACAGACGAAAGATTAATAGAGGAATTAGAGGCTGCTGGAATCGAGACAATTAAAGCGGATCTTTTGAAAGAGGAAGAACTGGATAGCCTTCCTTTCGTAAAAAACATCATCTACATGGCGGGTAATAAATTCGGTACAGTCGGAAACGAGCATTATACATGGGCGATGAATGCCTATCTTCCGGGCAGAGTGGCAGAAAAATTTAAAGATTCCCGAATTGTTGCTTTTTCAACAGGAAATGTGTATCCATTAACAAATGTTTTAAGTAATGGCTGTACAGAGGATGTTACACCAAATCCAATAGGGGAGTATGCACAATCCTGCTTAGGCAGAGAGAGAATCCTGACATATTTCTCTAAGAAAAATGAAACACCAATGGTCCTGTTTAGATTGAATTATGCAATTGATTTGCGCTATGGAGTGCTGCTGGAAATCGCCAAGCAGGTATTCAACGGAAATCCTATTGATCTCACCATGGGAAATGTGAATGTAATTTGGCAGGGGGATGCCAATGAGTATGCGGTTCGCTCGTTATTACATACAAACAATCCGCCGACAATTTTAAATGCCACGGGACCAGAAACATTATCCATGAGATGGATCGCTAAAGAGTTCGGAAAAAGAATGGATAAAGATCCAGTGTTCATAAATGCCGAGAGTCCTACTGCATTGCTGAATAACTCGTCAAATGCACATAAACTATTTGGCTATCCAAAAGTAACGATTCAGCAAATGATTGATCTGATTTCTGAATGGGTTATCAATGATGGCCACACCATCAACAAACCAACACACTTCCAGGAGAGGGAAGGTGCATTTTAATGCTAAAAGAGGCTGTTAAGAAAAAGCTTCATGAAGGTGTGGTGATCCCGGCCCACCCGCTGGCATTGACAGAGGATCGGCAGCTGGATGAGGCAGGCCAAAGAGCATTAACACGATATTATATTGATGCCGGCGTCGGCGGAATTGCTGTTGGCGTCCATACAACACAGTTTGAAATTCGTAATCCCGAATTCAATCTTTATGAAAAAGTGTTAAAGATCGCAATTGAAGAAACAGAACGCGCCAATGTCCCTGAAGGTTTTATAAAGATTGCAGGGATTTGCGGACCTGCGGAGCAGGCTCTTGCGGAAGCGAAATTCAGTAAAGAAGCAGGATATGATTTAGGGCTTTTGAGTATGGGAGGTTTAAATCACTTATCTGAAGATGAATTAATTGACCGTGCTGAAAAAATTGCAGATGTTATTCCTCTATTTGGTTTTTATTTGCAGCCAGCAGTGGGCGGCAGGATTTTCTCTTATGAATTCTGGCAGCGCTTTGCTTCTATACCAAATTTGCATGGTATCAAAATCGCACCTTTTGATCGATATTGTTCAATAGATGTTGTCCGTGCTGTATGCGAATCTCCGCGAAAAGAAGAAATTGCCTTGTACACTGGGAATGACGATAATATCATGAATGATTTACTTACGACCTTCCAATTCAATATTGCAGGTGAAAAGGTGAATAAGAATATCGCAGGGGGTCTGCTTGGCCACTGGGCAGTTTGGACAAAAAGAGTGGTGGAGATCTTTAATGAAACAAAAGATCTGCAAAATAGAGATGCTGTTCCAAGCGAATACCTGACTCTTGGCCAGGAAATTACGGATGCCAATGCAGCAATTTTCGACGCTCGTAATGGTTTTAAAGGAAGTATTGCCGGGATTAACGAAATATTAAAAAGACAAGGACTGCTGAAAGGGAATTGGTGCTTGATGGACAATGAAGTATTAAGTCCTGGCCAGGCAGAAGAGCTGGATCGAGTTTATTCGAGCTATCCGCACCTGCACGACGATGAATTTGTTAAATCCAATTTATCCAAGTGGTTCGCTAAATAATGGATGGAAGAAGGCCTGTAAATGAAAAGAATTGTAGCAAACAACAAGAAGATTGAAATCATTGAAGATGAAGTACCGAAACTAGAAGGGAAACCATCTTACATCTTGATCAAAACGATGTATTCAGTTATTTCACCAGGAACCGAACTTACGATCCTTGCAAATAGTGAAAATAAGCAAATCAATCTAGGTTACAGTGCTATGGGGGAAGTGGTTGAATGCGGAAGTGCGATTACGGATGTGAAAAAAGGTGATTTGGTTGCTTGCTATGGCGCTCCGTATGTACACCATGATGAGTATTTGCTTGTTCCCAAGACATTGTACGCAAAAGTTCCTGAATCAGTTGATCCAAAAGAAGCTGCTTTAGGCGGGCTGGGCGCTATTGCCATTCATGCACTGCGCGTAGCAAATCTTCAATTTGGTGAGACAACGGTCATTATAGGGTTAGGAGTTTTAGGACAATTAATCGCCAAGATAGCCAATGCTGCTGCCTACAATGTCATTGCCTATGACCTGCATGAAAGCCGGGTTGAAATGTTCAAAACAGAAAATAGCAAAACCTTTGCAAAAATCGAAGAGTTGGAAGAGGCAATTCGAATTGAAACTAAAGGACATGGAGCTGATGCTGTCCTATTGTGTGCGGGTGGGAAACGCTCCCCACTAACACAGGATTGCTTGAAATGGATTCGCAATAAAGGGAAGGCAGTCATTGTTGGAGATATCGAACCAGACTTTCCAAGAAATCTGATGTTCGCGAAAGAAGCAGAGCTGCTCATTTCCCGAGCAGGCGGTCCCGGCAGATACGACAGTGTATATGAAAAAGAAGCCATCGATTATCCATATGAATTTGTCAGGTGGACAGAAGGCAGGAATGTGGAAGAGTATATCAGGCTAATCAAAGAAAAGCGGATTGATGTCCAGCCATTTATTTCAGAAGTGATTGAGGTTGACGACGCCCCGCAGGAATTTGAAAAGCTGCTAGACAAGGAATCTGCTACTCTTACGATGCTTATTCACTATTAATAGGGACACCAAGCTTTTAGTAACCGGCCATATGTAAAAGCTCATTGAGGTTCTTTTGTGACTTCAATCGCAATATAACTCCGGGAAGGCTTTGATATCTAATGAAGCAAAACCACTTTTACTTATATGGAAATGTCGTAACTGATAAAAGAATAGATGAAAATATGTTTGTTGAAGTCAAGGACGGAATCATTTTGTCCGCAGGCAAGAAAGCGGGCAACTCAATAAACGACCTGCCATGCCATGAAGTAAAAGGCTGGATCTGTCCCGGTTTTATTGATACTCATATACACGGTCTTAATGGTCATGATTTTATGGACGGCACAAAGGAAGGTTTTTATCGCATTCAGGATGGGCTTCCAGCTTTTGGGGTGACAAGTTTTTTGTCGACATCAAGGGCAGCACCATTGGAGGATATTAAAACCTTCCTTTTACTTAGTCTAGAAATCGCAAAAGAAGAACGGCGCGGGGCGGAATTACTGGGTGTTCATTTGGAAGGGCCCTGGATCAATCAAAAATTTAAAGGTGCCCAGAAAGCCGAGTATATGATTGCTCCAGAGATCAAGGATGTTCAGGAAATACATGGTCTGGCTGAAGATATGATTGTCATTATAACATTGGCCCCAGAGCTCCAGAATGCTAATGAAGTAATTCAGTTTTTACATGAAAAGAAGGTTACTGTTTCAGCTGGCCACACAGATGCTACCTATGACGAAATCCAGAATGCGATTCAAAATGGCCTTTCACGTGTGACCCATTGCTTCAATGCAATGGGGCCGGTATCACACCGGAATTTAACTGCTTCATTTGCTGCCCTCTACTTACAAGCTTTATCCTGTGAAATTATCGCAGATGGCTATCATGTTCATCCAAAAATGATTGAATTCCTGTACAAATTAAAGGGCGCAGATCAGCTGACGTTAATTTCCGATTGTACCGGAACCAATTCATTAAACGATGGATGTCATCAGATTGGCGGGAAAACGATCTATAAACACAAAGGGAAGGTTACACTTTCAAATGGCCAGCTTGCAGGCGGCTCGTTAACTTTGGATAAAGCAGTTAAATATATGGTACAGCATTGTGATATTCCGATTGAAGAGGCAGTGCAAATGGCGGCCTACAATCCAGCTATTGTGTGCAAAGCAAGTGATCGGAAAGGCAGGATCAGTGCAGGATACGACGCCGATTTAGTCCTTCTGTCAGAGGAGCTGGATGTTGAGTGCACGATTATAGCAGGAGAATTTGCTTTCAATAAGCATGAATAGAAATGGCAGTTAATTTTCAAATACTTCAAATGAAATGAGGTATCTTGTGTGCAAATTAATTTAATGGGTGAAACAAAACCGATTTTAACAGGATTACAGCTTTTAAAAGATGAGCTGAATATTCAACTACATAATCAAGGATACCCGATTTTTGTAACTCAGAGGGTCGGACCAATCCAAGTTAGCAATAAAGGTGGAAGGGGTGAAATCTTCTTCCAGGAAAAAATTCACTTCTACCGGGCCATCGGGTTATGGCTGGAACATTACAATAAAAATGAAGAATTTGAACTGACGGAACAGCCTCAATTTCAAACGAGCGGTGTGATGCTTGATGTTTCCAGAAATGCTGTTCTAAAAGCGGGTGAAGTGCAGCAGTTGCTTAGAAAAATGGCAATCATGGGATTGAATGTCGTTATGCTCTATACAGAAGATACGTATGAAATCCCCGACTATCCGTATTTTGGGTACATGCGCGGAAGATATACAGAAGCAGAACTAAAGACATGTGATGACTATGCAGATCATTTTGGGATTGAAATGATTCCTTGCATCCAGACACTCGCTCATTTAACAATGGCATTAAAATGGGGCTTTGCCTCAGAAATAAGGGATACCTATGATATTTTGCTAGTCGGAGAGGAAAAGACCTATCAATTTATTGAAAGTATGATAAAGGCTGCCTCAAAACCGTTTAGATCGAAAAGAATTCACATTGGCATGGATGAAGCGCATCAGCTTGGACTCGGCCGTTACCTGGATTTGAATGGGTATGAAAATCGGTTTGAAATTATGAATAAGCATTTAAATCGGGTAGTTTCCATCGCCGAGCGCCATGGGTTAAAGCCGATGATCTGGAGTGATATGTATTTCCGCCTGGGGTCAAAACATGGTGAATATTATGATGAACATGTACATATTCCAAAGGAAGCAATTGAATCGATTCCTGAAAATGTGCAGCTTGTGTATTGGGATTATTACCATGATGATGAAGAGTTTTATCGTTCATATTTTAAGAAACATAATGAGTTGGGGAAAAACACGGTTTTTGCGGGTGGAGCATGGACTTGGAATGGCATCTCCCCGAATTACGGCAGGGCGTTTGCGACATCGGAGGCTGCCCTGGCAGCGAGCAAAAAAGATGGGATTAAAGAGATATTCACGACATTATGGGGCGATAACGGAAACGAAACCCCAGTACTTACAGCATTGCCGGTCATGCAGCTTTTCGCTGAACATACCTACCATGAAACAGTTAAGAAGGAACAATTATCTGATCGCTTTCATTTTTGTACAGGGAACCATTTAGATGATTTTCTGTTGTTAAATTTATTTGATGAAACGCCTGGGGTGATGAAAAATAATCCAATGTCATCGAATGCCTCGAAGTTTTTATTATGGCAGGATCTTTTAATCGGGCTATTTGATGAAAATATCCGCGGCTTAAATATGAAAGAACATTATCATAGGCTTGTTCCAAAATTAAGAAAGGCCAAGGAACGAAACAAGAATGCAAGGTTATTATTTGAATTTTACGAACAGCTGGCAACGGTATTAAGCCTGAAGGCAGAAATTGGTATTGAGTTAAAGGCTGCCTATGACCAACAGGATAAGGTGGAAATGTCCTCTTTAGTGAAAAAAGTGAAGGAGCTGACTCTCGAAGCAGAAGTCCTCCATGGCAAACATAGGGATGTATGGTTCTCTTTGTATAAGCCATTTGGCTGGGAAGTAATCGAGCTTCGCTATGGCGGACTAATAGCCCGGATGGAAACGGCACAATTCCGGATCCAGCAGTGGCTGGATGGCGAGACCGGCAAGTTGGATGAATTGGAAGAAAAGAGATTAGTGCATGATGGGCCAAACGGTATTCCTGAAGGTTCTTTAGGTAACCACTTTTATTATCGTATTGCCACAGCAGGCAATTTCAACTTATAGGTTGTTACTGATCCAGGAGGGAAAAGCATGCCAATCATTCAGTTTCCAAAAACAATGAAATGGGGAACAGCAACCGCGGCATATCAAGTAGAAGGGGCAGCGTTTGAGGATGGGAGAGGGTTATCAATTTGGGACACCTTTTCCCGCACTCCGGGTAAGGTGAAAAATGGTGATAATGGCGATATCGCTTGTGACAGTTATCATCGTTATCCAGAGGATATAGACTTGTTGAATCAATTAGGTGTGAATGTATATCGCTTTTCAGTTTCCTGGCCAAGAATTTACCCAAATGGGATGGGAGAAATCAATCCTAAAGGGCTGGAATATTATCATAGGCTTTTGGATGGACTGTTAGAAAAAGGAATAGAACCAATGCTGACCCTCTACCACTGGGATCTTCCCCAAGCATTACAGGATCAGGGCGGATGGGCGAACCGCGAGACTGTAGCTGCCTTTAAGCAGTACGCTGAAACAGTTTTCAATGAATTTAATGGGAAAGTAAAGTACTGGCAAACCATTAATGAACCATTTTGTGCAGCCTTTTTATCAAATTATCTAGGCGTTCACGCGCCTGGTTACCAGGATTTGCAGTTGGCTGTCGATATATCCCATCACCTATTGCTGGCACATGGATACGCAGTCCAGTCTTTTAGGAAAATGGGGATTTCAGGCAGTATTGGCACTGCAACCAATACAACCTGGAGAGAACCATTTAGCACTGGATTAGAAGATATCGAGGCATGCAGAAGGGAAATCGGCATAAATATTGACTGGTTTTTAGATCCTGTCTGTAAGGGTGAATATCCTCACTATTTGCTGGATTGGTTTAAGCAAAAGGGTGCAGTGGTTCATATTGAAGCCCGTGATATGGAAATCATCCATCAGCCAATTGATTTTATTGGCGTCAACTACTACTCAGGCAATATTGGCCGGTACAAAGAGAAGGCTGGATTATTGGATATTGAGAATATTGAAATCGATTATGAATTCACCAATATCGGATGGCCGATCTATGCTGAAGGCTTTTATAAAGTTTTTCGTTATTTGTCAAAGCGCTATGGAAATATCCCGTTATTTGTAACAGAAAATGGGGCTTGCTGCATTGATGAGCTTCTGGACGGAAAAGTGAATGATCAGGATAGGATTAAATATTACCAGCAGCATTTAACAGCCGTCAGCAGAGCGATCGATTCAGGCATCAACATCGTTGGTTATCTGGCATGGTCGCTGTTAGACAACTTTGAATGGGCAGATGGCTATGGAAAACGGTTTGGTCTGGTTTATGTAGACTTCAGTTCATTGGAAAGAGTAAAAAAGGAAAGCTACTTCTGGTACAAAAAAGTAATTGCCAATGGGTGGATGGAAATTTAATTGGCATTTATGATTTATAACACTATTAAGCTACTGATTACTTCATGCTGTATCGGGAAATTCAGTTAGCAGCTAAGGAGGGGTTGATCTTTGCAAAAAATCGTTTTGGTGGGCGCAGGGACAATGGGGATGGAACACGCCGCTTCCTATTATTCAATGAAGGATGTTCATTTAGCTGGGATTGTTGACTTAAGCAAAGAACGAGCTGAAAAGGTAATAGGCAACCATGATACAACTTTCTTTCAGACATTAGAAGAAGCAGTAAAGAGCTTTGATCATATTGACGTGATTGATATTTGTCTTCCGACCTTCCTGCATAAAGAGTATGTAATGAAAGCAGCTGATTACGGCATTGATGTAATTTGCGAAAAGCCTTTAGCTTATACACTTCAGGATGCAAAAGACATGATGAATTATTGTGAAATGAAACAGGTCAAATTATTAGTGGGCCATGTCGTCCGGTTCTTCCCCCAATATACAAAAGCACGAGAGCTCGTGTTGAATGGAAAAATCGGGGACATCGGAGTCGTCCGTACGAGACGTGGGGGTGATTTTCCCGCTGGATGGAAGAATTGGTATTCTGATCAAACGAAAAGCGGTGGAGTGATCCTTGATTTAATCATCCACGACTTTGATTTTCTGCGCTGGACCTTTGGAGAGGTTGAGAGAGTTTTTGCAAAAGGACTCGCTAACCGCAACAATGAAAACCTTGATTATGCATTAGTAACACTTGTTTTTAAATCAGGAGTGATCGCGCATGTCGAAGGAACATGGGCTCATGAAACGTTCTCTTCACAATTTGAATTTGCCGGGAAAAGCGGGATTATTGAATATGATAGTTTAAAAGAAGAGCCAGTTGTGCTGTCGGTAAGACAATCAATTACAGTACAAAAGGGAGTATCTGTACCGCAAAGTCCTTTGAAAATATCTCCTTATCAAGCTGAACTGGAACATTTCCTGCAATGTTTGAAGACGAACGAAACTCCGATTGTAACGGCAGGAGATGCGTATAAAGCAATGGAAATATCAGTCGCTGCACTTCATTCATTAAGGTCGGGTGTACCTGTAACCCTTGATGGTAAAGGGGGAGAGGGGGCGTGAAAATCGGAATCATCAGCTTCGCCCATATGCACGCTGTCAGCTATGCGTCCGTTCTAAAAGAGATGGATGGTGTCACCTTAACGGCTATCGCCGATGTGAACAAAGAAAGAGGCGAAAAATATTCAGAACTTTTCGACATCGTTTATTATCAAACTTATGAAGAGTTATTAAAAACTGATATTGATGCTGTAGTTGTTACATCTGAAAATAATCAGCATAAAGAACATGTTATAGCAGCAGCAAAGGCTGGCAAGCATGTGCTTTGTGAAAAACCATTAGCAACAAACTTAGACGATATGGAAGAAATGATCAGAGCTTGCGAACAGAATAATGTCATATTGGGAACAGCATTTCCAGTCCGGTTCAATACTACGATTCAACAAGCAAAAAAGATCATTGACCAGGGTGTTTTGGGAGATATTTTAGCCATTAAAGGAACAAATCGCGGAACCAATCCTGGAGGCTGGTTTATTGATCCTGAAAAATCAGGCGGCGGTGCAGTCCTCGACCATACTGTCCATGTTGTGGACATTATGAGATGGTTCACAGGAGCAGAGGTAACGGAAGTATATGCGGAAATTGGCAGTCTATATACAGAACAGCCTATTGATGATTGCGGGATTATTACGATGGAATTCAGCAATGGAATGTTCGCGACTTTAGACTGCAGCTGGTCAAGGAATAAGTATTATCCAACCTGGGGCGATGTAACACTGGATATTCTGGGGACGAAGGGTTCCTTAAAAGTAGATGCCTTTGATCAAAAGGTCGATTTTTATTCTGATCAGGAAGGTGTTCAATGGGTTGGCTGGGGTGATGACATGGATGCTGGCCTAATAGAGGATTTTGTCATGAGCATCAAGGAAGGAAAGAACCCGCTTGCAACAGGACATGCGGGATTAAAGGCTGTAGAAACAGCTCTGGCAGCCTATCAATCTTTTGAAGAGAAAAAACCGGTAAAACTGAATAAGTGAGAAGGAATCAAGATGTGCTTGATTCCTTAAATACATCCTGAAAAGAAAAAGTTTTGGAGGTGGAAAAATGCATTCCATTCTAAACAGTTTAAAAGGCGGTCTAATCGTTTCTTGTCAGGCACTTGAAAATGAACCTCTCTTCGGTGCAGAAACAATGGGGAAAATGGCAACAGCTGCAAAAATGGGCGGAGCAGTTGGGATCAGAGCAAACACGGGAGCAGATATTTTTGAGATAAAAAAAGCCGTATCACTGCCTGTAGTCGGTCTAGTAAAGAAAGAGTATAAAGACAGTGAAATTTATATTACTCCCACTTTAAGAGAAGTAAAGGAGGCAGTCGAAGCTGGTGCTGAATTCATTGCTTTTGATGCTACCAATAGATTGCGGCCGGATGGCCAAACGCTGACTGAGTTCGTAGAAGAAGTGAAGGAGAAGTATCCAAATCATTTATTGATGGGAGATATATCTACATATGAAGAAGGCCTTTTTGCAGTAAAGCTGGGATTGGATATGATTTCTACTACTCTATGCGGTTATACCCCATATACGAGTGAATACAATTCCTTTAATAGGCAGCTATTGGTTGATCTCATTGATGCAACTGACGTGCCCATTATTGCGGAGGGAAGAGTCCATACCCCAGAACTAGCTGCAGAATGTATTCGATTAGGGGCATATGCCGTTGTGGTCGGCTCTGCGATAACAAGACCGCATGAGATTACGAACCGGTTTGTCTCAGAAATACATACTGCGAAGGGGAAGTAGTCTATGAACACATTAGGGATTGATATTGGCGGTACGAAGGTCAAGGCCGGGATAGTGGATCAAGCCGGCCAGATATTGACTATGATTGAGGAACAGACAAATAAGCAGGATTTAATGGGACAATTATTCTCAATTATTGAAAGACTATCACTCAATGAGAATTTATCATTTGAGGCGATAGGTATCGGTACAGCCGGAAAGGTGAATGTCAGAGATGGCTCGATACTCTATGCAACTTCTAACTTGCCGGGATGGACAGGAACAAAGGTGAAACAGCTGGTAGAAGAACGTTTTCATTTACCCACAGTAATCGATAATGATGCGAATTGCGCGGCTTACGCTGAAATGGAAATAGGCGCTGCCGCAAATCTTGAAAACTACATGTGTATCACGTTAGGCACTGGAGTAGGTGCAGGAATCATCATAAATAAAGAATTATATCATGGATCGAAAGGTGGAGCTGGCGAAGTAGGGCATATGATCTTTCTCCCTGATGGCAGGCCGTGTAATTGCGGAAAACGGGGGTGCTGGGAGCAATATGTTTCGGGTTCAGCCTTAAGGCTTGATATAAAAGAAGCTGCTTTCGCTGATCAAGGCCTGGATCCTGAGGAAGTGTTTAAGCTTGCCAAGGAAAATCAGCCAATCGCGGTTCAAATTGTTGATCGTTTTATTACGAACCTTGCCGTCGGCATTGTGTCCTTGCAAAATATATTAGATTTAGACAGTTTCATTGTAGGAGGCGGAGTGATCAATTCAAGTCCGTATTGGTGGGATCTCTTCTTATCTAAATTGAATACAGTTGCCAGCCAGCCTCCGTCTGTTAGGATCGCTATTTTAAAGAATGATGCCGGTATGCTCGGAGCAGCATTTTTGGCCAGGAAATATGCAAAAATCCAGCCTGCAATTTAGTTGGAGAACAAGTTTTTATTCGGTAAAGATACGATATTAAGCGGTAAAACTAAGGGGTGTATAAAATGACAGAGTCTCGAGAGCTGCACGGAGATCTTATTATTATTGGCGGAGGGCTGGGTGGATGTGCGGCTGCCTTGTCTGCACTGAATTCCGGGAAAAAAGTCATCCTGACAGAGGAGACATCTTGGATTGGCGGCCAAATCACCAGCCAGGGAGTACCGCCTGATGAACATCCCTGGATTGAAAGCTTCGGTGCCACAAGAAATTATCGGACATTTCGAAAAAGGATCAGAGAATATTATTTTAATAATTTCCCAGTTAAGAACAGCCTGCGGATGAATGAGCAATTTAATCCAGGTAATGCCCTTGTCAGCAATATTAGTCATGAACCAAGAGCAGCATTGCGAGTCCTATATGATATGCTGGCACCCTTCCTCCATAGCGGAAAGCTTACTTTGTTAACGGAGTATAAAATTACTGATGCAGAAACAGAAAAGGATCAAGTAGTGTCTGTTACAGTTCAGAATACTTTAACAGGACGCTCACGAATTTTAAAGGGAAGCTATTTTCTGGATGCAACCGAAATGGGAGATGTCTTACCGCTGGCGAAAGTAGAGTATGTCATTGGGGCGGAATCCCAGGCTGATACCGGTGAAGCCCATGCACCTGTTGGGGAAGCAGAGCCCTCCAATATGCAGGCTTTTACTTATTGCTTTGCGATGGATTATATAGAAGGGGAAGACCATACGATTGAAAAGCCAGCACAATACGAATTTTGGAAACAATATCAGGCGTATTTTTGGCCAGCAAAGCAATTGAGCTGGTGGGGTCTGGTTCCTCATACATTAGAACCAATTGAATATTCGCTCTTCCATGAGCCCAATCGCTTCTCATTATGGAATTACCGAAGGGTTATTGATACGGCGAATTTCGAACTAGGTACCTTTGAGAGTGATATAACAATCGTTAATTGGCCGCAAAATGATTATTGGCTCGGACCTATTATTGATGTAAGTGAGGAAGAGAAAGAAAAGCATATAACAAATGCAAAACAACTAAGCTTATCCTTGCTGTATTGGATGCAGACGGAAGCACCCAGACCAGATGGGGGCTGCGGATATCCTGGGTTGCGGTTGCGAAAAGACATTTTGGGAACAGAAGATGGATTGGCCAAGTATCCATACATTCGAGAATCAAGAAGAATAAAAGCAGAGTTCACCGTGAAAGAACAGCATATCAGTGGTGAAATAGAAGGGAAGAATTCTGCCACTTTTTTTGAAGATAGTGTCGGAATTGGCTGTTATCGTTTAGACCTGCATCCTAGTACTGGAATGAATACATATATTGATATCTCTGCTTATCCATTCCAAATTCCGCTAGGGAGCTTAATTCCGGTTCGAGTCAAAAATTTGCTGCCAGCCAGTAAAAATATCGGAACGACTCATTTAACGAATGGTTGCTACCGATTGCATCCGGTTGAGTGGAATATAGGAGAAGCCGCCGGACATTTAGCGGCATACTGCATCGAACATGATGTAAGTCCGAGTGAGGTTAGAAGCCATCAATTAAAGGATTTTCAGGCACGATTAGTAAAAGCGGGAATTGAACTGAAGTGGCCGGAAATTCATAAAGTATGATTGGAGTGAGAAGAATTGATCGCTCTTGTTGACAAAAGTGGGCAAATGAAAAATCGTATAAACTTCAATGATTACTATTCTAATATTGAAGAATTGGCAGATAAAGATCTTTCAAAATATAAATCAATTTTTTTAAATGGCAACGAAAATGGCCAACCTTTGAAGTTGTCTTATCACATTCTTGAGAAG
Source organism: Mesobacillus sp. (assembly GCF_057785455.1). NCBI lineage: Bacteria > Bacillati > Bacillota > Bacilli > Caryophanales > Bacillaceae > Mesobacillus > Mesobacillus sp. The sequence goes on from NZ_JBYNSB010000020.1 coordinate 67,751, forward strand.
TTATATGGTTTTGTTGAACAAGGTGGCTTTTTATATGGGGAACTGATCAATTGTGAGGACTTCCCCAGTTCCAGGCTCTTTGGATTTAAGCAGGATTTTGCTGTGACCAATCGCCGGCTTGAAAAATTAGTGATCAGCAAAGATACACAACTATATAAAAAAGGCCAGCTGCTCGAGTGGCAGGGCCCATTTTTAACTGGCTTCACCTTTGATACGGAAAGAATTTTGGATATCGGATTTTTTAAAGAAACTCATTGGACGAAAGCGGAAGGAACCTATCCTGGATTAATAGTGAAAAATCATGGGGAAGGAAGAACGATTTTTTCCACCTTCGCTTTTTTAAGCAATGATCAAATCTGGACGCTGCGGCCTAACTGGCTATGGAACGATGTCGTGAAAGAATTGCAGCAGGATTTTCAATTGCCAATATCGATGATTCCTCCTGTCGTTCAATTGGCCAAAGGAACAAACATAGACAAAACAATCGCAAAGGGAGTGAACTGGTTTTTAACTTCGGGAATTTTACCAAAAGAAGATGGAAGTGCCGGTGTATATGAAAATGTTCATTCAATCCGAAGCGACATCAGCGAGGATTTCCGTCCTGACTGTCATGCTCATACTGCACTGCTATTTTACTTATATGGTGAATATACAAAGGAAAGTAAATGGAGTGAGATTTCAGCAAACTTACTTACTTATTTGTTCGAAGCAGGCTACCAGGATATAGATGTTCGATCGGATACTTATGGATTTTGGAAATGGTTTCAGAGTCCGAGAAATAAGCCAGACCAAATTTTTTCAGATGATAACAGCTGGGTAGCACTGGTTCTGTTATATCTTTACCGAAAAACCGGAAACGAAGAATACAAAGAAAGAGGCCTGCTAACTGCCTATGCTCTCTTAAACACGCAAAATCGAAATGGACTGCGTCCAGAATGTATTCGAGAACGAGAATTAAAAGAGAAAGGGATTGCTTATTTTCAGCATTCAACTGAAGCCAGCATGAATCCCCATTTTGAAGCGATCGTCCACGCTGCGTTCATACAAGCCTACTACGTTTCAAATGATGAAAAATTTTTAAAGACGGCCCACCGGGGTGCTTTAACATTGCTGGAAGATAAAGAGAATCTTAAATTCATGTACAGCAAAACAGCTGGCTACAGCAGATTTCTTTTGTCGTTAGCACAAATATATGCAGTTACAAAGGATGAATCAATCCGAAAAGGCTTAAATGAAGTGATTGAATATTTAGCTGGCCATCAGCATGAATCAGGGGGGATTGAGGAAAGTGATAACCCGGACCCTGAAAGATATGGTACAGAAGATACCGGCGTTTTTAGATTGAATGGTGAGGGTATAGCCGATCAATTGTATACAAATAATTTCTTGCTTATGAATGCCTGGGAAGCCTGGAAAGCAACTGGTGACCCCGCAGTTAAAGATCTTTATGATAAACTAGCCCAATTTGTAGCTGACATTCAAATTTCTTCTTCGAAAAAAGAGTTCAACGGCGGCTGGATGCGTTCCTTCCATATGGAACGAGGAGAGTATTTTGGCAATAATGGCGACACAGGCTGGGGTGCATATGTACTTGAAAGCGGCTGGACCAATGCGATTATCTTATCAGGAATGCTGTTAAAGGAAATGAATCAATCGTTACTGGATTTTTAGTAAAAAGAGGTGTCTAAATGTCAAGCATACAGTGTTCCATTCTGAATGATGCTCCCGCTATCAAGTTTGCGCAATCGGAATTATTTAAATATGCCGAACAGGTCAGCACGAACTTGAATTATTCATTTATTTTGGGGCAGGAGCAGGATTTCCTACAAAAAGATTTAATTAATGAGCCCGTTTTTCAAACCGATGAAGCTATAGATACTTTTCAGCTTTTGGAGAATGGGAATGATTTATACATTATTGGTTCAAATCCGCGTTCGGTGCTTTTTGGAGTATATCATGCTCTGAAAAAACTATATGGGTATAAATGGGTTCATTTTTTATCCAAAGAAAATGCAGCTGTCACAGGGGAAGGGCTAAAGCAAACGCCTATTCTTACAGGGAAAATGAAAAGAAGAGGCCTGGTTGTTGAAAATTATAATGACCCGGAATTTCTCTTGCAGCTAGTCGACTGGGCAGCTAAACATTATATCAATGAACTGTTTTTTACTTTCATGCTATGGGATAAAGTAAAGCATATTCTTGCGAAAGAAATCGAGAATCGCGGCCTTTCCATTACAATTGGAGGGCATAGTATGCACTATTTAGCAGAGGGACTGTCGGCAGCTGGGAAAAAACAAATCGATTTTTCAGATGAAACATGGAAGAGCAAGATAATAGATAAAATTAAGGAATATTGTGAGGAAACCAGTTCTATAAAACGAATATCCTTATGGCCTGCAGACGTAGGAATTGAAGATGATCCACATTTTTTAGCAAGATATATTTCATTTACTGAGCTTATACAAAAGCAGCTTCCTGGTGTTGCAGTGGAGCATATTGCCTATAATGCAGGGTTATCCTGGGAAATGCTTGAACTCTCCGAAGAAACTCCAGGCTCTAAGTCGGTTCATACTTTATTTGCATACTGGGGAAGGAATTATCAGCAGTCTTATAAAAAAGAAGACAGAGCCATCAAGGCGTTGGAAACTTGGTGCTATGCTACGAAGGAAAGTGGCCGGGAACTTACGATTTTTGAATATTATAGTGACCATTTTATGTTAGGCAATTTGTTTCCGCCATTATTCCAAAGAATTCATGAGGATCTTAACCTCTATTCTCAGATGGGTATCGACCAAATGGTCAACTTGATTGTCCCCTATATTCCGAAGGCTGGATCAGATGATAGTGATTCCCTGTATCCTTGGAAATCAGTTCAGTTAATGAATGATTACTTTTTTGCCCGTTTAAGCTGGGGTGATTCTTTTAACGAAATCGAAGAAGATTTTTACTCAATGTTTGATCAGCGCCATACCGAAGTAAGGCAAGTAATTAGGAGCATTGAAAAAGTGCTATCAGAAGTTTCTAAATGGAATGTACCTTTGTTCCCTAATCGTCTTATTGATCCGGAAAAAGTAGAATTCCATGACGAATTGCACTTAATAGTGGATGACTTAAAAAAATGGAAACAAGAGATTGAACCATTTGCAGGAAAGGCAGTTTCCGGTATCGAGGACCCGTATAGCATGATTTCCTTCTATATTAACTATTTAGTTGAAAAGTTAGAGGGGTATCTATGTACCTGGGAAGAAATGGAATCGAAGGGCCGGGAAATCATTTAATCTTAGATTAGGAGGAATAACATGAAACAGCGGATCGTTTTTATTGGTGACAGTATTACATGGTGGGGAATCAGTGAGAATGATGAAATCGGTACCGGATATGTACGATTGGTTCATGACTATTTAAAGGTTACTTATCCAGAGAGAGAGCTGGAGATTTTTAATAAAGGCATAAGTGGACATCGGGTAAATGACCTGGCTGAACGCTGGGATCAGGATGTCATTTCCTTAAATCCAGATATTGTTTCCATCTCAATTGGGATTAACGATGTTGCGAGACAATTTGATTCTCATGACCTTGAACAAATGTATCCTGAACCATACGAAAAAATATATGAATCTATGCTTAAGAAGGTCGTTGAAAACACCAACGCTTCCCTTGTGCTAATGGAGCCGACCGTTATTAAAGAAGACCCCCAAAGTGAAGGGAATAAGAAGCTGGCCGCATATGTTGAGATCATCCATAGGTTAGCAGAGAAATATAATGCTACACTTGTACCAACACATCAAGCATTCATGAAATACTTGGAGTCTGGGAATGGCCAGCCACTGACCAATGACGGTGTTCATATGAATACTATGGGGAATACATTAATGGCAAAAACTTGGATTCAGGCAACTAAGGGTTTATTTGAGGGAATATAATTTTTTTAGATACAACTAAAGGGACAAAAATGATATTCCCTTAGTTTTTGATTGAAGAAGAATGTGCGCTCCCATGCTATCATATCACTCGCGCATAGTCGTAAGTGAACCTGGTTTAAGAGGCGATAGGATGCTGGGAAAAACAGAGGAGAGTGGATCAAATTAGGGGATCCGCTCTCCTTTTTGCTTTACCAGAAGTTTGGATGGAAGCAAAAGGTACGTCCCCGTGCTTATATTGGTATTTATATATTGTTTAAGATAGAATAGGACTTACTTAGTTATGTTGGGAGAAGGATAATGGGTAATTCTAACTATGAGATAAAAGTGAACAAAAATCAGTTCGTATGGAATAGCTATGAAGGTCAGCTGACGTTTGATGGTGCCCCTGCTTTGCTGTTCTGGGATTCGGCGATCGAGCTGTTCTTAAAAACAATAGAAGAAATATCCGGAAGTGACGTGTCCAAGACGGTTTATGAGGTAACCGGCTTTCGTATGGGACATCTTGTAAGCTCATATTACGAAGGCAGAACAGATGTGGTGCAGCTGCTGGAGGAATATGGGGATATCTATAAGAGTGCAGGCTGGGGACATTTTGAAATTCATGAGTATTCTTATGAAGAGAAAAGGGCTGTCGTAAGAATCCGCAACAGCTGGGAACATCGGATTTTCAAGCTTTCCGATAAAAATAAAGCAGGGGTCCTGCTGCCAAGTCATTGGGCAGGGATTTTCACTGGTCTGTTCCAGCAAAATATGTGGTATGAAATGGTGAAGAGCCAGCAGGGGGGCGATGAATACGATGAGATTGTAATCAGCCCATCGACTGTGACCATTTCGCAAAACATTCATGAATTAGCGAGGAAGAAAGAACAGGAAAGCATCTCGGAGTTGGAAGAGATGGTCGAGACTCGTACAGAGGAACTCAATTCGATGATTCAGGAGCTGTCTTCTCCAGTCATTCCAGTTCTGAAGGATATTCTCGTTATTCCTTTGATCGGAAAGTATAATGATGAGCGGTTAAGCAGTATGATAGAAAAAGCTTTGGTGGAGATCACCAGATTGAAGGCTAAATACCTGCTTATCGACTTAACTGGAATCAAGCAGGTTGATTCATACACCATCCATGGCATCCAAAAAATGATCCAGTCGGTCCGCTTGATCGGCGGACAATGCTTTGTTGTCGGTGTGTCCGCTGAACTAAGTATTCAAATCTTAAGTTCAAACGTTAATCTAGCAGGAATCCACACCTTCTCAAGCCTCCAGCAGGGGGTAGAGTACGCTATTCAGCAGAATGGGTATGAATTAGTAAAGAAAGATTAAGTAGAAACATGGGGACGTACCCTTTGCTTCCATTTGGAAGCAAAGGGTACGTCCCCATGTGTTTATTTCGCAAAAAAAGACCATATTAATCTATTAAACTGATATTGATCTTCTTTCGGATAAGACTGTATCTGGAGTTTTATTATATTTTCCTTCCCAAAAGTCTGCACCCTCGATCCCTAACGTTTCAGGCTTGAAAACTGGGTTTTTTCCAGCGTTCTTTTGTTTTACGTAGTCTTTATATACCTTTAGAGCTGGTTTGGTCAGCAATAGGATGACTGTTAGGTTAATCCAAGCCATTGCGCCCATTCCTAAATCTCCCATTGCCCAGACAAAAGTAGCTGATTTGATGCTTCCGTAAAATGTACCCGCTAATAGGACTACTTTCAGAATATGATTTGCCCAAATAGGCATTTTCTTTATATGGCCTGCAAGGAAAGCAAGATTTGTTTCGGCCTTATAATAATAAGATAAAAGTGTCGTAAAGCAGAAAAAGAATAGGGAGATTGCCAGAAAGGCAACACCGAATGTTGGGAACACTGACTCTACTGCCAGCTGTGTATAGATAGAAGGTTCGGCATTACCGAGTTTATCAATAACAGGGGTCATCCCTTCCGGTTTAACATCATACATCCCGGTAATCAGAATCATAAAGGCAGTGGCTGGGCAGATAATCAACGTATCGATGTAAACGGAGAATGCCTGGACCAGTCCTTGTTTTGCCGGATGGGAAACTTCAGCAGCGCCGGCTTCGAATGTTTCACTGCCCAGGCCCGCTCCATTAGAATAAACGCCTCTTTGTACTCCCCAAACAATCGCAGAACCCATCAGGCCGCCAAATGTTGAATTGAAGTTAAATGCACTTGAGATAATTAAAGAAAAAACTTCTGGAATTTGATTTAGATTAAAGCTAAGAATAGCAATACAAAGCAATATGTAGCCGATGGCCATGAAGGGAACCATTACTTCAGCAACTTTAGCAATCCGTTTAACCCCGCCAAAAATGATAAAACCCAGTAATATGCAGAGCACGATTCCAGTCGCGATCGAAGGAATCCCGAAAGTATTGTTCATTGTTAATGCCACAGTATTTGCCTGGATGCCAGGCCATAAATAACTCATAACAATCATGGTCAATACTGCTGAAACGACGGCAAACCGTTTCGATTTCAGCCCTTTTTCAATATAAAAGGGCGTTCCTCCGCGATATTGACCATCAATTTTCCTTTTATAAACCTGGGTAAGCGTAATTTCGATGAAGGAAGTCGCACTTCCCAACAGGGCAGCCACCCACATCCAGAATACAGCCCCTGGACCTCCGAACGCAATGGCTGTTGCCACTCCAGCAACATTACCTGTACCAACACGGCTTCCTAGTGACATGGACAATGCCTGAAAGGAAGAAACGCCTGCCTTAGATTCGCCTCCATTAAAAGTCAGTTTGATCATATCCTTAAAAAATCTTAACTGAACAAAACGAGTAAGAATCGTATAAAGCAAACCTAACCCTAAGAACGCGAAGACTAAAAATGAACTCCACACATACCCATTCAACCAATTTACTAACTCCATAGATGAACCACCTTTGATGAAAGATTTTTGATGCTATGCTATCAAATTTTAAAGAACATATAATTGAGTTATTTACACCCAGATACGCCCCCGACAGACATGGTGAAATAACAAGTTACCTACTGTTTTATTTAGTAAATTTACCCTTAATTAAAATTGGACAAACAGAATTTGAAATATTTCTACTATTTTTACATTCTTGAATATAAATTTTTCGGGACAGATTGCTTTAGGCGAGGGGCTAGAAAAAGATTGAGGGATAAGATAGATTTTATAAAATATGATCAGCGGGCTGGACACTTTTGGACTAAGGGGCGATTTGATGTTAATAGTTTTTATAGACTGATACGAAGAAAAATGGATATTTATATTGGTGTTTTAAAACTAAAAAAGCGTCCCGGTGCTTTTTTAAAGCAAGGGGACGCTTCATTTTATACTTCTCGCGGTTTTTCAATAAAGAAAGTTACAACCAGGAATAAAATGAATGCTAGTAGCAACAGTGACCCTCCGACGATAAATAGAACCATGACGAAGGTTTTGTCCATGTTGAATGGATTCAGGTTGTACATCCACATTCCGATGGTGAGTCCTAGTGAGCCAATCATGCCGAGGATGCTGTGGATGGCTACTAGTTTTTTGTACTTAATTTTATAGTTTTTGTAAAAGATTCCCCAGGCGAATACGGATAGCCAGCCGACTAACAGGATGTGGGCGTGGATGGGGCGCATGGCATAGTCGCCGGCACCTGCCATATGTGAGCCCAGGAAGGTTCCAATCAGTCCGAATAATGCTGAAAATCGTATAAGCCGAATACTCCAAGTTTGTTCCATGTTTTATTCCTCCGTTTGTTTTTCTCTAGGGAGCTTTATCGTAAAAGTCGTTCCTGAATCTTTCTCGCTCTCCACTTCAATATTTCCGTTGTGCAATTCGATGATATGTTTGACAATCGACAGGCCTAATCCTGTTCCGTTCTTTTTGCGGGCGGCATCGACACGGTAAAAGCGTTCGAAGATTTTCGAGGCCTGCTTTTCGTTCATTCCGATTCCGGTATCCGCGAAGGTGATGTTGATCCAGTTATAGGTTTCGGTTATCTGGATAAAAATGCTTCCGCCAGCTCGATTGTACTTGATTGCATTCGTGAGCAGGTTGTCCCAGACGTTCATCAAAAGTTCCGGATCTGCGAGGATCGGGGCAGGGGGGAGATGGTAAGAGATTTCAATCTCTTTTTCCTCCAGACGCCATTGATGCCTTCTGACTGTTTCCTTGATCTGTGTGTCAATCCTGACCGTAGACAACTTCATCGGATAGGATTTCTGATCCAAGGATGTAAGCAGCAGCAATTGTTTTGTCAGATTGGACAGCCGCTTGGATTCCTCGTCGATGATTTCGACATACTCCCGATGCTCCTCGTCGAGCTCCTGTGTTTTTAAAAGCTCAGCGTATCCCTGAATATTCATCAATGGTGATTGAAAGTCATGGGATACATTATTAATGAATGATTTACGTGCTTCATCATTATGCTGCAGCTGAGTCTGCATTCTGCTGAAGCTTTCGGCAAGCTGGCCGATTTCATCACTCCGATAGATGTTCAAAGGATAGTTGAAATTCTCTCTTGTGATTTCCCTTGTCGCTTCTGTCAGCTTTGTAATCGGCTGGATCAGGTGTTTGGCAAACCAGAAGACCCCGCTTATACTGACGATCGACACCGCGACAAAAAACCAGGCAAAAATGACATGTACGTCGGAGAATAACATTTTATTATTCGGCCTCAGGTACAAGCCAAAATCCTCGTCTCCAATGGTGAAGGGGACGCCGACGGTATTATCAAGCTGATTTGAAAAATGGCTCATCATCAGCCATGGTGAGCTTGTTTTATCCATGCCGTGATAGATTTCTTTTTCCTCAATTACGTCAATAGCTTTAGCAGGCAGGTTCTTTTTCGAAAAAGCTTCGCCAAAAAAGAATTCCTCACCACTTTCGCTTAGAACATAAATTTGATACCCCAGTTTACTGATTGAATCAAGATAGGCTGTGAAGCTTAAATGCGATGTAGAATGCATTTGCTCGAGACTTGAAGTAACCTCTTTGGCAATTTTAACGTTTTGTTCATCGATTCTTTCCCTTGTCGATGTCATATAGACCCAGTTTGCCAGGATGAAGGCGATGACAATGCTGATGCCCAGGATGAGAATGGTTGCGATGATGAACTTCCTGTACAACGTATTCATTTCACGTCCTCAAGTCTGTAGCCAATCCCGCGAATCGTCTGGATTTCCACAGTGGCTCCATGCTTCTTAAGGCGTTCACGGATCCGGTTGATATGAGTGTTTAGCGTTTGTTCACTGCCCTCATAATCGGCTCCCCAGGCCTGTTCAATTAAAGTTGAACGAGGAGTGGTTTTATTCATCCGTGAAGCAAGGATGCTCAACAGCTCGAATTCCTTCAGCGGAAACAGGATGGTCTCCTGATCGATTTCTACCTCAAAGCTGTTGCGGTCAATCTTCATATTGCCAGCCTGGATGACCGAATCGATGGCCCGCTGCATCCTCCTTAATACAACAGCAACCCTGAAGAGCAGCTCCTTCACCTCGAATGGTTTTACAATATAATCTTCACTGCCTGAAAGGAAGCCTTGCTCTTTATCGCTTAGCTGGCCTTTCGCAGTAAGGAGGATGACGGGAATCTCCCAATCATCAGTCAGGATTTTCGTCAGTTCAAAGCCATTCATCCCAGGCATCATCACATCGACAATTGCAAGGTCGACATTTTGCTTTTCAATCAGGGATAAAGCCTCGTCAGCATCGCTGGCCTTGAAAACCTGGTACCCTTCCTGGGTTAAATGGATGGTCACGAGTCTTTGGATATTCGCATCATCATCAACAACAAGTATTCTCATTCTTTACGCCTCCTTAAGGGGGAAGAGGAGAGGAGGCCTCTCCAGCTCTTATTGATTCTCCACACTTGTCTGCTTATCTTTTTCAAAGAAAAGAATCAGTGCAGGCAGCAGCATGCCGCGAACGAGGAAGGTGTCGATCAGGATGCCGACAGCGACCATGAATCCGAAGATAAACAAATCGGCGATTGGCATCGTCGTCAGCGCTGCGAACGTTGCCGCCAAAATTACACCTGCGGACGAAATCACTCCGCCTGTATTGCGTATGGCAATTTCAAGGGCTTCCTTCACTTTGTGTTTACTGCGCTCTTCATTAAAGCGGGAAGCCAGGATAATATTATAATCGATTCCCAGTGCAACAAGGAAGATAAACGCATACACAGGAACACGAGTACTGATAGCATCGTATCCGAACAGAACATCAATCAGGAATACACCGAGGCCAAGGGCAGATGCATAAGAAAGCAGGATGGTTGCCATCATGTAAATCGGCATTTTCAGTGAGCGTGTCAATACAATCAGCAATACAAGGATCAACGCTGTTTCAAGCAGGACAATTTTCACGATGTCAGAATTATTGACTTCACGCTCATCCACAAGCTTTGGTGTGACCCCGCTAAAATAAGCATCGGCTTTCAGTCCGAGATCTTCCTGCAGCTCAGGAGATTGATTGCGCAAATCCTCCATATAATCCATTGCTTCAACCGAGTACGGATTCATGTCCAGCGCGATGCTGAACTTCGCCGCATCACCATTTTCCGTGATACCAGCCAATCGGACAGAAGCGATTTCTTTTTCAGCATTCAGCTTTTCGGTAATCTTCAGTGCATCTTCTTCTGTTAATGGTGTATCACTTTTAATCAATAGCGTGGTAGGGGCCAGTTCACCCTTATCATATCTCTGTTCTACTATTTCATAACCAACCCGGGATGGCAAATCCTCTGGGAAGCTTTTAACCATGTCGAATTCATAATTCAGATTGAAAATGTTTAACGCGGATAGGACGAGAAGCACGCCGACCACTCCGCCGGAAAGGCCAGGCTTATTGACAACGAATTTGGCAATTGGTCCCCAGACACCATGCTTGATCTCTGTCTCGACACCATACTTAGGAACCTTCGGCCAGAACGCCTTGCGTCCGAATAACGTGAACAGTGCTGGCACCAGGGTAACGGAAGCGAGCATGATGAAGAACATCGCCGTACCGAAGATCGGTGCAAAGTTCTGATAATCACGGAAATCCGCAAACAGGAGCACGAGCATCGCAGCAAGGACAGTTCCGCCGGCAAAAAAGACAGGCTCGCCCGTCGCGCGCATCGCATGCTTCATCGCATCGAATTTGCTTTCATAATGGTTCAGCTCTTCGCGGAAGCGAGAGAATACAAACAATGAATAATCAATGACGGCCGCAAAAAGCAAGATGCTCATGATGGAGGTCGTCTGATTATTGATTTCAAGTCCTCCAGCTCCAAGCAGGGCGACACTCTGGTTCACGACTTGATAAACGATAACTGTAGCCAGCAATGGAATGATGGCCAGGAGCGGTGAACGGTAAATGACAATCAAGAGAACAAGGATGATCCCGACTGTAGCCAGCAACAGAACGAAGTCCGCCCGCTCAAAAAGCTTGATCGTATCACCTGCAATCCCGGCAGGACCGGTGATATAAAACGATGTGCTTTCAAGCTTGTCAGCAATGCCCGTACCAATTTCGGTAGCCCGGTCATTGATTTCGGCATACTGATCATTGCCCAGGCCTGGTTCAAGCTCCATCGGCACAATCATCGTTGATTTGTCTTCAGAAATGAACGACCCCAGCGCCTGTGGGGGAAGTTTCCGAGTATCAATGATATTCTTAATCCCTTCAATGTCCTCGGAAATGATTTCATCAAGGATTTGATTCACTTCATCAAGATTGATGTCCCCATTCTCGTTATGGAATACAAGAATGCCCGGAGTACCCTGTTCATTCGGGAAAAAGTCCTCCGTCTTATTTTGCGCGATGACGGACTTCGCATCATCCGGCAGCGATTGAAAATTGTTCACCTTGTAATCGCCAAGCTTAGGGCCAGCACTTAAGCCCACCATCAATACCAGCCAGGCGATGATTGTAATCCACATCCCGCGTTTGGTAGAAACCCAGTCTGTGATGAAATAGAGCATCTTCTTCATGTATAAACCTCCTATGGTAAAACTTTTCTCAATGGCTGGCTGCGTTCCACCCATTTTTTACATCAAAGCTCTTCATCAGAAAAAAACGAAGTGCCTTTGTCAATGAACATCATATAACATGAAAATAAACACAACCTCAACTTTCAATTACAAATTGCGATAACAGTCAAAAAGGTGAGCCAGCAATAGCTGCAAATCCTTTCACCTTTCACCGTCATAAATGATATACTCAGGTTCTACTATATATAGAAGAAACTATTCAGGCCGACTTTCTGTCATATAGAGCAAAGGAGTTAAAAATATGGCGAATGTACATATCTTTACGAAGAGAGAGGAAATCGCAAATGCGGTGATCCATGGAATCGGGGGACTATTAAGCATTGCAGCCCTCGTGATCCTGATTGTCTTTGCCTCGCTGTACGGTACAGCATGGCATGTCGTGAGCTTCACCTTGTTCGGGACAACAATGGTCCTGTTATATACATCATCCACCCTCGTCCACAGCTTTCCGCCCGGCAAAGCAAAGGATGTATTCGAAATCATGGACCACTCATCCATCTATTTTTTCATTGCCGGCACCTATACGCCATTCCTGTTCATTGCGGTAAAAGGAGCACTTGGCTGGACACTGTTCGGCATCGTCTGGGGACTCTCCATCGCCGGAACCGTATTCAAATCCCTGTTCGTCAAAAAGTTCCTGCATACATCAACCGCGCTCTATGTCGTCATGGGCTGGCTGATCGTGTTTGCTTGGGGACCGCTGACTGAAAACGTCTCAATAGAAGGACTGCGATTCCTGGTGATCGGAGGCGTCCTATATACACTGGGAGCGATATTCTATGTATGGCGCGGCTTCCATTATCACCATGCCATCTGGCACCTGTTCGTAATGGCAGCTTCGATCATGCACTTTTTTGCGGTGTTGTCTTTGTTGCCGTAACTGATTGTTCTCTTAGCTGGAAAACATACGAATGCTAACCGTAGAAACGGAAAAAATCAAGTGAGGGAAGAAGCACCGGAAGCGTCCACGTGCTTTTGATAAAATCATGGAGAAATACAGACTAAAGAAGAATTTTAGAGGCTTTAAAAGGGGCATGCAATTTTATTTGGTGGCCCATTCTGAATTTATTGGTGTCAAAGAGTTTGTCCTGCGAACGGAAGACTTGTCGATCAGGATATCGATCAATGAAGCAGAGCTGCAAAAGAACTTTGTTTTAATGAAATGATCGTTTGATGACAGAATTAGAAAAAATGGCAGCTCTATCTTTGATAGGGCTGTTTTTTCTTGGATAAATCAAAGGATAATGAAGCAAAGGGAAAGAATATAAGAAGCATAAGAATTTGTATCCGACCAAGGGAGTGAGGCTCATGGCTGAAACAAGGCTTTCCAACAAGAGTTCCGCCGCTGGATATAAAGGTAAAAAGCATAGAAAACCACTATTGGAAGGTATCTCTTTCTTTCGCATACTCCGCTTTGCCTTCTTATTATTGCTATCCATACTATTAGTCTACATCTACTATCTGTACCTAAAAGACAGCCTTCAGAAGACCATTCTCGATCTTTGGAAAAATAATAAAAAAGTCATCATACCTGTTTCGATTTTCATTGGTTATTCAGTGTTCATCTTTCAACTGGGTGTTTGGAAGGGGAAAAGAAGGTAAAACAACTTAGGAAAAATCATTTAGCTAAATAGATAATAAAGAAAGACTTTAATTAAATGCTTCTAAGAACCTAGTATTAGTGTAAGCCGTTCTCTTTTAGAGCACAAGGTATAAAAACACGTATAAAAGCAGTGGATTTAACAACTTTAAATCACACTGCTTTTGGCGTTTTTATGAGCAAATATAAAAAATAATTTAAATAACCTCTTAAACGCTCAGTTTAGGGTAACAGGACAGAATAGAAAGCTTCATCATAACGATGAAGGCCAATGCTTTATAAAATTATAATATTTTCACTTGCTCAATCTTTAACCCGAATATTTGAGGGGGTTCAATTTTGTTCATTTGTAAATACGTAGAGATTTGCCCACGATGATGGATTTCATGTTCTGGAATTGCCATAAGAATTCTCCATGCACTAACTTCATGACCATGTAAAGTTAAAAGCTTTTTTTTCAACACATCATTGCCAACTTTTAATAGACCCTCTTTTAGTTCAATATGAGATGCCTCTAAATAAATTGAAATATCCTCAATAAATGCTCCCTTACCTATATCATGCCCTGGATATTTCCACGTTCCATGTTCAAATATACCAAGAAACATCACTCGGGATGATGCGATATGCCGCAATAAATCACCTGTAGAAAATTTATCTTCAGAAGGCTACCATTGTAAGAAATCATTTGGTATTACTTTCACATATTGCATTGTTCGTTTATGAATACCATCTAAATATTTTATATACTCCTCCATATCATAAATCATGACCCACTCTCCAATTTTTGGAATTTTATTATGTTTATTCTAGATTCTTTGGAAATAATCCTGTAAATTATTGAATCCAACTGCTTTAAGCATTTAAAAAAGCAATTTTGTTGATATAACCAAAAAACCAATAACAAACGATTTAGGTTTCACAAGAAGGGACAAATACCATAACAGGTTGGGGTCACCACAACGCATCGCTTTTATACAAGTTTTAATAGTTGCGGGTACCAAAATAGAGAATGGCTTGACATTAGTCCAGGTTCATTATTTTTGGTTGTTTATATCTCTTTTTCTGTTGTTTTTAATTCGGCTTCTTTAATAAAAATATGGATATTATTTTAATGGGATATATTTAAGTGTGGTCAAATAGCAGTCCATCTGAATATTATTTAGCCGTGAGAAAATGTAAATGTATGAAAAAGGATAGCAACCGCTTTCAGAAATTATGATAAAATATTAATTGCATTGTGTTTATATCATATATCTGGAGGACTTACATTGGCTTATCAATTATCAAAGCGTTTTAAAATGTTTACGTTGAATTCTAACCCTAAATTAGCTGCAGAAATGGCCTCACTTTTAGGATGCGAGTTAGGGAAAAGCTCTGTGAAAAAATTTAGTGATGGAGAAATTCAAATTAATATAGAAGAAAGTGTTCGCGGAAGTGATGTTTATTTGGTCCAGTCGACTTCACAGCCTGGCAATGAACATCTTATGGAGCTACTCATCATGATCGATGCTTTAAAAAGAGCATCAGCTAAAACGATTAATGTTGTAATTCCTTACTACGGATATGCGAGGCAAGACCGGAAAGCACGTTCACGGGAACCGATTACAGCTAAACTAGTTGCAAACCTTCTAGTAACAGCAGGAGCGAACAGAGTTCTTACAATTGACCTTCACGCCCCGCAAATACAAGGTTTCTTCGACATCCCCGTTGACCAGCTGGTAGGTGTCCCGATCCTTGCTCAATATTTCGAGAATAAAGGATTAGAGGATGTTGTCGTTGTTGCCCCTGATAACGGAGGCGTAGTAAGAGCAAGAAAATTGGCCAACCGTCTGCATGCACCAATCGCATTAATCGATAAGCGCCGTCCTCAACCGAATGTTGTAGAGGTTATGAATATCGTCGGTAACATTGAAGGGAAAAACGCGATTCTGATAGATGATATGATCGATACAGCCGGCACAATCACTTTGGCAGCTAATGCATTAATGGAAAAAGGCGCAAAAGCAGTGTACGCATGCTGCACTCACGCCGTACTTTCCGGCGCAGCCATCAGCAGAATAGAAGGATCAGCAATAAAGGAATTAGTTGTAACGAATTCAATTGAGCTGCCAGAAGAGAAAATGATAAATAAAATTACAACATTATCAATCGCACCATTACTTGTTGATGCAATTGATCGTATTCATAATGAAAAAGCAGTAAGTCCTCTTTTTGAATAATTAGAAACACAGGGACGTATCTTTTGCTTCGAAGCAAAAGATACGTCCCTGTGCTTTGTTCATGCTTTTAGATCAATACTATAAAGCTTCAGTTCTTCCGTGTCATGTGGAAGAGTCACATATCCTTCAAGAACCATGCCAAGGTTTTCCAGCAGCTGATAAGAGGCTCTGTTATCTTTAGTGGTGATGGCAACAATTCTATTTATACCCAATTTGCCGGCGTATTTTAATGTACCCTTAGCGGCTTCATAGGCATAACCCATTGACTGATATGCTTCAAGAAAGGCGAAGCCAAGATCCACATCCTCTAGGCCATCTCGTTTGATCAATCCGCATATACCTAATGGAATTTGAGTTTCTTTCGTTTCAACAGCAAAGAGTCCAAACCCATGACGTTCATACATGCTCCATGGACCGGACGAAATATAATTCTCCGCATCCTCAAGGGACCGAATACCTTTATCCCCTATATACTGAGGCCATCCCGGTTCGTTCAATAATTGTAAAATAAATTCCGAATCGCGAACTTCTAGCCAGCGGACATTCAAGCGCTCCGTTTCAAAAACCTGCACATTCCTTACCTCATTTCGGCAAATATTCGGTGGTCGTACCTGCTTATGATTATAGAAGACTTTTAAATAGTTACAAGGGGCTTCTTTGCTTTGTTACTGAATAAACGCTGCTTTATAAATATAATTGGAAAAAGATGGTTTCGCTATTTGCAAATCGGGTATTTTTGTTAAAAAAGTGTAGCTATCTCGTATGGACCATATCCATCAGTAATTCAATAAAAACCCCACAAAACACTTCCTAAAAGCGAACCTATATTATTGGTCAATGAAATAGTGTTCTATATAATTATTTGGTGCCCTCATTAAATGTCAGGCACATAGTAAGTTATAAAACTTATTAAACAACTAGTTCATCAACATAAGAAAACAAGGTGGGAATGACAATTGGGAAGAATGGAAAGAAGGCAGCAAAGGAAGAAATCAAGAATCGATTGGAATGAAATTAAATCCAAAAGTATGGTGAAGAAATTCATTGCCATTAGTGGGGCTTTGGTCGTTCTGGGGTTTTTGGTCCTGAATATCATGATCTGGAGCACGGATGTGAGCAAATTGGAAGATCCAGCGCCGCAGCCAACGATCATTTTTGATCAACATAACAAGGTTGCAAGTAAAGTTGCGGCTTCGAATATCGAAGGAGTGAGCATCAAACAAATACCGGATCACCTGATCCAGGCTGTGATTTCAACAGAGGACCAAAGGTTTTATAAGCACGACGGAATCAATTATTTCGCGATTTCCAAGGCGTTCGTTCAGAATACAATGAGTGGAGATATTGTTGCCGGCGGCAGTACGCTGACTCAACAGCTGGCAAAAAATGCGTTTTTATCACAGGAACGTACGTATACGAGAAAGTTTAAAGAATTGATCCTTACGAAAAGGATTGAACAAAAATATTCAAAAGATGAAATCATGGAACGGTACCTGAACCAGATCTATTTTGGCGAAGGTGCATGGGGAATCCAGCGTGCCGCACAAACTTATTTTGGCAAAGAGGTCAGTGAATTAAGCTTGAGTGAATCGGCGATGCTTGCAGGGTTAATCAAGGCTCCGTCCCTCTTGTCACCGTTTAAAGACATGGATAAATCGGTTCAGCGGAGAGATGTCGTTTTGTCCTTAATGGAAAAAGAAGGCTACATCAGTAAAAAGGAAATGGAAAAGGCCAAGGAACAGCAAATTGTGTTACAAGGCAAGAAGATCGACGATTATGAAGGGAAATATCCGTATTATCTTGACCATATCATTGACGAAGCCATCCAAAAGTACGACCTGACAGAAAACGAAATTCTTTCAGGAGGACTGAGAATCTATACGGAAATGAATCCGGATATTCAGGATGCTGTTGAAGAAGTTTTCAAGGATAAAAGTTTGTTTCCGGAAAGCCAGCCTGATCAGCTGATCCAAAGCGGTGCTGCTTTTATCAATCCATCAACCGGAGGCTCAGTGCACTTGTTGGCGGCCGCGGGGAACATACTTTTCGAGGATTCAACCGTGCTACACATCTAAAAAGGCAGCCAGGTTCGACGATGAAGCCGCTCGCCGTCTATACTCGTGCCCTTGAACAAGGATATGAGATGTTCGATATGCTGCAGGATATGCCAATCAATCTCGGCGGTTACCAGCCGATGAATTACGACCGCCAATTCCGCGGTCAGGTATCCATGTATGATGCGGTCATCCACTCCTATAATGTCCCGCCTGTTTGGCTGCTTGATGAAATGGGATTGAAGTATGGGATTAATGCAGTCGAGCGTTTTGGGATAAAACTAGAGGAAAAAGATCAAAACCATGGTCTGGCACTTGGCGGGATGGACAAGGGAACCTCTCCTTTAGCATTGGCACAGGCTTATTCCGCATTCCCGAACAAAGGATTAAGGACAGAAGCTCATGCGATTAAAAGAATAGTGGATGCTGAAGGAAATGTAATCGGAAAGTGGCAAAACAATGCGACGAAGGTAACGGATGAAAAGGTAGCGGCTAAAATGACGTATATGCTTAAAGGAGTCGTCGAAGAAGGAACAGGTAAGAATGCAAAAGTGGATGGCTGGGAGATTGCCGCTAAAACGGGCACGACAGAAGTTCCATTTGCAAATGAAGCAGGAACAAAGGATCACTGGTTTGTTGGATATACGCCTGAAATAGTCGGTGCCGTATGGATGGGCTATGACCAAACAGATGAAAATCATTACCTGACAGAATCCAGCGGCAGTACCGTTACCGTCATTTTTAAAGAGATTTTTACGAAATCGATCAATCAATTTTCAAAAAAACAATTTGATCTGTCTACTATTAATAAGCTGGTTGAAGAGCATAGGAAAAAAGAAGAGCAGCAAAAAGCGCTAGAAGAAGAAAAAAAGAGAAAAGAGCAAGAGAGAATGGAAGAGGAGAAGAAGAGAGAGGAAGAAAAGGAAAAAGAAGATAAGAAGTGGGCGGAAGAGCCGAAGAAAAAAGAGAAAGGAAAAGGTAAAAAGAAAGAAAAAGAACATAAGAAGCATTGATTTAAGACTAATGCATTGAGGCAAAATGAAGGCAATTACTCAAATGGTAATTGCCTTTTCTGCTTTTTGATGAAATAAGTTTTTTAATGGACACCCCAGATGATTGATTTTAATATTATACATCCATTCATGTGGAGGGCTAATGAAGTGCCTGATTATGAATTTGGTCTTTACTTTGACAACTATCTATATTGGTTCCGTAGGCTGGAAATAGGGAAAGATTTAGCATTTGATAAACGAGTAGAGCAAATGTTTATTTCAGCACCTGCTTATGATTATAGGAGAAGAACTATTAGTTACAAAGCGTTAATTCCACAATTATTAAAAGCAGAACAGGAATGTATATAAGAAGGGATGATGCATTACAGGCCCCTTGGATAATTGGCTGCCACATCACTATGTGTGTCAATACTGAAGCAATGGGTATGTCCCTGTATATTCACCGCCATTTTCGCATATAAATGGTGCAACTATTTCCGAATGGCAGGTGAATGGAATGGCACTTCAAAACGGCTTTCAGAATTTGTCCAAGCGGAATATGTATTTTGAAGAAGTTTTCCAGCATATCCTGGCGTTCATCAAGATACAGCCAACTGGCAATCACCGGCTGATCATTGGAACGGACTCACATGTGCATAGTTCTTATACGCGCTTCATTACAGGAGTGGTAATCCCGCGTGAAGGCAAAGGTGTCTGGGCATGTTACCGGCGTGTAGATATAGCAAGGAGAATTCTAAGCTTAAAGGAGAAAATTACGTTGGAAACAAACTTCACCCAGGAAGTCGCCTACATGTTCACTCCCGAGAAGCAAAACCAAATTATCGATCTATTGCTGCCTTATGTCGAAAAAGGTGCCAATTTCATTATGGTGGGGCATTTGGATATGGGCCGGGATACGAAAAACAAAACAAGAGTGTACGTAGATGAGATGATTAAGCGGATCGAATCGGCAGGTTTGGAAGCCCAGATTAAGCCTGATTCGTTTGTGGCTTCAAGTTATGCGAACAGGTATACCAGGTAGGTTGGATTACCGCAAACGTCCTATCCTAAACTCCTTTATTTTCCACAAAGGATATAATTTATGGTGCATTATTTCATATCAACTGAGAGGGGATACAATGAATGGATAACAGCAATGGGAATGTTCATGATCATTCTGGTATGATTGCTGATTTTACCTCTGCATTGGAGAAAATGGGTTACATTGTTCAGGAAGGAAGTCTTCAATATTTAGATATACTGAAGCTATGCAGTTTAGGGATCATTGAAGATTGTTTTGGAAATCACGCAGGTGCCCCATACGCTAGCTATATGCTGCCGCCCTCTCCAAACCAGGAACCATCCAAAGGCCAGAGACCTTCAAAAGTGTATGACCCTGCTAACCCTCATAATTATCCGCCAAATATAAACTATTTAGGGCCCGGAACGTATTTTAAACTTCGGCCTGATGAAGCGATCGTCATGATAGGGAAAACGCCTCCGCCTGCCTATTATTTTGGATTCAGGAGTTATATTGGGTTCGCTCAAAATCAACCAGAAAAAGATTATAGTGACTATATTACGGTAGGCAATGAGGAAACGGGGAAGTACCATAGACTCTTTAATAGCCTGGGTGATCAAGTGAACAATGTGAATATCTGGACCGAAAACACTCCAGAGGGAACATACGGCAATCCTTACAGCAGTTCAACCATCATTATCACCACGGCAGACATGGGGATCAACGGCCAAATGCGTGATGCACTGAGAGCAGCCGGCTTTAGCTCGAGCCTCATGAATAATGATAATATCCCTTTGGGAATGGCCAACATGGGACTTGAAAAAGGAAAAGACCACTTCAACTTCGTGATGAGAGTCATTCTTTTTGCCGTTCCAACGGTTGGAAAGGAATATTTAACAAATCTTTCAGACTATGTAAAGGTATTCCGTATTACACCGAAAAATCCTGTCACTAAACTTCAACCATGGCCTATCCCAACTCTTAAACGCAGAGAAACAAACACAACTGAATTTGAAGTTCTTCCAAATGCCAGGAATGAGATGATACATTTGCGAAATGAAATTATACAGAAGTATGGCAGGGCAGACTACAGCATTGTCGATTTGGAAACAGACCTTTGGATTATCGATGGATATGTAGCGACTGTAATGGATTACGACACGATCGGTGATAACAGAGACGCTGCCTATTTGAGGTCAGAAAACTTTCAATTAACATCAGATGATGATTTTGTCATTCTGTATGGAGTCAACCACGAACAAACCGGAAAAGCCATCATCAACAATGCAAGTTTCTATGGGGTGGAACTGTTTAATGGTGTAGCGGTCGCCCAAATCTCAGCACAATTCCAAAACTCTGCTGCTGAATATTTTCCGGAAGGCTATCAGAACGGTAAATTCTATTATGTATGTAAGTTTTCAAGGAAAGAAAATGGAGATAGCATTACAGTACCTTACAGTACAGGAAATACCGATGGAAAATCATACGGAATAGATAATAATAAGGACGCTTTCATCGGATATAGGCTTTATGTCGACAAAGAAGCTCTTATTGGCCCAGCCCACATGGACGTTATCTGGGATCGGGCTATCCTGTTCACTAAGAAAGGTAATGACACATTAAAGGGGAAAAAGGAAAGGGAAGATCAATCACAGCAAATCTCTGTCAAAATAGGGAGTAATGAGAAAGTACTGTGAATATCTATATACTAGCGTTTTTCTTTTGAGTCGGCTGCCAAATATGCGGCCGACTTCTTTATTTTTGTGAAAACTGACCTTCTACTCCGGTATTTATAACAAGGTCGGACCGGCAATGTACCATCTCTACTCAAATTCCATTACTAACCCAAATCGAGAGGGTAAGAGGTTTGCGATATGATAGAAAGGAATTGACAGCTTCATAATAGAATATGTATTAAGAATTAGTTATCAAAGGGGAGCTGTTAGGAAAATGAAGCTGTTTCTTCAAGCCATAAGCGCTTCTGTATCTATCCATTTCATTTATTTTGCTGTTGTTATGTTAGCAGGCTATATAAAAACGAAAAACTATCAACCAAATGTTACGGGTGCGTGGGATCAGGTCGACACACTTCAAACACAAGTAGCCTTCGGATATACTGGTTCACCTTTTTTATTTTTATTTACCTTCCTAGCAGTCGCGCTGATTACTGGAATGATCTTATTTGCGTTTAAAGTAATCGCGGGATAATGCTGAATTTTTAATAAATACCTTTGGAGGATTGCTATGCACAATGACATCATTGTTGATGTAAAAGGAGTTAAAAAACGATATGGTTCTTTCACTGCTGTCAAAGGAGTATCCTTTCAGGTGAATAGAGGAGAAATTTTCGGCCTGCTTGGCCCGAATGGTGCTGGCAAAACGACCACCATTGAAATGTTGGTCGGCCTCAGAAAGCCAGACGAGGGCACCGCAACACTATCAGGCTACGATGTGATAAAAGAAGTGAACAAAGTCAAAGAGGTGATTGGGGTACAGCTTCAGTCCACCTCTTTGTTCGAATTGTTAAAAGTAGAAGAAATCCTGCATTTGTACGAAAGTTTTTATCCGACTCACGTAGATATCAATGGACTGATTGAAGATATGCTGTTGACAGAGAAGCGAAATGACAGGATTAAAGGACTATCCGGCGGACAAAAGCAGCGTCTTGCCATTGCACTTGCACTGATCCACGACCCAGACATTGTGTTTCTCGATGAACCAACGACCGGGCTTGATCCGCAGGCAAGAAGGACTCTTTGGGACATTGTGCTCCGATTGAAAGACCGAGGTAAAACCATAATCCTATCGACGCATTATATGGATGAAGCCCATGTGCTCTGTGACCGCATTGGCATCATGGATCAAGGTGAACTGATTGCACTTGATACACCAATGAATCTCGTGAAAAAACTGCAGTCTACAAGTTCAGTGGAATTCCATTTGAGTAATCCTCCAGAGCGAGACTGGTTTTTGAAAATGGAGGGAGTTGAGGAAGTGTCAATAAAAGATAACTTTGTCCAGTTGTATACGGATGATGTTCAAGTCACCTTGACCTCCTTGATCCATGCATCAGCAGAACATCAGTTCAAAATTGAGGATTTACAGACTCGATCAGCGACATTAGAGGATGTATTCATCCATATGACTGGAAGGAGCATCAGGGAATCATGAGGGCTTATTGGCAACTAACGCTTGCGCAATTACGTATTTTTGCACGAAATAAACAGGTTTTGTTTTTCACCTTACTTTTTCCAATCATTCTGATGCTGGCCCTTGGAACTTTTGCCGGAAATGACAGCAATCTATCCCTATCAGTAGGGCTGACAGACCTCGATCAAACAGCTGCTTCAAAAAACTTAACAGAACGATTTTACAAAAATGAGGGGCTTGAGGCGAAAAAGTTCAAAAGTATCAAAGGCGGGAAAGAAGCCCTGAAAAATGGAGACATACAGCTGTTCATGGAGATTCCAAAAGGATACGAAGCAAAACTGGAAGAGCAGAAAGAGTCCTCGAAACTTCCTGTTTATTACAATGAAAAGAATCTCACAACCTCTGAGCTCGGCCTCACTGTTGTGAACGGAATCATTGATCAATACAGCAAGGAACTTGCAGACTACAAGCCTATCGTAACGATTGAGAAAGTGGGAATTCAAGCACTGACCATCCGTTATGTGGACTTCCTTGTTCCAGGAATCGTCGCAATGATGATCATGAGCAATAACATGAACGGAGTCGCCGGCCAAATTTCTGCCTGGCGTGAACGGGGAATATTGCGAAGAATGCAAGGAACGAGACTGAAAGCCTCAACCTTCATCGCTGCACAAATCACCGCCCGCCTGCTGCTGAACGGAACCCAGGCACTGCTCGTCGTCCTTATCGCTCATTTTATTTTTAGCATTCATGTCGCAGGTTCCTGGCTTGCCTTGATCTTCTTCATTATCCTTGGCACACTTGCCTTCATGGCACTTGGTTTCATCATAGCCGGAATCGCGAAAAACCCGGAAAGCGCAGGACCGATTGCTGGCTTCATCACCTTCCCGATGCTTTTCCTTGGAGGAGTGTTCTTCCCAATTAACAATATGCCAGATATCATCCAGCCAATCGTGAAAATTCTGCCAATCGCCCATTTGAGCTCTGCTTTAAGGGAAACAATGAACCTTGGTACACCATTCCTCCAGTTAGGAACAGAAACACTTGTCCTCGGCGGTTGGTTAATTGGCGGATTCATTATGGCAAGTTATGTGTTTAAGTGGGAGTAGAGGAGGAAGAAGGGGTCCGATCTCAATAAACAACCAGGCATCTGCTTGTCTCACTGAACTTTTAAAATCATCATTTGCTTTCTTGGAAAAATAATATTTAAAGTTATGCGGCAGTTAAGAAACTGCAGCTTTTCTATGTGAGTTTTGAAATTTCAATAATTGAAAGGACTACATTCGCGAATGAAATACAGGAAGAGTCTCTGTGTCTCTTCCTGAAGTGAAAAATAATTTGATAAAATCCGCCTTTTGTCAATCCAGTATGTTATACTGGAAACAAACCTTTTTATCTTTAAACCTTTTTACATTACCAGTTCCATCTCCCTGCTCAAATTTTGAGCAGGGTTTTTTATTGAGAATTTTTTTAAAAGGAATATAAAAAACAGGCTCTATATATAGAGCCTGTTCGTAAAGATGATTTTAGATTATGCTTTTTGAACGTTAGCAGCTTGAGCTCCACGAGCACCTTGCTCAACGTCGAATGTAACTTTTTGACCTTCGTCTAAAGATTTGAAACCTTCACTTTGGATAGCAGAGAAGTGTACGAATACGTCGTCTCCACCTTCGCGCTCGATGAATCCGAAGCCTTTTTCTGCATTAAACCATTTAACTGTACCTTGTTCCATTTTTGTTGCCTCCTAGTGCGTTATCGCACAACGTATTACTATCCTTGCCCAAAGTGATCATCAAGACGAAAAGTTGATACTTATACTATCCTTTACACCGAACAAAAATAATTCTTATTCATCATAACAAGAAACGGAGGATATAGCAAATCATTTCCGCCTCAACTTGAATAGCACACTATTAACGCTGGCCATGACAAGACGAAGACATAAGCAGAAGCCAAAGCATCTGCAGCTTCAAGTGGAGGATCAGAGATCTTTGCCGATTGTACCTGAGGAAGAAATATCCGAATAGAGTTCCTTCAGTTCATTCAGCCTATCGACCTAAAAAGGATAGAGATAATGATAATTTTGCATGTGAAAGATAGTGTATTATCAATTACTAGACCTTTCTAAGGTATTGAATTATGAATAATCCCTTCTCAGATATTGAGATGGGATTATTTTTTCTCATATCAATTCTTAACCAGAATGGCTAATTGAGGGTAGATTGAGCCGTAAGTGCTAAAAAGTTCGAGGTGCAATTTGAAACTGTACAAACCTTTATTGAAATTTAATACTACACACATCGAAAATGTATATTCTGAATTAAGGTTAATCTTGGAATGTACTATTATCAATTGGTTAACAATGTTAAGCTAGGTTATGAAACTATTGTAGGAGAGTCATAATATGAAAAAGAAAATGAACTATTTAATTTTACTTTTAACGATCATCTTTATGGTTGGTTGTACCAACGTAGAAGAAGCAACCATTACAGATAGAGAAACAGGGCCACAAGAAGTAACCTCAGTTAATTCAAATGAAAATAGTAAAAAAGAAGAAAGTACGGTTGTAGATGAACCAATAGTAGAGGAAAAACCAACTCAATCAAATGATGAATTGTTCCCAGGATACAAACTTATTGAAGTTGATGGTGGTGATTTGTCTGGATATCGTGAACCAAACGTCGTCGTCGACATTGGATTTGGAGGCCGGGAATATTGGGCATTTACAAATGAATACGGGCAACTAGTACGTGTCATTGCTGACGAAATCATTCTTCAAGATGACCGTAACGAACCTGTATTATCTTCTGGCAGATATTACTCTGATGAAGCAAAGGTTCCCGGTGTCGTAAGTGACGTGTTAGATGAAGGGCATGTAATTGCTGATTCTCTCGGAGGGGTATCGAATGCATATAATATTACCCCACAAGATAGTGCACTCAACCGACATGGTGATCAAGCATATATGGAAGACGTGATCCGTAAAGCAGGCGGAGCCACTCATTTTGAAGCAATCATCACATATCCGAACAATCAAACGCAGATTCCTTCAAGCTATAAGTATACTTATACTTTAATGGGGAACGAAATCGTTGATGAATTTGACAATGTGAACCCCGAGGTAGTAAATAAATCAACCGGTTCAACAGGCAGTGAGCCTTCCGATTCCACTAGTTCAAACACAACCGGCGATATCTCAAGTGTTGATACAAACGGAAATGGACAGGTGACGATTAAAGAAGCAAAAGCCGCAGGTTTCAGCATGCCGATCACGAGTGATCATGGGTTATACCCATATATGGACGATCGTGATAACGACGGTATGGTTGGTGAGTAAGCCTCTAGAACGGAATCTAATTCGTCAATTTAGATTGTTTGGGAAAGTAGATCAAGGTGAACAACTAAGCATACATTTAGCATAATATAATTTGATTCAGCGACAACTATAGGTTGTCGTTTTTTTGTCGTTTCGCATAAATGTTGGGAAAGGCAAACAAATGGTCATTATAGTGCGTGGTCAGTCCTTTCCCTTAGGTATCTAATGGTTGTAAAAAGGAGTCACTGCATTGGAAGAGAAACAGACCATTAGATTCGGCCACAAACTTAAAATGTTACGCAAAAAACCTTTCCTAAGCCAAGAAGATTTAGCAGAATTAAGCAAGCTCGATCGAAAATACATAAGCAATTTAGAAAGAGATGTATCCAGTCCAACGCTTGAAACATTGTACAAACTAGCCGCAGCATTCGGCATAACATACCAGGAACTGAGTCAGGAAATTAATGAAGTAGAAGAAAACCAAAATTACCTTATCAGCGCTACAAAAGAAGCAGATGAAATTAGGGCTATGCAAAAAAATAAGAAGCGGTAGATCTCTATTCCACTGGAGGTAACTATGCGGACATTAGATTTTATTGAACGAAGAGTTTCCCAATTCATCAATGAGTATAGGGATGAGATTGAGATGGAAATAATTAAGTACCAAGATCATTATAAAGTAGTTGTGACGATTTGCCAGGAAGAGCCGCCGTTTGAGGATTTTATAGCGATTGGGATGGATAGGCGGAGTGCGAGAAGAGCCGCTAGGAAGGCTTTAAAAGGTTTATATTTGGAAGCATATAGTGAGGAAATAAATCATTAACCAACATTAAAAACAAAGTTATTATTTGTTGGATACAAACCTTATATTCTGTGAAGTTATTGTGAAAATATTACTCTAATAAATTTAACCTTATCCCTTGGTGGATAAGGTTTTTTGTAGCGAGATTTTAATAATTACACTCTTTTTAGACTCTCGAATAATACATAAGAACCGTCCCTGTGTCTCTCTGAAAATAGAAGAGGTTATTTACATATGTCTGTAGTACCTTTTGTATTAGAAGGACTAGAAAAAAGCATAGTAAGATTTCAATAAGATTGGCAAAAAAGTGGGGAGATCGATGGCAATGTTATTAATATTTTTAAGAAGGACATTGACCAAATAAATAAATCAGAGGATGAAAATAGTTCGTAGGACCTAACAGTGGGCAGTGAGTATAGAGATCATCATGATATTCATAAAACTGAATTGAAAATAGGTGGAGTCATAAGCTTCTTCCTCGATCTGCTGTTGTTATTCAAACAGAAGAATATCTTCACTTTCCAAAGAACCGGTTTGGCCAAATTTTAACGAAGCTAGGTTTATTACAAAATGGATTATCGAATACAACATCTAAGATAGACCCCGGATACTATGGTAATTTGAATATAACTGTTTTTAACCTAGGACAACAAACAGTTGAATTAAAAAAGGCGAAAAGCTTTGAAGTCTAGTAATACATGAAATTTTACCAGGTGCTAGGGCACGTCAAGATAGCCCTAAACGGATTGAAGGACGAACAAATGAAGGGATAACAAAAAAATTTAGGATATTGGGGCTGCAGCATTGGTTGTTTCTTTGGTAGTCGGAATAACCCGATTGTTTACATTACTACAGTAAAAAATAAAAACCAACCAAAAAAATGGTTGGTTTTTGCATCAATTCTTTCTTTGTAATTTGAGTCCAAGTTCTTCTTCAATTATTCTTTTTAAAGGTATGACTTGAATTTTGATCGGGTGATCAGGCTGTTCAAGGTAATATTTGTAAGTATCAAGCAAATTATCGATTCTAAATAGTGCTTTTTCACCTTGATTATTTGACACTATTGAATTGTTAAAGATTTTAGTATCTATGTCCCAACAAACTATAAACGCTAAAATTTGAAATGAATGGTTAAAGTTTTTACCATAAAAAGTGTGTTTCAGTTCTAAATAAAATGGTCTTTTATCCACTGATGGGTTGTAACCCTTATTATTATACTCAACTAACAAATCAATTCCTTGGTGGGATGAATAATCAAGTACAGTGAATGGAAACAGATTAGGGAAAAGGTTATATAATTGCATGAATACTCCATAAGTCTCAGCCTCGTTAAAAGGTTCATAAATTCTTCGCACGTAGTCATTTGATATACTTTGAGTTTCCAAATTAACAATACTTTTACCTGATACTTCAAAAAAACGTTTATTATTTATTTTATTTATCCTTTCTTCGTAACGAGTTCTCTCGTCATTATTAGGGGGAGTATTATTACCATTTGGATTATAGTTGCCGCCAGTGTTACTATTGCCGCCAGGGTCACTGTTACCGCCAGTGTTACTGTTGCCGCCAGTGTTACTGTTGCCGCCAGTGTTACTGTTGCCGCTAGTGTTACTGTTGCCACCAGGGTTACTGTTGCCGCCGGTGTTACTGTTGCCGCCAGTGTTACTGTTGCCGCCAGTGTTACTGTTGCCGCCAGTGTTACTGTTGCCGCCAGTGTTACTGTTGCCGCCAGTTTTACTGTTGCCACCAGGGTTACCGTTACCGCCAGTGTTACTGTTACCATTTGGTTTTCGTTTCTTATTATCTATTTCTTTTAATATCCGAGTTAAATTATCTTTAATATAGTAAATTCCGTTGTTTTCTTTTAATTCATCATCAATCTCTTTCATTAAACTGACGAGTGATTTTTTAAGTTCATTTGCAAGCTTAGGATTAGTGGAAGCCATGTTACTACGGTCAGAAGTCAGTTGAATATCCTGACAATTTATAAACCCATGAAGAACTTGGCTAAACGCTGCACTTCCATCCCCAATCCGTGGAAGCCAATCATTTATTCTTTGTAAAGGAATAAAATCCTTAGCCAAATATACTCCATATCTGTCGCCTACTCTATATAAGCTATTCTGTCCTTTCTTCCCTTTAGGTTTTAATGCCATATTATAAATTTTTTTGGCTGAGTCTCCTTCAAAATAAATAACATATTGGTACTCAATTTCTTTTTTAATGTATTCACTATCTATAAAAGTTATTTTTTTGGTTCCAACCCATTTTTGTACAGCATGTTTAAAGAAGTGTTCTCTTTTCTCTTCCACTAACTGCATAATATTATCAGTTGGTTCCGGAAACTTATGTCCAATAGGACAAATTTCATATTGATCATCCAATAGAGAAAATTGTATTGAATAGTCATAATCGATTCCTCTTAGATGTACAGTAAAATCCTTTGTATTGTAGCCAAGGTAACTTAATTCATTTTCAAAGGTTCCTAGTTTAGTAAACCAATAAATATGGTCACGCATACTTTCATGAGTAAAATCTTCTGCAACATTTTGATTAAATCCAATTAGGGTGATTTCAGTTCCAATTTTCCCAGTAGGATTTGGTATTTCATCAACGGAGAACTTAAATAACCTTCCTTGGGACAGTTCCTTAAGTGGGTTAACTGCAATTGACCTATAGGAACCACTACTATGGTAGGTATCTACTATAATTTTTTCGGACCTTAAATAAATTAACGTACCATGGCTTTTATAGCCAATATGTTCAGAGGAAAACTCATTTTTATCGCTATATCCTAATCCCCAAAAATTTGTTAATAATGTTTCCCTGTTCATTCCTACTCCATTATCAACAAAACGCAAAATTAGTTTATTTTCTTCATTGAGGTAAGCTGAAATATAAAGGTCAGTAGCGTCTTCATCATATGAGTTTGAAATGGCTTCCCTAAGTACTTCAAGAGATTTACCAAAGTTGCTTGAGATCTCAAACATCTCTTTTACAGAATTAATTTTTGGTTCATACAAATTTTTTACTGTCATAAAAGCACACTCCGAGGTTTTAATAAAGGTAGCTTTATTTTACCATAACAAACGATAAGCTTATTAAATAGGGGAGGAATTTTCCCGAAATTCTTAATTTCAATATAAAACCCTTATGAAAAATAGTATTTTAGCGATAATAAAACCGGGTGATTTAAGAGTTAAACCTGGTAGGAGTTTACTATAAAACCTAGTTAAGACGTAAAGTTGATCTACCGTGGCTGAATGGGGTACTGGTGTCCCTAACGGTCTTCAAAATCGTGTTTGACTAGATCTTACAATATGCTGAGATTTTAATATCTGAAGTTGCACACTATCAAACTAGAATGGAAAAAACATTGATGTGAATATCACTTGGTTCTTGTTATATTTATATTATAAAGTTAAGGAGGAAAACTATGCCTACATACAATAAATTAGTACGAGATCGTATTCCAGAGGTAATTGAAAATACAGGGAAGAAATTTTCCACAAGAATATTAAACGAAAATGAATACATAGAACAACTTAAGAAAAAAGCCTACGAGGAACTAGATGAATACGTGAATACTGATAACATGAAAGATGCTATTGAAGAACTTGCAGATTTGTTAGAGATTATTTATACACTTTCTGAATATCATGGTTCTTCTATTGATGAAGTTGAAGAAGTTCGAAAACAGAAGGCGGAGAAGCGCGGTGGTTTTAAAGAGAAGATTTTTTTGATAGAGGTTGAAGATGAGTAAGATTGAGTTAATTACAAATGACCTTGGTAGTCATTTGTTGCGTCAAATTGAAAAGGCGTCGACGATATGTATTCTGACTTCTTTTGTAATGAAATCTGGTGTTGCTTTTTTAAAGGACGTTTTGGCAAATGCTGCTAAAGCGGGTGCGGATATTAAGATTTGTACGGGGGATTATCTTCATATCACTCAGCCTGAAGGTCTTGCTGAATTGTTAGCTATTGATGACAATATTGAGATTCGTCTTTGGAAGAGTAATGGTGTTTCTTTTCATCCTAAGGCTTATTTGTTTAAGTCTGATTCTGAGGATTGCTTATTTATAGGGTCTTCGAATCTATCAAAATCTGCTCTTAATAATGGAATAGAATGGAACCTGTCAGTAAGCAATGAGAAGACAGTCTTCAACGATGCTCTAGATGAGTTTCTAAAGGTATTCTATGCTGACCAAACTGTTAAGTTAAATGATGAAACATTGAAGGATTATAAGGAAGCTTATGAGCATTATCATAAAGATAATCCAAATTTAGCAAAGGTTTGGTCAGAAACGGAAGAACTAGATTTGATGTTACCTACAAAAAAAGGGTGGAATATTCAGCCAGGTATCATCCACGATCCACCTTTAAGTGAAAAGTATGGAGATATAAGGCCACGGTTTGCTCAGATTGAAGCACTTGAAGAGCTTGATAAGACCAGGGAAGAAGAATACCAAAAGGCACTTGTGGTAATGGCGACAGGCTTGGGGAAAACTTATCTCGCTGGGTTCTTTGCAAAGGATTATCAGAAGGTCTTATTTATAGCACATAGGGAAGAGATTCTTTACCAGGCGAGGAAATCTTTCGAAAATATAATGCCTAACAAAAAGTATGGGATATATAACGGAAAGTACAAGGATAGCGAAGCAGATGCTATTTTTGCTTCCATTTATACCTTGAGTATGAAGGCGCATATTGAGAGATTTAGTCCAGATGATTTTGACCTGATTATAGTTGATGAATTTCACCATGCAGCAGCTGAATCTTATCAGAGGGTATTGGACTACTTTAAACCAGAATTTTTACTTGGAATTACAGCTACTCCTGATCGTAATGACAATAAGGATGTTTATGCAATTTGTGATGGTAATGTAGCATACCGACTGGATTTCCTTGATGCTATTAATCGTAAATGGCTTGCTCCTTTTAAATACTTTGGAGTCTACGATGAAACGGATTACAGTCAAATTACATGGCTAGGAACACGTTATGATGAAGAAGAACTACTTCACGCTCAGTTAAGAGAAGAAATGGCATCAAAAATACTTGAAGCATGGAAAGATAAAAAACAGACAAGGACAATTGGTTTTTGTTCTTCAATTAGGCAGGCAAACTTTCTTTCCAGCTTTTTTTACAACCAAGGGTATAAAACAGTCAGCCTTCATTCACAACAAAAAGAAGTAGATCGTGCTGCTGCTATAAAAATGCTTGAAACAAGAGAACTGGACATCATTTTTACGGTCAATTTGTTCAATGAAGGTGTGGACATTCCTCCTGTAGATACACTTTTATTTGTGAGGCCGACAGAATCATTGACTGTATTCACTCAACAAATCGGGCGAGGTCTACGATTAGCTCCTGGTAAGGACCACTGTGTGATTATTGACTTGATTGGAAATTATCGTAATGCGGATGTTAAGTTAAGCTTATTTGATACTGCAAGGGCTGAGGGCAAGTCTAAAAAGATTGAACCAAGAATTCCTTCAAACTGTGAGTTAAACCTGGATTTACAGGTGGTCAATGTCCTTAAAGAAATGGCTAAGAAGAGATCTCCGCGTAAAGAAAAACTACTAAAAGACTACTTTGATCTTAAACATAATTTGGGCAGAAGGCCTACATACCTTGAACTGCATTTAAAAGGACATTCTGATTCCTATCATTATAAGCAAGAGTTTAACTCCTATGTAGGCTTCTTAGCTTGGGCAAATGAGTTAAGCAAACAAGAAAAGATTGTCTTTGAGCGTTATGAGAATTGGTTAGTTGAAGTTGAAAAAACCGGCATGTCTAAAAGCTACAAAATGGTTCTCTTGCTGGCAATGCTACAACGAGGAAATTCAGAATGGTTTAAACCCATCACTTCAAAAGAAGTGGCTCCATTTTTCCATCATTACTTAACTGAAACAGAATACAGGAAAAGAATAGACTTCTCTGATAAGTCATCGAAAAAATTTTGGGGATATAACGAAAAAGCAGTCAGCAAGCTCATTGAAACAATGCCAATGACAATGTGGGATCGTGGAGCAGATGGATTAACCAGTTTTTCAGATGGAGAATTCAGGATAAACTTTGATGTTTTAGAAGAAGACAAAGAAATTCTTTATCACTGGACAAGAGAAATTACTGAATACCGTTTACATGTTCATTTTGAAAGAAGAGCTAAGAACAGCACTCATTAATTAGGGTGCTGTTTTATATTGACCAAGTCCATATCAAAAACTACTTCTTGGAATTATCCATTTATAGTACAATTTTACATATGGTTAAATAAGAAAAGATAAAGGTGATAGCATGGAAGTAGTAGAAAAGGAATTAATCGTAAATTCCGAAGCTGGTAATCTATTAACTGAGTTAGTAGAGTCCATACAGGAATGTGAACGGTTTTACTTTAGTGTAGCGTTTATCAATTTTAGTGGATTGCAGTTGTTGCTTGATCCGATAAAAGAAGCTGAAACAAAAGGGATTAAAGGAAAGATTATTACCTCTACGTATTTAAATTTCACTGATGCTAAGGCATTGGAACGGTTAAAAGACTTCTCTAATGTTGAATTAAAGGTTTTTGTAACGGATAAAGAAATTGGTTTCCATACAAAAGCGTACATTTTTGAATATAAAGATCATTTTAAGGTTATTATCGGGTCCTCCAATATTACTCAGAGCGCTCTGAAAAGCAATATTGAGTGGAATGTCAAATTAATATCTAAAGAGGAAGCCCATTTTATTAAGGATGTCATAAAAGAATACAATAATCTATGGGATATGAGTGTCGAAGCTGATCATGATTTTATTAAACGTTACGAAGAGTTTCTAGATAGGTTTAAGAAATCAAATCCTTCCCAAAATGTAATATATGAAGATAGAAAATATATAGTACCAAACCGGATGCAGAAGCGAGCAACAGAGAACCTAGAGCGATTACGAAGTTATGGGGAAAATAAAGCACTGGTCATTGCAGCAACCGGAACAGGAAAAACATATATGTCTGCATTTGATGTGAAAAGTTTCAATCCTCGTAAACTTTTATTTGTTGTGCATCGAGAAGAAATTTTGAAAAAGGCCAAAGAGACTTTTGAGTTGCTTCTACCTAATGAAGGCTACTCATTTGGGCTATTAACAGGGAACCATAAACAAAAAAACGCAGACTATGTTTTTACAACAATTCAGACGATCTCTAAATGTTATCAAGAATTTACAAAAGATGAATTTGATTACATGATCATTGACGAAGCTCATCACGCAGCTAGTCCAACCTATCAAACAATTCTTGATTATTTTAAGCCTAAATTCACTTTAGGAATGACGGCAACACCTGAAAGAAGTGACAGCCATAATATCTTTGACATCTTTGACAATAATGTTGCTTTAGAAGTGAGATTGCATGAAGCGCTTGATGATGAGTTGGTTATCCCATTCCATTATTTTGGTATTACTGACATCAAAAGTGTTGACTTGAGCGATGTTGATATTGATGACATTGCGGAGATTACGAAGAGATTAAAGGTCAATGAAAGGGTCGATTTCATTATTGATAAAATGGAATTTTACGGCCACGATGGGGATAAGAGAAAAGCCCTCGGTTTCTGTGCAAGCATTGAACACGCTCAGTATATGGCATCTGAATTTAATAAAAGAGGCTACAAGAGTGTTATTTTACATGGCGGAGATTCTTCGGAAAAAAGGCAGTTGTTCATCAATAAATTAGAAGATCCCAACGATGACCTTGAGTTTATTTTTAGTGTAGATATCTTTAATGAAGGGGTAGACATTCCGTCCGTCAATACAGTGTTAATGCTAAGACCCACAAACTCCCCAATTGTCTTCATCCAGCAATTAGGAAGAGGGCTTAGGAAATATCCTAACAAAAGCTTTTTAACGGTGCTCGATTTTATTGGAAACCATAGTAAAACCTTCCTGATTGCATTAGCATTGAATGGAAGCAGATATTATGACAAAGAAAGTTTGAAGGTAGCAATCGCTACTGGCTTTGCCAATATTCCTGGTGCGACTCATATTCAAATGGACAAGATCTCTCAAGAAAGAATTCTAGAACAGATTGATCGAGAGAATTTTAACTCCATGAAATATTTAAAGGAAGAGTACCAGGAATTTAAAAAACTAAACTCAGGTAGAATTCCATTCCTTCTTGTCGATTATCTTAAATATGATGGTGCACCAGATCCGGTAAAGTTTATCAATAAAGAGAAAACATATCTTCAGTTTATAGCAAAGGTTGAAAAGCATGATCAATTGAAGAAGTTACTTCTTAATGACGATTTTGATGCTACCCTTAAGGAGTTATCAAGTAAGCTTCCGATAAAAAGAATTCATGATTTTGTAATTTTAAATTATTTAATAACTCATGAATTAATTAGTCTACAAACCGCAAAGGAGCAAATTCTAAAAGTAGTTAAAAATGTAGATGATGATACAGTACTTCATGCTTTTGAAACGCTGAATCAGGATTACTATGATTCTGGCCAGCTAAAATCCAAACCGAAGTTAGTTCAATATAAAAATGGTCAACTATTTAGAACCAAGTTGTTTTCAACTTTGCTGCAAAAAGAAGAGTACCATGATTATATAGAAGATGTGATTTCATACGGGATATTTCGATACGAGAAAGAATTTCGAAATGAATATTACGGAGTGCCACACTTCAAATTATACGAACAATATCAAATGGTTGATGCAGCCTTACTCTCTAATTACAGGAAAATTCATAGCTCATTCAGGGGATCAGGATTACTTGTCAATGGGAAAGAATTTTTCTTGTTCGTGGACTTACACAAAGAGGCGGATGTTAAAGAGAGCATTAATTACAAGGATAAGTTTATTAACCAACATTTGTTCCAGTGGCAGTCTGTTAATAATACCACCCAGGAATCTAATAGGGGACAAGATATTATTTTTAACAAAAAACGTGGTGTTAACCTTCATTTGTTCATCAGAAAATATCGAGAGCTTGATGGAAAAACAGAGCCGTATATTTATATTGGAAAAGGAAATTCCGTAGATTTTGAAGGGAATAAGCCGATAACAGTTCAAATAGAATTAGAGTGCGAAATACCGGCCAACTTATATACAGAATTCACTAAAAAAGTATAGTCTTCTCATTATGAGAAGACTATTTTTTCGTGTATTAACTGGTCTACCGCAGGGAGATCAGCTGGGGCCCATTTTAGGGAATTAAGATTCTCTCGCTTTAGCCAAATAAGCTTTGAATGCTCGCTTGCCGTTGGTGTTCCCGAAACAACCTTGCCTTTGATTGAAGTTAAATTAATGATAAATGTCTCATATTCGTGCGTATGATCGTTAAACACTTCAAAATTGGTTTCAATCTTACACTCCAATTCCTCTTCAATTTCTCTTTGAAGGGCAGTGTAGATATCCTCACCTATTTCCACTTTACCACCAGGAAACTCCCACATATTAGGGATTGCCATGTCAGGTGACCTAAGTGCGCATAGAATTTCATTTTGTTCGTTTTCGATAATTGCAGCAACGACTTTTATTTTTTTTTTCATTATTGGCCTCCGAGAAAGTTGTTTAAAGTTTTATGATATAAATACTAACATTCACTACAAAGTAATAAAAAGAATACTTTGGTATTAGAACTGTCTACCTTTATTTTATATATCCCACATGGTAGTTGTCCATTCACAATCAGTTATCAGAGAATTTTGTTTTATTTTATTGAATATTGTTATAATATGTAAGTAAATATAAGTTTGCAAAATATGGTATCTAACAAAACCGTGAGAAAAATAATATTTCATAAATGAGGTGGAACATGATTTTTGTTGCCGGTATACACGGAGTCGGGAAATCTTTTTTCTGTAATTCATTATCAAATCAAATGAATATACCTCACTATTCTTCTAGTCAATTAATATATAACAAAAAGAAAGAATTATATAATTCAAATAAATATATTAAAAGTTCAAATGAAAATCAAATATTTTTACTTGAGGCCCTTGCAGCTATTTCACTGAAGGAAAACTTGTACATTTTAGATGGGCATTTTTGTTTGTTAAATCTTGAAGGACAAATAGTGAGGATCCCGGAAAGTACATTTTCTAAGATTAATCCCTCCTTAGTAATTCTTCTAATTGACAGTGTTTATTCTATAGTTGAAAGGCTATATCAACGCGATGGAGAACAATATGATAATGAACTAATAGAAATGTTTCAGAATGAAGAAATTAAATACGCAAAAGACATTACAAATATATTAAGTGTGCCTTTAGAAATAATTAACCCTAAGGATAATATCGAAAAATTGAATTTAAAAAAGTACATGTAAGCCAAAAAAATCTTGGTATAAAGAGGGGGAATTAAGTATGGAAAATAAATATATGGAAAAGAAAAAGTTTAAAGAAATTGATATAAATAATTCTTTTTTCAATTCATTGATAAATGATTATCAAGGATTTAAAGAATGGTTCAAAAGAAAAGAAGAAGAGGAAGCATATATTCAAGTGAATAAAGGTAAATTAGAAGGTTTCCTTTATCTAAAATATGAGTATGGACCCATCAATGATGTACACCCCACTCTATTAACAAAAAAGGCCCTTAAAATAGGGACATT
This sequence comes from Mesobacillus sp., assembly GCF_057785455.1. Lineage (NCBI taxonomy): Bacteria > Bacillati > Bacillota > Bacilli > Caryophanales > Bacillaceae > Mesobacillus > Mesobacillus sp. The sequence continues at coordinate 105,442 of NZ_JBYNSB010000020.1, forward strand.
AAAAATAGTACCACATGGCACAAGATTGGGAGAACGTTTTATTAAAAAAGCACTCGACTATGCTATAATTGGTAATGCTGATTTATGTTATGTGACAATATTTCAGAAACATGAGGCACTTATACAATTGTTTGAGAAATATGGTTTTGTTAATCAGGGTCATAAAAAGGGTGATGAATTAGTTCTTGTAAAAAGTATGATAGAACTAAAGGATAATATTCTACTAGATTATCCTCTCATTAAAAGTAAAAATACACGAAAATATTTATTATCAATTTATCCAGAATATCATTCAATAATGTTTCCCGATTCAATCTTAAACAATGAAAAGGTGGACATTCTAGAGGACGTAACAGTAACCAACAGTATTCATAAAACTTATGTAACGAATATGAGGGTAAATGCTGCAAAACCGGGGGATATTCTGGTTATCTATCGAACTGGAACTAAGGGGATGCCTGCTGAGTATACTGCCGTGGCAACTTCAATTTGTGTGATAGAAGAGGTTAAAAGTCAATACGAGTTTAGGGATTTCAATGATTTTTATACATATGCAACAACTTATAGCGTTTTTGATCGTAATGAAATACAATCATACTATAAGAAAGATGCAACTACCTATGCAATAAAAATGACTTATAATGCAGCATTGAGTAAAAGGTTAATTAGACAAAAGTTAGCTAATGACATTGGTTTAGATCGGAGTATTCGATGGTCCTTTGTAAAGTTAACGGATGATCAATTTTTTGCGATTCTAGAAGAAGGTGGAGTAAGTGAAAGTATTATTATCGATTAAACCAGAATATGTACAAGAAATAGTGAATGGCAACAAGAAATTTGAATATAGGAAACGGATTTTCAAAAGGGATGTTGAATCGGTAATCATATACTCAACTATGCCTGAAGGGAGAATTATCGGAGAATTTACAATTGATAAGATAATAAATGATTCTCCAACAGAATTGTGGAATAAAACATGTTTGTATTCAGGAATTTCTAAAGATAGTTTCTTAGACTATTTCTCGGGGAGAGAAGATGGATTTGCAATAAAGATAAAAAAATTTATTAAATACAAAGTACCTATTAATCCAAAAGAACTAGATACTAACTTTGTAGCTCCCCAATCTTACAGGTATATAGAATCCGCATCACATTTAGTGATTGAGAGTTAAAATCGTTATAGTTAAAAGAGAATCAGAATTATTGAAAACACACACTTTTTCCCTCTTATAAAAGTGTGTGTTTTTTTTGAATTTATGGGTGTTAATGGTTCCTTCTAATATATTGTGACTATTTTATACCAGCTTTATACAGCCTGTAGCACTGAAAGCCGACAGGTCTTCCTCGCGTGCCCGTTTTTTAACCACTCGAAGCCAAAGTTTGTACCAAACCGCCAATGCTGTTAGCTGACGGTCTTGCCTGTCCAATTATAGACGAGTAATTTTTCAAAAAGAATAATCTAAACACGGATAAGATGCATCCCTTAATGTGAACTGTTTCAATTATTGCGGACAGTATTACCGTCAGTATTAGGACAATTAGCGAGGTTATTTTCTGGCCAGGTTAACCCGGCAATTAAATTAATCGCAATCCGACTTGCATACTTTGCATGGGTTAACTGATGGATCGTTTAGCTCTTCAAGGTGTTGTAGAGCCTGATAGTATCCGTTCTTCTCCTGATTGATGATCACTTTCAAATCAAAGTTTTTTCGTGATGTAGGAGCAGCTGGTCTTATGAAGTTTGTTTCCGGTAGCGGTATCATAGACGATTACATACGGATATTTTAATATTTTCGCAAACATTTTTATAGTCATAAAGAACAACTCCCTTTTTCTATGAATATATCACTTGGAGAGCTGAAATGGTATAATTTAACAACAATATATTCTGAATTGAGGGGAAACGACATGACTTCTTTTACTCAGGAGAAATTTGATTTGCCGAGAAATTTAAGGGGCAGGAGTATTCATCTTAATGTCATTTCAACTGTGTCCAACTTAAAGAATTTGATTGATAAATTGATTTTAGTTGATGGTGATGTAAGTCAATTAAAACAATGGGAGAAAAGAAGCTATACCGCTTACCGGATTAATCTTATCAAAAGAGAAGTAATGAATGCGCCAACAAAGGATAGCAGAGTAAATCTTATTCGTCAGCATATTTTAAATCAGAATCCTAATGATTTGGGTGCGAGCTGTATTGATATTTATCTGGTTGCCTATGTTGCAGAGAACGTTAAGCCTGGGAAGCAAGCGTTATTTGAATACGTGATGAGTAACTGCATAACAGATAAGCCTAATACTGCACAAGCTATTTGGCAGGTAGGAAAAGGGGATGGTACCTATCTGGGGCTTTTAAATGAAGACGGCTCTGTCCGGGATGGGATTTTTTCAGGAAATGGGTTAATGGCCAAAGCATGGGTAAGTCAAAGTTGTATAACAAGCTAGTCCGAGACAGAATTCCTGAAATCATTCATCAGTCAGGAAAATCATTTAACACAAGAAAATTAACACCCCAGGAATACATAAAAGAGTTGAAAAATAAAGCGTTTGAAGAACTGAACGAATATGCTAAGAGTACTAGCAATCAAGAAGCAGCTGAAGAATTGGCCGATCTTTTAGAGGTAATGCAGGCACTAGCAGAACAACATGGCTATTCATTTAACTATATAGAAGAAATTCGTAAACGAAAAGCTGAGGAAAGAGGCGGGCTTAAGGAAAGGATTTATTTGATTGATGTTGAGGAGTAGATAAAAAGATTAGGGAGAAAAAAGATGGATAAAAAGACCTTTAAAATGAGTTTTAATAGATTACTGGAAGTTTCAGTAGATGGACTAACATACGAACAAAAGGTCAAGTATATGAAGAAGTGGATTAGAGACCACGAGAATGCGGAAGAAAAACCAACGAAGAACTCTATTACACTGTCTAACACAATAAATATTGATAGCTCAGAGAAGGTAGGTGAATTGGTAAGAAAAAATTAGCTCGAATAATAATCAATAACCTTCTAAGTGCAGAAAAAGTACGAGTTTTACAGTATGCAAGACACTGTAAGAATTTATTCGACATTAATTATCCGATGCTAAAAAAGGTAACATATGATCGTCCCTTAATAGAACAAAGAACAGTGAATGGATATTTCCGTTATTGGGCTAAGCCGGTTACTATACATCATGACAAATATCTTGTCTGTAATGATTGGTATGAGAGGAATAGAGCAAAGTTCAATAATTGGGTGGATAGTTTGAACTAAAGTTTGGGTTTTACTTTGTTTAAACTGGATCCAATTTATTTTGAATGATTGAAGAGAACAAAATGACCTATTTATTTTCTTAATTGGAATGATCAAATTTTTTTATGGTTACGAATGGGGTGTCGGGCAAGTATTTGTTTTAAAAATTGAAATCAAAATCATGAGGAATAGAGGATATATCTAAATCTTTTTTCAGCGAAGAGAATTTTAAAAGACACCTGGCTTCCAGTATTTCATACTAGAAGAGGTGTCTTTTTTTAAAAAACTATGAGATCAGGCGAAAAATGCTTTAGTGATTAAATATAATACGGATGGTGCCATTAGGCAGCCCAAACCTGTATAAAAAGTGGCGGTAACTGCACCATATGGAACCAGTTTTGGGTCCGTAGCGGCCAGACCACCGGCGACTCCGCTTGTTGTTCCCATGATTCCGCCATAAACCATTGCGGTACGAGGGTTGTTCAGGCCAATATATTTGGCGATAAAAGGGGTACCGATCATTGTCAATATAGATTTTACCAGTCCGGCTGCGATACTAAGGGTGATTACTTCAGAGCTTGCACCTATTGCCGTTCCTGTTACAGGGCCAACTATGTAAGTTGCTGTCCCGGCACCGATTGTTGTTAAGCTTACGGCATCTCTATACCCAAACGCAAGTGCTACTATCACACCTACAACGAAGGAGAGCACAACTCCAATAAACAGGGATAATACTCCGTTGAAGCCCGCCTTTTTGATTTCGCTAAAGTTTGCTCCAAAGGCTGTTGCCACGATGGCGAAGTCGCGGAGCATCCCGCCGCCCATTAGACCGATTCCCGTGAACATGCTAAGGTCTGCCAGCCCTTTTTCTCCTCCAGACACAACCCCGCCTATATATGCAAGAACAAGGCCCAGGGCAATCGCTATCGCCGATCCATGGATTCGTCCTTTCGTCAATTTATCAGAGATAAAATAAGAGATAAACATCGTTAAACCGACAATGGCAAATGCCAGAATTAGTCCATTTTTCTCAAATAGGCTACCTGCTATTTCCAACACTCTGTTCACCCCCTATAATGCTGCCTTCAACAGTCTCATTTACAGAACCGCCTTTGCTTAAGAGGGGAACAACCGCCCAGCTAATCAAAACAACTGCAACACCTGCTATAATGGCAAGCATTCCGCCATCGAGAGCGCCAACTACATTTTGCTGCGCGGACATGGCAATGACAATCGGAATGTACATGCCACTCCAAAAAGACAAGCCATCCTGGGTTTGCTTGTTTAATTTCTCTTTCTTCTTTAGGTACTCAACCAGCAGAATCAGCATTAACATGGCAAAACCAACGCCGCCGACATTGGAGTCTATCCCCAGTACCAAGCCTAGAAGATCTCCGAAAAACACTCCTGTTAAAAAGCAGATGGCAAGCAAAGCGACTCCAAAAATGACCATAACATATCCCCTTTTCAATTTTTTACCAAAGACAAAAGAAACAGACAGGAGAATCATGGGGTCTGAACCAAGATGGGGTATTAAAAAATAAGAAAGCGTTTGCAAAAACTGGAATCTACAGTCGACTGTATTCTTAGACATCATAATAAATTGCCGGAAAGGCATTGTCAAATAGTTTTTCTAATTTTCTTAAAATATTGAATTATTGAAAAAGAGAAGCTATAATAAAATCGACAGTCGACCAAATTTATTTTTAAAGAAGGAGACCGTGTCATGAACTCATCAAAAATTAATCAAAATGCCTTATCAAATCACATCGCTGAACATATTACAGAGCAAATCATAAAAGGGGAGCTGGTACCTGGAGAAAAACTAGTAGAACATATTTATGCAGAAGAGTATGGAACAAGCAGAGCCCCAGTAAGGGAAGCTATATATCTTTTATCAATCGAAGGACTAGTAGAAAGGATTCCCCGTAAAGGTGCAGTGGTGAAGGAATACACCGAGAATGAGATTTATGATCTCCTTGAAATCCGCAATATGCTTGAGTCAATGGCAATGGAACGGATTCGGAGAAATGGTGTAGAAAAAGAAGGACTTTACCGAATGGGTGATCTTCTCGGGCAAATGAAAACTTGTACAGAAATCCATCAGTACACTCATCTGAATCAAAGTTTCCATATGATGCTCGTTGAAATGAGCAAAAGTGAAACCATTAAAACAATGTATACACGTTTAGGATGGCCGCTCCTGAGAATACAGAGTGTCTCATTCGCAAATCAAGGAAACATAGAAAAATCAATAAGAGAGCACGAATTGTTGGTAGAACTTTTGCGTAACGAAAAAATATCAGATGCCGCAGATCTTTTAGTTCGCCATAACGAGGATGTTATTTCCAGCATTCAGAAAAAACTAGAAAAATAGGCTAGTGGGGTGGGAGTTATGAAAATAGCATTCTTATTTCCCGGTCAGGGATCCCAAAGGCCAGGCATGCTGCAAGCCCTTCCGAAGCATCCTGCAGTTAATCAGGTCCTTAAAGAAGCAAGTGAAATCCTGGACGAAGACCTCGTTTCCCTGGACTCAAAGGAATCCCTTAAATCCACTGTGGCTGTCCAGCTTTCCCTGCTGATTGCTTCGGTTGCTGCTGCAAGAGCTTTTGAATCCGAGGGTGTCAAACCTTATATAGTTGCCGGCCATTCTGTTGGCGCCTTCAGTGCCGCTGTCACCAGCAAGGCAATTGAATTTGCGGATGCGCTCAGACTGGTAAGGCTTAGGGCCCAGTTAATGGAGCAGGCATTTCCATCCGATTACGGAATGGGAGTAGTGACAGGGATCGATGCACGCACAGTTAAAGAGATTACAGCATCCTGTTTTACCGAAAAGGAGCCTGTGTATGCTGCGAATATTAATGCTCCAGATCAAATAACCGTTTCCGGTTCTCTCGTGGGAATTAATAGGGTCATTGAACAGGCCAGAGAAAAAGGTGCCAGAACAGCCGAACTACTTAATGTCAGTATTCCATCACATTGTCCCATTCTTGAACCTGTGTCGCATGCTCTGAAGGAAGAACTTTCTCGAATTCAACTTCAATCCCCTGAGATACCCTATGCATGCAACCGGACTGCCAGGCTTTTAAGGTCTGCAGAACAAATAAGGGACGATCTGGCCTTCAATGTTTCTCATCCAGTAAAATGGCATGATATTTCCTCGATACTTTGTGAATCTGGAACAAGGCTGTTTATTGAAATGCCTCCCGGGAATGTTCTTACAACATTGGCAAAACGAGCATTGCCAGGTGCAAGATCCGTTTCAGTTGAAGAGAACGGGTTCGAAAATTGTGTGTTTTTAGGTAAACGATACAGTTTAATACAGTCCTAGTTTAATAAATTGAAAAATGAAAGGGGTTACAGTAATGCAGGCAACCAAACAGCGTTCATGGAAAACACGATTGGAAGCGAAAGAAAAAAGGATCGAAAAACTGAAGAATATTACATCGAGCCGGATTATTCCTACAGACAAAATCGTTGAGGCGCTGGAGCAATTAATCATGCCTGGCGACCGAGTCGTCCTTGAGGGAAACAATCAGAAGCAGGCTTCATTTCTATCTGCTGCCCTGGCGAAGGTAAGCCCTCAAAAAGTGCATGATTTACATATGATTATGTCGAGTATTTCACGCCCGGAGCATTTGGATTTGTTTGAATATGGCATTGCAAAGAAAGTGGATTTTTCCTATGCCGGCCCCCAGAGCCTTCGAATTGCACAGATGCTTGAGGATGGCAAGCTAACGATGGGGGAAATTCATACCTACGTTGAGCTGTATGGGAGGCTGTTTGTCGACTTGATTCCATCGGTGGCATTGGTCGCAGCTGATAAGGCTGATGCATCGGGGAATTTATACACTGGTCCCAATACAGAGGAAACTCCGACACTGGTGGAAGCCGCTGCCTTCCGTGATGGCATCGTAATCGCCCAGGTCAATGAAATGGTTGATGAGTTGCCTCGCGTCGATATTCCGGGTTCATGGGTTGACTTTGTGGTCGTGGCCGATAAGCCATACCAGCTTGAGCCTCTTTTCACCAGGGACCCGAGACATATTACAGATATTCAAATTCTCCAGGCAATGATGATGATTCGCGGTATTTATGAAAAACATCAAGTACAGTCGCTTAATCACGGAATTGGCTATAACACCGCTGCAATTGAACTGCTATTGCCGACGTATGGTGAATCACTGGGCCTTAAGGGCAAAATTTGCAAGCATTGGACTCTAAATCCGCATCCAACACTGATTCCTGCAATCGAGAGCGGGTGGGTCGAGAGCATCCATTGTTTTGGCGGGGAAGTCGGAATGGAAAAGTACGTGGCAGCCAGGAGAGATGTATTTTTTACAGGGCGTGATGGCAGCCTGCGTTCCAACCGGACGTTATGCCAGTTAGCTGGACAATATGCTGTCGACTTGTTTGTGGGTTCCAGTCTGCAAATAGATGGTGCCGGAAATTCCTCGACCGTAACGAGCGGAAGGCTGGCCGGCTTTGGTGGTGCACCCAATATGGGCCATGATCCAGGCGGAAGACGGCATTCCTCTCAGGCCTGGCTCGACATGATGACTGACAAAGATCCGCTGGCACGTGGAAGAAAACTGGTTGTCCAGGTTGTTGAAACCTTCCAGAACGGCAATAAACCAGTGTTTGTGGAGTCGCTGGACGCTGTAAATGTGAAGAAAGACGCTGCACTGGCAACGGCACCTGTCATGATTTATGGAGAAGATGTCACCCATATTGTCACGGAGGAAGGAATTGCCTATTTATATAAAGCAAGCAGTATGGAAGAGCGCAGGCAGGCCATTGCGGCCATTGCCGGTGTCACCCCCATCGGCCTTGAACATGACCCTAAAAAAACAGCCAAGTTAAGAAGCGAAGGATTGGTTGCCCTGCCTGAAGACCTGGGTATCAGGAGAACGGATGCAACGAGGTCCTTGCTGGCAGCTAAAAATGTTGAAGAGCTTGTGGAATGGTCGGAGGGATTGTATGAGCCGCCTGCTAAATTCAGAAGCTGGTAAGAGAGCTTCTGTAATGTTATTGGATAAACAAGAATTCAGTCAGTATCTTGCAAATTTAGCTGTGAAGTCACTGATCGAAGAAGCTGAGCTTACCCCTAAGCCAGGACTTGTCGATAAAGATAATTCCGGCTCACATTCAGATATGACTTTTGAACTTATGATTAAATCAGCAGAAGCTTTGGAACCATGCTTCAGGGGCATTGCAGAGGCAAGCTTTAAGCGTGAAGCCTCCCAGGAACTCCGGGAAGAAATTGCCGCAATCGGGCGCCTAGGGGAAATCGATATGCTGGAGGCAACAGGCGGCATCAACACTCATAAAGGCGCAATATGGGCACTTGGCCTGCTTGTCTCGAGTATAGCTGCAAATCCTCACGTTACTTCACTGCAGGAGATTGCTTTGACTGCGGGAGAGCTTGCCCGCTTTTCAGACAGGAATCTGACGGAACAGATGACCAATGGGAAGAGGGTAAAGGCAAGATACGGAGTTAATGGGGCAGCAGGTGAGGCCCAGCAAGGTTTTCCTCATGTAGTAAAAGTCGCATTGCCTGAGCTTTTTTCCTCGAGAAACCGAGGTATCGAGGAAGAGCATTGCAGGATAAACGTACTGGTGTCTCTTATGGCTAGTGTTGATGATACATGCATTTTACATCGAGGAGGAGCAGAGGCACTGAACAGTACCAGGAGTCTTGCTGTGGAAATCATGAAAAATGGCGGAGTGTCGACAAAGCCTGGGTGGAATCTTTTAGGAAAGCTGAATCAATTAATGCACAAGTACCATGCATCCCCAGGGGGCAGTGCAGACTTGCTGGCTGCTGCATTATTCCTGGATTTTTTTCAAAAGAGCAGGACCCAAATGACTCAAAAGCAGCAATTGCTATTAACTTATTGATCGGAGGACTGGCACATGGAAAAAATAATTTTTAAATATCCTGCATCAACATTCCTTCAGTCTAGTGCACATGTTGGTGTAGTAGGTTCAGGTGATCTTGAAATTGTGATGGAACCATCTGATCTAGGGTTTGCTGAAGTGACAATAAGGACCGGGACTACAGGTTTTAATGAAACATGGAAGAGGGTCCTGGAGAGGTTTTTTACTCAGAATGACGTTTCGGCAAGCGTCTTGATCAACGATTTCGGAGCAACTCCCGGAGTTGTATCATTGAGATTGGCACAAGCATTGGAGGTGGCTAATGATGCTGGATACGCTAAAAAATAGCTTCACTGAATGTGGAGGCCGTGAACGGGCCCGTATGTTGCTGGATCCCAATACTTTTAGGGAACTCCTTGATCCATTTTCCGGGATTGAGTCTCCACACCTGGAACCACAGGGCATTGTTCCGCAAAGTGATGATGGAGTTATTATTGCCAGGGGAGAATTGAACAATCATTCTTTACTTGTAATATCGATAGAAGGGAAATTTCAGGGCGGAGGAATTGGTGAAGTCTCAGGGGCTAAAATTGCAGGAGCACTTGAGCTTGCATTGGAGGAAAACAAGACAGGGAATAGCATATATCCAGTACTGATCTTTGACACTGGCGGAGTCAGGCTTCAGGAAGCGAATTATGGATTACTGTCTATCGCTGAAATTGGTTCGGCTATTGTTGCGCTGCGGGAATTTGTCCCTGTCATTGCAATCATTCCGGGAAAAATCGGTGCATTTGGCGGCATGTCAATAACTGCTGGATTGTGCAGCAAAATTATCATGACGCGAGAAGGACGATTGGGACTGAATGGACCAGAAGTAATCGAGCAGGAAGCAGGAATTCAGGAATTTGATTCGATGGACCGCCAGTTAATCTGGAATACAATCGGAGGCAAGCAGCGGGAAGCATCCCAATTCGCTGATTACCTCGTTGAGGACGATATCGAATTCATTCAGCAAACGATTCTGGAAGTCATCTCAAGTGGCAAAGACGAAATACCAAGAAGCGCACAGGTTGATAGATATCTTGCTTTTTTAGAAGCCGTTAACACAGCTGAAACACTGACACCGGAAAAAGCGCGAAATCTTTGGAATCTGTCAGATAGGGAGGATCAGGTGACAAACGTTCCACAACTCGTTGAAAAAAATGAGTTGAAAGGACAATTATCGAGAGGGCATAAGTGGTTTAGACAGTTGACAGCTGGAGCGGAGAACATCGGGGAAATACCTTCGTTGCTTTGTGCCGATTCGTTTATCGGAAATCGGGCTGCAAGGTTCCTGGCAATTGTACCTGATACAGCCAGCCGCTTTCCAAGAGCAAGAGCAGGGGAATTCGGGCTTGAACAAGGATGGATTTTGGCGAAGCATATCCGTGAAGCAATCGAAGAGGATCGGTTTAAAGAGAAAAGGGCAATTATCGCCATTGTCGATGTACCTAGCCAGGCGTATGGATATAAAGAAGAGCTTTTAGGAATCCATCAGGCATGTGCAGCAGCTGTTGATGCTTATGCAACAGCACGGTTGGCAGGACATCCCGTCATTGCATTCATTCCAGGAAAGGCAATCTCAGGTGCTTTCCTTTCTCATGGAATGCAGGCAAACAGGCTGATTGCCCTGGATGATGAAGGTGTGAATGTTCATGTAATGTCGAAGCAATCAGCAGCCCGGATAACGATGCGAACAATTGAAGAGCTTGAAGAAGCCACAAAAAAGGTGCCTGCAATGGCATATGACATCCGTTCCTTCGAAAAACTAGGTGCACTTTATCGTCTGTTGGAGGATGTAAATGCCGACCAGCCTGAAGAAAAAGATGTTACGAGAGTTTTCCGTGAAATAACTAATGCTATTGAGGATATAGAAAACAATCCGAGAGATCTAAGCTGCAGACTTTCTTCTGTTTTAGCCAGACACGGCGGAAGGGAAGCTTCCATATCGGTGAGAAAGAAGTTGTCTGAGCAATGGAACTAGAAACACATGACCTGCTGGAGATTCACCAGGCAGATGTAATTAGCCATACAGAGATTCCAGAATGGGCAGTCCATTCACTTGAAAATGCCCCGTATGTCGTGGTTCGCCGTATCCATGCGCCAGAAGGACAGGTGGCCATTGGGATAAGGGGCAGAAAAAGGAATGAAAGATTTGGCGCATTCTTACAGAAAAACCAAGTGATCCGGCATATAAAACCAGAACAGCTTACCGCAAAAAAACTATGGGTAAATAAACAGGCCTCGGTTTTTTCAGCTCTAGGCATGGCAGCAGATCTATTTCAAAGCTACGGGATTTCCTGGGGACCGGGGGGCAGCGTTGGATTCGAGCTTGCCAGCGGGATGGAAACTGTCACATCAAATAGTGACCTGGATATAATAATCCGAGCACCCCAGCATCTGCCGAAAGCAAATGCTGTCGCCATAGTTAAAGAGTTAGAAAGAATAACAGTAAGAGCCGATGTCCAGGTAGAAACACCAGCCGGCGGATTCTCTTTAACGGAATACGCAAGAGAATCCGGAACAATCCTATTAAAAACAAAAATAGGTCCAGTATTAACCAGAGACCCATGGAAATAGTGAAGCACGGGGACGTACCCTGTGCTTCCTTTTCCAGAGCTGGATTTATCATTTTAAATTTAAGAAAGTCGGCTTTCGCTTTACCTTTAATGAATGTATAGTGCAAATTCTTAATCAAGAAATCCTTTTATTTGATACCTAATTTTTAATATATAAAAAGGTGATGACGTGGCAGGGGAGTATTAATTCTATCTAAGGCACAAAAAAGAGCCTGCGCAATAACAGGCTCTTTTCATCATCTCTCACAAGCATAATTATCCTTATCCCTGTCCATCTTAGACTGATAAGCAGGATGTGTGGATGGGACGCCGTCTGGATAGACTTCTCTTAATTCTGTGCAGTTTGCAAAGTTTTCTGTCTGCCCGCTGCTTGCCGGGGCGGTTGTGCTAGATGCTGGTTTTGATGTGCTTGCAGCTGGTTTGCTGGTTGTGTTGTTTGCTGAACTGCTGGTTGATGTTGAATTTTGGGCTGTCGATTTTGGATCGAGATCGCCTTTTGTTGTTCCGTTTATGCCGTATGCCCATAGGCCGGTGCCTGCTTCGCGTGCTTCTCTGGCGAACTTGGCGAAGTAATCGCTGTATTTTACGTCAGGCGGGAAGGTGGATGGTTCGGCATACCCGTTCAGGACGAGATCCGCATTGAACATTTTTGCGCGGATTTCGCTTTCGTTCATATCATCAGTCGGGATGGCCAGCCAGATGATGCGCAGCTGTCGGCCGTATCTATCCGTATCGCTGACGTCTTTTTGCATCCAGATTTTCTTGCCGTCAAGCTTTGACGTTGTGTAATTGCTTGCTTCTTTTCCATACGTTTCTTTTCTTGTTGTGGATTCAGGTGTATTTACCCCGATGAAGCGGATTTTGCGGCCATCGGTTGTTTCAATTGTATCGCCATCGACGACACGGCCGACTGTGGCTGCTTCAAGGCCGAGGTTGGCTGCAAGTTTTTCCTGGGATGCTTTCGCTTCCGCTTCAGCTTTGGCTTTTGCTTCTTGTTCGGCTTTAGCCTTCGCTTCTGCATCTGCCTTAGCTTTTTCCTCAGCCTCTAATTTAGCCTTTTCTTCTTCTTGCGCTTTTTGCTCAGCTAATTCTTTCTCTTTCTTCTCTTTTTCGATCTGCTCATTCTTTATTTTTTCAGCATCTTTCTTTGCCTGCTGTTCGGTTTTTGCATCTTGGGCTGTATCTTCTGCTACATCCTCTGCAAAAATGCCGACTAGAACAAAGGTTGTGATGACTCCGGCGGTCAGGAACATCCATGGCTTCTCGGCATAGCGCTTGCCTTTATTTTTTTGATTGGAGAGCCACATGCCGGCACCAAAGATGGCGACGCCGATCAAAGCGATTGGAGCGACTATAGAAAGGAGCAGGAGCAATAACAGCACTGCGACCATAAGTATAATTTTGATGATTCTCAATTTCTTTCCCCCTTTAAGTATCCAGTAAATATTATACCAGTTTAATGGAAATGAGAGGGGAGAAAATTGAGATTTAGCCTATACACAGAATATTTATAACTTTTTCAAATCGTGAATGAAGCTGTTTTTGATTAACAAAAAAGCTGAAAATAGGTTATGAATTAACATATTTTCAGCTTTCCTTATTTACTTCACCTTCTGTTTCCGATCGGGCATTTGCGGAGGCTCTTCCATCCATCCGTTTTTAATCATGATTTTCCCGCCCTTATGAGCATACTCAAAAACATCCTTTGTAAAGATGGACATTTTCAGAGGAAGATCATTCCGTAAACTGAAAGCAGTTCCGAGTGAGTTGCTCCCAAGGGAAAAGCTGCAAAATAAACTTGTGCAGTACATCATCAGTTTGTCCGAAAAAGGAGCTACTGTGGATGCCGTTGCGTTTCCTCCTGCTGTTTGTGGGACAGGGAGGCCTTCCTGGATCATTATTTCACTTAATTCTTTTACAATGCCTTTCGCAAGCTCTGCACCTTCGTGAAAGAATTTCTTGACCTCTGCATCGCTGGCGCTTTGGGCAAAGCCCAGTATCATTTGCAATCCTGTAAGATTGGATTCAATTCCTTTATGAAGATGGGCCACTTCGACAGTATTTAATGTCCTCTTCTGGTTGAAGGGATTGATCGCCATTCCGCCTAAATAATCATTGCTTTTTACGAACTCCACTGATTTTGGCATTGGTGCAAAAGGTGTTCTGGCGAGGAGGCCCTTTTCAAGTAAATACTGTGTACACATCCTGAAATATTTCTGGGTAAGCGCAGTGAGGTCCGTAATGAGGATATTGATATCCTCTCGAAACGTCATCGTTAAATTCAGCGCATGCAACCCCATGCTGATTTCTTTTACTAAACGTACAAACATAATGTCAAAGCCGTTATCATACAGCTTTGGTACATCTTTATTTACATCCGCTGCTGTATATCCGACTGGAGTGACAGCGCCTTCCTGTTTAAAAATCTCCACAATTTTGCCTACGAACACTTCAAGTTCCTCATGCAAACTTGTCATGATTTCCTTAGCTGCTGCATCATCCGCTTTCTCGATGAAATATTCCAGCATTCGTAAGATCATGGTTTTTTCCTGATAGGTAAGCCACAGCGTTGCTAATTCGGAAGATGTGATGGAAACTTTTTCAGGCATTGTTAATCCTCCCTAATCTAATTACTGTTAGAGTGCGAAGAACATACAATTTTATTCCATTTTTTGAAGCACAGGGACGTACCTAGTGCTTCTTTATTTATTAGTTAGAATAGGCTGATTTTTTAAGTGAACGTCCAAGTCAGTAGGCAAAAATAAATAGAAACCAGGTCAAAAGACACAAATATGACATCGTCTCATTTTGTCTAAATATTCATACTTTTTACTCTATTAAAATGTTGCTAAGTTCATTTATCATTTATTTAGCGTCCCGAAGTGAATTGAAAAGGGGGGAACAAATCAAGGGGGCGACGACTTTGGCGAAAGGGGATACATATAAATGGTAAAAAGCTTAATGAAAATCTTGACTGCTGCTTTAATACTCACCCTTGCAATTGGCTCAACAACTTTTGCTGCACTTCAGCCTGGAGGGCCATCCACGAACGGCAATACAAACATTAACAGTACTCTCTCTTACACAGAAGTTGTCAAAATCCTTAAAGACATTGAAAGAACAAGCGATGGAAGGGTTGAGCTCTCTACTCTTGATCAGTATGGGAAGTCAGAACAGGGCAGAAGCATTTATGTCGCAAAAGTGGGGACAGGCCCTCAAAAAATCTGGATTCAGGCACAAATCCATGGAAACGAGAAACTGGTTACCGAAGCGGCGCTACAGCTTTTAAAGACTTATGCCAAAAGCGGAGAAAAGGATGTCCAACGGGTTCTCAAAGAGGCGACTCTTTATTTCATCCCGATGTACAATCCTGATGGAGCGGAAATGAACATCCGTCATACGAAGCTGGCTGGAAGCGGAAAATTGATTGACTTAAACCGGGATTGGACGCTTGAAGGTTTCCAGGCAAAAGAATCAAAAGTGGTCTATGCTTATTGGGCGGATCTTAAGCCTGATTTCGCAATCGACCTTCACCATCAGGGGCTGAAGCAAGTCTATGGAACGAACGAAGCCACTTCATTTTCTCTTGGAGTCTCCCTTTCTCCAGATGGGCCTACACTGCCTGGTACAGGATATAATACAATTACCAAGCAGATGATGGCTTATGTTTATGATGAGATGAAAGATTACGGCTATACACATATTGACCGTTACCAGGTAGGTGTTGATCGAGAAAAAGGTACAGGATACGATATCGATATCAAGGGCGGGGTTGTTTCAGCCATGATGATGGGGTTGAACTACAACAATCTGAACCCAGAGGGGCATAGCCATCCAGCTGTATTTTTTGAAACAAAAGGAAATACTTCTGATGGAAGCCTTGGGCAAAAATCAAATGGCTACCTGACAAAGCAGAATTACCTTGCTTTGAAATCGCTGGTCTACGGGTATGTCACCGGGGAAGTAGAAAAGGTGAATGAAGATGACTGGTATAATATCCCTTATTATCCTCTAGCGGGATACATGACTGATTATGCTGGAAATATTCCGGTTGGGTCAGGCTCCGGCTACTAATTTAAATTCAGAAGAGAGTATTCCCAATTTACTTGGGGACACTCTCTTTTTTTTGAGTTATCAAGAAAAGTAGTTGTTTTACTTATTTGCTAATGCATTGAAGCAATCCCGGACACCATAAAAAGTGAATTAAATCTTATTTAAAAGGAGGGGAAGATCAGGATGAAAAAGATGATCTTTATTTTCACTCTGATATTTTCTTTTATCCTATCGGGGAGCGCAATCGCCGCAAAAAAAGCCGACTATAGCATCAAGCTGCTTGAGTACGGAGGTATTGAAGGCTACCCTAAATCCGAATTGGTTTATGGAGCGCATAACCAAGGAACCACGTATCTGCCATTCTTTTTTATTTTAATTCAAAATAAGGAACACAATATTCTTTTTGACATCGGTTATCGAAATGATACAAAAGATGGCCAAAGGGATTGGTCCAAATTATTTGGAGGAACGAATATCGAAGCACCAGCCGAGGTATTGAAAAAGGTGAATTTAACTCCCAAAGACATTGATATCGTTATATTAAGCCATTTACATTTTGATCATGCCGGGAATATTGATCAGTTTCCAAATGCCCAATTTTATGTTCAGAAAGAGGAGCTAGATGGCTGGGTGTCGTCCTTATCGCTGCCTGAAAAGGTCCGTAATTGGGTTTGGGCTGCAACCGATATGAATCATATTAATGATTTGTTGGAAGTAGCTGCTCAAAACAGGCTGAAGCTGATCGAAGAGGACAATTTTGAAGTAGCAGAAGGTGTAAAGCTTCATAAAGCCAAAGGCCACACATTTGGGACGCAGGCCGTTACAGTTGAGACAAAGAAAGGAACGTTCGTACTTACCCAGGATGTTGTATACACATACGAAAATGCCCCCGACTATAAACCTCTGGGACTTGGAATCGATTATATTGAACAGCTCATGTCCATACATAAAGTAAATGAATTGGCCGGAGGAAATATAGACTGCATCATCCCGGGACATGACCTTGCCGTTTTTGATAAATACCCAACAGAGAAAGTTGGCAAGAACCGGATTGTGACGGTTGTTCAATAATAGATAAACGAAGATGCCGGTTACAACCGTATTCGGGATTTTCTTGCTGGTAGGGAGCGAAGCCGTTCAAATAGATTTCAGTAGAAATTTAAATACATTCTGTTATTAATTGATTAACAGCAGGCAGATCTGCAGGAGCCCAATTAAGTGAAAGCAGATTATCACGCTTCAGCCATATAAGCTTTGAATGCTCCCTTGCCACGGGATTTCCAGAAATAATTCGGCACTTAACTGACAGTAAATTAATTGTAATTGTTTCATACTCATGGGCATGATCATTGAAAATTTCATTATCTGGCTCGATGATGCATTGCAATTCCTCTTCAATTTCTCTTTGCAGTGCAGTAAAGAGATCTTCTCCTCTTTCAACCTTTCCTCCGGGTAACTCCCACAGGTTTGGCATAGTCATGTCAGGTGACCTCAGCGCACACAAAATTTCATTGTTTTCGTTTTCAATAATTGCGGCCACTACTGTGATCGGCTTTTTCATGTCGCTCCTCCAAAACAATATTCTAATGAGCCAATAATAACATCCAGATTTTATATTATCTATTTACTGCTGTTTTTGTCGTGGCCATAGCAGCGAAGAGTCAAAGAAGGTATGGTTCTTGAATGAGAGTATTGCAAAAATCAATTTGATAGAAACAGATCTTAAATTTGCTTTTCGTAATAAATCTGTTACGATTAAATCGTACACGATATAAATATACTGTGAATCAAATGAGGAGGCTGATTTAAATGAAAACAGTTTACGATTTTACCGTAAAGAAAACGAATGGCCAGGAACAATCTTTAAGGGATTTTGAAGGAAAACCATTGCTGATTGTCAATACTGCCAGTAAGTGCGGGTTGACACCTCAATTCAAAGGGCTTCAGGAGCTTTATGATCAATACCAGGAACAAGGCTTGGAGATTCTCGGCTTTCCATGCAGCCAGTTCAATAATCAGGAATTTGAAAATATTGATGAGACGACTGAATTTTGCCAGTTGAATTATGGTGTGTCTTTTCCCATGTATGCAAAAATTGATGTGAATGGTGCAAATGCTGATCCTCTGTTTGCTTTTTTAAAGGAGCAAAAGGGCGGAATTCTGACGAAGGATATTAAATGGAATTTCACGAAGTTTCTCGTGAATCAAAATGGTCAGGTCGTTAAACGCTATGCTCCAACGACCGAGCCTGAGAAAATTAAGGACGATCTCGCTGAACTTCTATAAGCATGGTAAAGGATGAGTCATTTGAACGATTTATTAACGCTCGAAAACCAGCTTTGTTTTGCCGTCTATGAAGCAGGAAGCCAGTTCAATAAGCTTTACACTAAGGCACTCGATTCCTTTGGGCTTACCTACCCGCAGTACCTGGTGCTGCTGGCACTATGGGAGAAGGATGGACTGTCTGCCAAGGAATTGGGTGAAAAATTAAACCTGGGGACAGGCACGTTAACTCCAATGATTAAAAGAATGGAAGCGAATAGCTGGGTAAGAAGGGAACGCTCCAGCTCTGACGAAAGAAAGGTCTGCATCTCCCTTCAATCAAAAGCCCTGGCTGAAAAAGAGGCCATCGTCCAAAAAATCGCCCATGAACTCAAGCTTTGCAACATCGAGTATGATGAGTACGAACAATTGATGAAACAGCTGCAAGTCCTGCGAGGGAAATTAAAAGCCTATAATCAATCGATATAGGAGCATGGGGACGTACCCTGTGCTTCTTTTTAGTTTAGGTTTTTGCAAAGTTTTAGAGTGAAGTGTGTTTCGAGCTTGAGCATATCGCAAGTTCTCTAAGTGTGACAGTAATTGAAACAATAATTATAATGCACACTATCGGAGGCTATAAGCTCTAAACCTTTTATCCTTTAAAAATTTTAGCCATTTTCCCGTTCTTATTAGATATAAATAAGAAGCACTAGAAACGTCCCTGTGCTTCAAGTAAGAAGGTAAATTCCAAAACTTTGGAGAATTAAATAATAAATCCTTGAATCACTATTGAAAGAGAGGAGGGATATAACTTGATCCAGAGACTTGGGAACGCACCTTATTTCCTCCTGGTTGCAGCAGCATTATTTTGGGGCGGGAATGCTGTGGCTGGTAAGTTTCTCGCTGACTCCCTTCCGCCGGTAACGATTTCCTTTACTCGATTGGGAATTGGGTTCCTAATCATGTCTCCGGTGATTATCAGGATTTTCAAGCGGGAGATGGCTGCGTTTCGGGAGCATTTCAAGCTGCTGCTGTTTCTGGCGGTGACCGGGGTAATTGGGTTTAATTTGTTGATCTACTGGGCGGTCCATTACACAACCGCAATCAATGCGTCATTGTTGAACAGCACCAGCCCTATATTCATTGTCCTTTTATCTGCATTCATTTTAAGAGAGAAAATGGAGCTGAGCTACCTGGTTTCGATGGCTATTTCCTTTATGGGTGTGCTCATCGTCATCACTCATGGTTCATTTGAAAGACT
The DNA here is from genome assembly GCF_057785455.1 of Mesobacillus sp. Taxonomy (NCBI): domain Bacteria; kingdom Bacillati; phylum Bacillota; class Bacilli; order Caryophanales; family Bacillaceae; genus Mesobacillus; species Mesobacillus sp. Next base: position 124,751 of record NZ_JBYNSB010000020.1, read on the forward strand.
GATAGCTTTGCAGTTTAATATGGGCGACTTGATTATGGTTGTGGCTGTAATTTCTTGGGCTTTGTATTCGATTTTTATCAGAAAGATTTCCGGAAAGTTGTCTTCTATGACGATTTTTGGTTTTACTTTGGCGATTGGGTTTGCGGTGATGATACCTGCTGCTGCCATTGAGCTGGCGATTGTGCCGGTTGGGTTGCCATCGCTTTCTGACTGGACAGCTCTCGTTTACATCGGTATTTTTCCGTCGATATGCTCGTTTATTTTATGGAATCGTGCGGTTGCCTTGATTGGGCCATCCCGAGCTTCGATTTCTTTAAATCTTATTCCGGTGTTTGGAGCTGTGGCGGCTTATTTTGTGCTTGATGAAGTGATAACCATTGCCCAGATTATCGGGGGGTGTCTGGTGTTTATCGGGGTTTTTGTTACTTCCTTTTCAAAAAAGAAAGCGGTTCATTTAGCAAAAGAAGTATAATCATAGAGAAGATACATATTAGGGGGATATTATGATGTACCAAGAAGGATTTGTTAATGTAACAGGCGGAAAAGTCTATTACGAAATTTATAATAAGGATGCTGCCGGTACGCCGGTAATAATTTTACATGGCGGGCCTGGTTCTTCTACATATTCTCTGAAAGGCTTAAAAGTGCTAGGTGCAGATCGTCCAGTGGTTATGTACGATCAGCTTGGCTGCGGCAAGTCTGACCGGCCGACTGATCTTTCGCTCTGGAATATCGATCGCTTTGTTGAGGAGCTCGGCCAGGTGAGAGAAGCATTGAAGCTTGATGAGGCTCATATTCTTGGGCATTCATGGGGCACAACGCTTGCGGCTGCTTATATGCTGACAAAGCCAGCCGGGGTGAAGAGTGTGATTTTTTCAAGTCCATGCCTGAGTGCTCCTATGTGGGAGGAAGATCAGAAGCGTAATATCGCAAAGCTGCCGGTTGAAGTTCAGGAGGCGATTACCCGCTGTGAAGCAGAGGGCACTACGGATTCCCAGGAGTTCAAGGATGCGATTGCTGTATTCAATAAGGAGTTTGTGTTCCGCGGGGAGCCTGACATTGAATGGATGAAGGCCGGTGCCGGCATGAGGAATCCTGAAGTATACCAGACAATGTGGGGGCCGTCAGAGTTTACGGTGCTTGGGAATTTGAAGACGTTTGACTGCACTTCGCAGCTGAATGAGATCGAGTGTCCTACTCTGTATACATGCGGCCGTTATGATGAAGCGACTCCGGAATCGACTGAGTATTATAGCAGACAGACCCCAAATTCTGAGGTTCATGTGTTTGAGCATAGTGCTCATATGCCTTATATAGAGGAGCCGGAGGAGTATTTGCGGGTGACTGGGGATTTTTTGAAGAAGGTGGATATGAAGGGTTAATTTGTACAAATCTGCAATAGCTTTGCTGCGTTGTGCCTGAAGTGTGACTTTTGCTATACTAACTGCTCATGTCTTTATGATATTTTAGTTTTAACAAAGAGCATAAAGGAGTTTTTGAATATGAGCTGTGGCTGTTCACGTCTGGAAGATGGCAAAGCAATTGTTGATCATGTGAAAAGCAAGGGGAAAATGAATCAGCCTCCGAAGGTCGCGCATGAAATTGTATGTGAGTGCGGGGAAATGTTCATTCTGGAAAAGGTTGTAATGGACTGCCCGGAATGCGGTATGACCTACGGAGTGACACCTTGCAGTTCGGCAAATATAGATAAGGTTAAGGCTGCTGGGATTAAGTATGCTTAACATTTAGGATCTCTCTATTTGAGGGGTCCTTTTTTGCTGCCAGTTTCTTCATCTATCCGATTTTCAGCTTTTAATATGATACTATTTAAAGAGACTATTTCGGAGGAATTAAAAGATGAAAAACCATACATATTTTTATCAGTTTTTAGAGCCGATTTCCAGGGAACTGGCTTTGCTTGCGAAAGAATTGGAGAATAGTATTTTTTCAAGTCCGAGGACGATGCTGACCCACTCACGGGTGTTTGTTGAAAATATTCTCCAGCAGGTGATGCAGGCGGAGAAGATGGCTGAGGATCCACGCACCAATTTAAAAGAACGGCTGGATTTGCTGAATGACAATGGCTATCTCATTCCGGAAATTCGGGATGCGCTGCATTTGGTCAGGAGGCTGGGGAACCAGGCGGCACATGATTCGAGGATGTTCCGTTATTCTGAGGCGTTATTGTCATGGGAAGCTCTTTACAATATTGTCAGATGGTATGTAGAGGTGTATGGTCCGGTAGATGTCACGGTACCTGACTATCAGGATCCGTCTCCGCAGGTGGAAAAGGTTTTTGATATGTCGGAGCTGGAGGTCAGGCTGAGGGGTCTGGAGGAGCTGCTGCGCAATACGGGTCAAAAGCCTGCTGAGATGCCTGCAGCACAGGAGGCTGCCACAGCTGTTGCGCCGGTAGCCGAGGTCAAGGTTGAGGAGACTCCAGGGTTTACGCCAATAAGGACGATTACGTATAAGGGCAGGAAGCTTGATGTTCCTTATTTTTTGCGTGATGCTTTTCTTTTGCCTCAGCGCTTTGACAAGTCGGAAACCTTCTTGATCCGCCTGGGTGCTGAACAGGAGGGGCGGATCATGAGCGAGCTGCCAAATAATCTCGAAGGGCTGCATAAGCATGTGAAGCGGTACAGCGAAAAGAATGATGAGCAGCTTTTTAATGAGCTTCATACTTTTATCGAAGAGGAAAAAGCACGCCGGAACCTCACCCTTAAACGTCCCGGTGAACTGTTTTTCTTTTACAAGGCAAATCATCTGGTTGTGACGGAAGAGCTGTCACGAGTTCCATTGACGGCCGATGAGTTTACGGGCATTCCCGGTCTGCTGAGGCAATTGAATGAGGACCAGGTCGAAACAGTTGGCCAGCTGCCAAAGGAGCTTGTCATTCTTGCGAAATATGAGAAGGTTGGCGTCGGTACAGTCGAGAAGCTGTTCGAACAGCTCAAAGCGAAGGTTAAGGATCGAAAGGCTGAGGAAGACAATTCAAATGCCGACAGTGGACGTAAAAGCTACAAGAAGTGGGAATCCTTATATGTAAATGTGAAGCATGGCGGTCAGGTTGATGTGATTCAGGGAGAAAGCGTTCCGGCTATCTGGAAGGAAGCACTGAAGTGGATTGAGGGGCGACAGCTTCCACTGCATTCCCTCGTCAAAGAAGGAATCATTCTCGGTTCAACCGACAATGGAAAGCGTTTTGCGATTGCCTTGCAGTCAATTCATCCGGACCAGCGTCCATTTGCCCAGCTGCATACTTATCAATCCACAATTACGGGAGTTGTCTATTATTTAGAAACGAAAATTAACCCGAAATCCGGGCTGGAGACTCTGGAAAAAATCTTGACTCGGCTTGAGGTAGAGGTGGAGATCCCGCTTTTGATGGGTGAATAATTGAAGCACGGGGACGTTTCTCTTGCTCCCTTTTTGAATCGAGATGGAAGCACTGGGTACGTCCCTGTGCTTCCTTTTTTATATTTTCGGTGGGAATTGTGAATAATGTTTAAGGTGGTATTTAAAGGTAAATGGATGAGAAGGTGTAATTTTAGAATTCTTGTTTTCTTAATAGAAATTCTTGCTGCATGAGCAGTTTTAATACTACCCAATAGGGAAATGCAAAAGTATTGAATGGATGGGAGTGTGAATTTATTGGAAGAAGTTAATTTGCACGCAATATTTGAAACTGGGTTCTTTTTAGTACTGATTGCTGCAGGTATTACGGCGATTGCGAAGAAGGTGAAGCAGCCTTACCCGATAGCACTGGTAATCGTTGGTGCCTTAATTGGTCTATTGAACATACCATTGCTGGAACCTTTGAAAATGTTCATTACTGAAGGTGAAATATTCAACTTTGTCATCATTACTCTTTTCCTTCCTGCTCTGCTTGGTGAAGCGGCTCTTAAGCTTCCTTTTTCACACCTGAAGGAAAATAAAGAACCGATTCTTGCTCTGGCATTTGGAGGGACTTTGCTTTCTTTCTTGATCATAGGGTTTTCGGCACACTACTTTTTAGGGCTTTCGCTGCCGGCTGCTTTTGTGTTCGGTGCTTTGATGAGTGCAACTGACCCCGTAAGTGTGCTGTCTATTTTTAAGAGTGTAGGTGTGAAAAAGAGGCTGGCAGTTGTTATTGAAGGCGAAAGTTTATTCAATGATGGACTTGCTGTCGTTCTCTTCAAAATTTCAGCCTTTTCTTTGATCTCGTACATGGATGCTGGCTGGTCTGGTCTTGGCATGGGGATATGGGATTTCATCAGGGTCATTTCTCTTGGGCTGATTGTTGGAGGAGCGCTTGGATATGGGTTTTCTATTCTGACCAAGTATTTTGACGATTATCCTTTAGAGATTATTTTCAGTATTCTTTTGTTTTACGGCTCGTTCCTGATAGCAGAAAGCATGCATGCTTCTGGTGTAATTGCAGTAGTTGTCGCTGCCCTGGTCTTTGGTAATTATGGTGCGAAAATCGGAATGACTCCAACGACAAAACTGAACATCAATAATTTTTGGGATGTTGCTGCACTGATGGCCAACTCGATTGTGTTTTTAATGATCGGACTTGAAATCACCAGGATTGATATAAATGATAAATGGGGATTGATTATCCTTTCAATCATCATCGTGCTGATCGCCAGGAGTGCAGCTGTCTATGTTAGCATGTCATTTATAAGGGATTTCAGCATAAGGTGGAAACACATTCTAAACTGGGGCGGACTTAAGGGTTCACTTTCTATCGCACTGGTGTTGAGCCTTCCCAGGGATTTTACCGGCAGGGATGAACTCTTGATTTTGGGATTCAGTGTTGTCCTTTTTTCACTAGTAGTACAGGGTTTAACGATCAAACCTCTTATATCCTACTTGGGGATAAACAAAAAAGGGGAGGAATACGGAGAATTTGAGTTACTTCTTTCTAAAGCCCACAGATATGAACGGGCATTGCAAGAAATAAGTGATGCAAAAGGGAAGTTCTACCTCACAAAGACGGTTACGGATGAATATGTGGATAAATACCGGAGGAGGCTGGAAATCGTAATCGCTGAGCTGGAAGAATTGTACCGCAGAAATCCGGAACTGAAGAATAAACAGGTGGAGACATTGCGTAAGGTTGTTTTTTACGCCGAGCATGAAGCTGTCGACAAACTATTACAGGAAGATATCATCTCTTCAGAAACAGCCGAAACGGAACGCAAGGAACTTACAGAGTCGATTGTTAAACTATCTGCTGAGAAAGAAGGGTAACTGAAAAGTGCTGCCGTTAAGCTGGCGGCACTTTTTATTTTTATTTTTTATTGAAGGATTGAGCCTGTTAAATAAAGAATAATAACTTAGATTTATTAGGACAAGGCAGGGATATCGATGAAAATCAAACTGAAAACCGACGAGATTGCTGAGATAAGAAAATACAATGAATTCGATTTTATCCAAATAAATGAACTTAACGCAGCGGAGCAATGGAATAATCTTGTGGAAAAAGAACAAATCACTAAGGAAGCATGGAACAATTCAAACATTGCTTATGTAGCTGAAGTGAACGGCCAGATTATTGGATATATCAGAGGGCTTACGGACCAGGCTGTGACATTGTATATATGCGAACTATTAATACACAAGAATTATCGAGGCTTATGTATCGGAGAGACTCTCTTAAACTATGTACATTCCTTATATCCAACAACAAGAATAGAAATGCTTGCGAGCAGTACATCACATACTTACTATGAACAAAAAGGGTATCGGCCATTTTATGGATTTAGAAAGACGATTAATGAGTAGGGGGACAAACCTAAGGCTGCATGTTTGAACTTTGTGCAGCCCGATTTTTTATAAATGCGGAACTTATGTATTCGCTTCTTTTTCAACCAGTCGGCAATTCTTTATATCCAAAGACCAAAGCCCAGCATTCATCACAACTCCTGATTGGACTACTTCTACGCGTCGTTTGAAAACCGGACCATCTAACAAAAATGTATGATATTCTCCGTTTTCGCCCATTACACAAGCATTCCTCTCCTGGATGTCTTTAAAAAAACTCCAATCTAGCATTCTTCCTGTCCATGTTTGATCCAGATGCTTTTCAGATGCGCGGCAAATTGTTGCCGAAAAACCAAGAGATATGAACTCCTCCAGCAGCTGCAATGAATCTTTTGGTGAAATCCATACTGGGAAAACAGCCTTTAATCCCGCTTTACCTGCTACTTCTTCATTCCACTTTCGGTCCTCTTTGGAATATATGCTGCCGAACACGATTTCTTCAATACCCTGCTGTTCTTTTATACTGGTTAGGGCGTTAATCATAGAGTTTTCATACTCGCCTGCAGAGTCTACTAAGATTAATGGTAATCCAATTGCTTTCGCCTGGGCCTTTAAAATCTCCAATCTGATTCCATGCGCGTGATTCCGTTGATCTTTTTCCGATACCATGGAAATCAAGCATACAACATTCTTCATTTCCTTTAAAACGCGATACAAAGCGAGGCCACAATCCTTGCCGCCGCTCCAGCTAACTGCCACATTATTACCCAGATGCCTATTCAATGGATATCACAACCTTTTATTTGGTACTTTTTTATATTATAAAATTCTCCCTTATCGTAACAGATTGGAGGATGAATCAGTACCCACCTTTTATAAAAGCCAGAACAAAAAATATCCCTATCCAGTGAAGTTTGAATAGGGATATTCTCATCGGGCTGCATTAGCTTATTTTTCACCAAAGGAACTAACTGTTAACAATCCCGCCCAAAACAGCAGCCCCATACTCTTCTTAGAATACAGTATCCCAAGAAAAGAAGTACAAGGAAGCCAATGACAGCAAGAATATTAGCTACAGTTCCTGCAATTGCACCTAATCCAATACCTCCTAAAAACCCTGCAACTGCTCCAAGAATGGCAAGCAGGAAAAAGGCAAGGCCTACCAAGAAGCCAAGGAAAATATCAAACACGCTGCAGTTAGAAAAATTCAATCCCATAAAATTCACCGCCTATCAAAATGAATTTTTTCTCACTAGTATCGTATGCATTTGCTTGTCTGTTTGTTTATTTTAAGGAAAAAAGAGGCTAATGCTGAGAAAAGGAAATGATTGAAAATAAAACTTATGTGTAATCTGGTATCAGAAAGGGAAAATAACCACAGTGCTGATAAGAAGGAGGAATATTCAATGGCAAAAGTTTTAGCTGTATTATCAAGTGGACATAAAGATGAGAAGAATAATTACGAAACAGGCTGGTGGGGAGAGGAACTGTTTGCTCCCATGCTGCTTCTTGAGAAGGCGGGACACCAGGTAGAATTAGCCTCGCCGCAAGGGGGCAAGCCAGTGATTGACCAGATGAGTATTAGTGAGGATTATGATCCGGATGGTACTTATAAGAAGCTATATGAATCTGGTAAAGCTGATCACACAAAGAAGCTTTCAGATGTGGATCCGGCTGATTATGATACAGTGCTAATCGTCGGTGGGCACGGAGCGATGTACTACTTGGCAAAGGACGAGAACTTGCACGAAATTATGAATCGTATTTATGACCAGGGAGGGATTGTCGCTGCTGAATGTCATGGACCAGCTCCATTGGTTTTTGCGAAGAGACCGAATGGCGAGAGCTTTGTTGCAGGCAAGAAGGTTACCGGCTATCCCGATGTGATGGAGCCAGCAGGGTTACTCGATATCCTGCCGTTTAGCCTCGAACAGGAGCTGCGCAAAATCAGCGACTATGAAACGGGGGACCTCGAAAAAACTGGCCATGCCGTATGGGCAGATGAACAAATAGTAACCAGTAGAGACCCGTTCTCCTCTGAACTAATGGGAGAAGAGTTAGTGAAAGCATTTGAAAGAAAAGATAAATAAGTATGCTGAATGAGCACCTTTAGGGGTGCTTTTTTAGTGGTGAAACGAAAGATAACCTGGCGCGATTCAGTCATCTTCATGGGAGGGAACTTATAACAAAAAAAGGAATTTCGATTGAAATCCCTAAAATACATACGATGTAGATAATGATAAATCCTCATCAGTCATAAAATATTTGTTCGTTTTTTTCAGTGCTTCATTCAAGCTGTCAGATAAATGAGCAGATGAATATGCACAAACCGAAATCATTTGTTCATTAATAACAAAGTCATCCGACTGGAATTTAAAATCTTTTAATAACTTAGCATTATTTTCAGTCGAAACCCATTCTACCTGAGACCACGTACGGATCGATGAGTTGTCCTTTTTAAGCAGGGACAGATCCTTTTGGAAATGTTTAAGAATGGTATGTGTGTGATAGTCTCCATTTGAAAGATAGTAATCATAATTGTTGGCTAAATGAATAGCGGCTTGCTGTTCTATAGTAAAAAGACTTTTAATTTTTGTGATAATAGCAGGGAGATTTCTCATGCTGTCAATTATGAAGATTTGTTCGTTGTTATCTATTCCCGCTTGAATAAATGAACTTAAATGATCTAAATATGGTTCAACTTCCTGGAATCGATAGAAGATATGTCCTTCGGTTACATTTTTTAATTCCTTTTGAGTTACAGGTGCCATTGTTACACCTCCATATTCTATCTATTCTCCCTGATTTTGGTTTTTATCCTCCTTAAGCTTAACATTAACGCCGCATCAAGTATATGGAGGAATTTGACAGTCCCGCTTTAAGAGAGTCAAATGCACAAGGGGACGGATCTAGTGCTTCCATTTTCCTGAAAGAATACTTCGTTGAGAGTGATGTTATCGCCTGAATATAAGTTAACGATAGAAACGTTTCAGTACTAGGCGGAAGCGAAAGTGAACACCGTGCTTGCAGCGTATTGCAATACTTAAAAATGAATAGTGAAATCTCTTATAAAATGAATGGTGAGTACACCTGGTTGTGGGCGTGAAATTGTGGCATTATTGGGGTAGATGAAGTTATTGGAAGGGCCTCCGTTATTTAATATAACGGGGAAAATTAAGCATATGAATCGTCGGGCGTATATTGGAATCGCTGAGGGATAGAGTGAAGCACTGGGTACGTCCCCGTGCTTCTTAAAATTTTTTATACATAATGAAACGTTTTACATAGATGGTTTATCTAACATGGGAAGAGGGGAGGGGCACTGTTTGATTGATCAGAAAATGGTTCGCCGTGCGATTAAGGGTAACAAGAAGGCTTTTGAAGAGTTGTTGAACGTAGAAAAGGTGCGGCTTTATAAGATTGCTTATGTGTATATGAAGAATGAGGCTGATGCGCTGGAGGTTTTCCAGGAGACAGTTTACAAGGCACTTGTCTCGATTCAGGGGTTGAGGGAGGAACAGTATTTTTCCACCTGGCTGACGAGGATCCTTATTAATACTGCTATTGATGTGCTGAAAAAGAAGAAGCGGGTCATCCCGATGGATAAGGAGATTTTGGAAAGCAAGGCTGCACCTTATTTTCCTGCTGAACAGGATTCTGATTTGCTTCAGGCTGTTATGGAGCTGGATGAGAAATACAAGGAAGTCCTCATTTTACGATTTTACAAGGACTGCTCGGTAAAAGAGATTGCTTCCATCCTAAATTGTCCAGAAGGCACTGTTAAAACAAATATTCATCGAGGGGTTAATTTATTGAGAAACAAGTTGAAGGAGGATTGTGTCAATGAATAACCAATTCCCGGATTTGAAAAATGCGCTGGATAAAATTGAGGTGCCGGTAGATAAGCTTGATGCTATTATCGCAAGGACGGTTCATGGCACGCCTAAGAAAAAGACAATCAGGAGAAAGGTTCTTTACACGCTTGGAGCGGCTGCCGCCAGCTTTGGCCTTTTTATTGGCTCAGCGATGGTGTCACCTGCGATGGCAAAGGTCGCATCGACTATTCCGGTTGTCGGGACGTTTTTTAATGATGTTGGTGATGAAGGGTTAAGGATTGCCGGCCAGAAGGGGCTGACACAGTTTGTAGGGCAATCGGTAAAAGATAGCGGAATCACTTTTACAATAAATGAAGTTTTTTATGATGGAACAAGGCTGACAATCGGATATACCCAGGAATCCTTGATGCCGCTTGGAAGCCCTGAGCGTCCGACGATCAGGGTAAATGGAAAAGAAATCAACTTCGCCTCTGGGTACACGGGGAAATATGCCACTCCCCAAAAGTATGTTGGCTACATGGATCTTAATCCGACAGAAGAGCTGCCTGAAAACTTTGACTTAAAAATGAGGATTGATGCAGTCGGGTTGATTCCTGGTAAATGGGAATTCGCTTTTCCAGTGAAGCAATCAAGTAAAGTGACTGTCGTAAGGCCGAAGGAAACGATGAAAGTACCTGGTACAGAAATGAAAATCAGTTCCCTGAAAATCGGGCCTGCTGGAACTGATCTATCGGTAAAAGTTATATCTGATACGAAGGCGGGTGGCATTGACCCGTATCAATTGTTCTTCTACGTAATCGATGAAAAAGGAAATGTCCTCGATACAGTTAGCGGCCATGGTTCAGGGGAAACGGTCGGTGGTAAGGAAGTTGCCGATATTGATTTTCTTTACTCTCCATTAATGGAAGGGACAAATACTGTCAGGGTCATCCCTCATATTTTTCCAAGTAATGAACGAGGATACAAAGTTGTTTCGGCAGATTTGGATAATGTGAGTTTGCCATTCATCTTGGATCAGGGCGAATTCGGCAAGATTTTGATTAAAGTAATCGAGCAGAAGGGAGACAAAACGATTGTTGAATTCGAGGTCCAAAGCGATACGATTATTGACAATCATGCTTCCAGAAACCCGATTTACATCCAGGACAGCAATGGCAATAACCTGTTATCGAGGGAAAAGCCAATGGCAGAAAGAATTCACGGAAATACATTCAGGCAAGAATTTGAGACAGGGAAGAAGCAAGGTTTAAAGCTCGTGACATACGAATATCTCAAACCAATTCTCTTTGACGAATTCATCGTCAATCTAAAATAGTGGAAGCAGGGGGACGTTTCTCCTGCTTCCTTTTTCAATGGCTTTTTTCGCAAAGATTGTTGCATTCATCAATGTTGAATTTAGATTCTGTTGATTGCAGTGGAAGGCGCGCAGACTCCTTCGGGATGCAGCGGGACAGGTGAGACCCCGCAGGAGCGCAGCGACGAGGAGGCTCACCGCACGCCCCGAGGAAAGCGAAGCGCCTGGAGCGAAAATCAACAGCCTTTTATTACAATGCTTTTTTTAAAAACATATAGTTACCTTTAGAAAATGGGATTTTTCTTGCAAAAGTTTGTAGAAAAGCAACAAACTATTAGAAAAGAGACTTTATATTTGGATAATTAGATCCATTTAGCATATTAAAAGAAGCACATGGTACGTCCCCATGCTACACAAACTATTTTTCATAAATAGTTGATAATGAGATATCAGAATCTGTCATTATATATTTATGGTGTTTTTCTAGTGCTTCATTTAAGGTTGAGGTTAAATTATCTACGGAATATGCGCAAACTGAAAGGATGTTTTTCGATAATACCAAAACATCTGATTGCGATTCGAAATTCTTAAGCAACTGGGTATCGGGTTCAGTCGAAACCCATTCGACGTGGGCCCATGTGCGAATTGATAAATTTTGATTTTTAGAGTGGGAAAGATCTTTTTGGAAATGAGATTGAATGTTATGGGTGTTGAAGTCTCCATTTGAAAGGTAATAATCATAATTGTTCACTAAGCTGATGGAAGCATGCTGTTCAGCTGTAAATATATATTGAATCTTTTCGATGATCATAGGAAGGTTTCTCATACTGTCAATGATAAGAATGTGCTGGTTGCGCTCTAATCCAGCTTTAATAAATGACAGTAAATTATCTATATAAGATTCTGCCTTTTGGAATCGATAAAAGATATGACCTACATCTATATTCGTTAAGCTTTTTGGGTCCGCGGATACCATACGATACCTCCTTCTATAATCATAAAAATGCAATCCTGATTTCCTGAATTTGGTACCAGTCTTAAAAAGTTTAACATTAATGCAGGAGTAAAGTATATAGGGAGTTATGGGTGGTAAAGATTCATAGTTCCAAAACTCCATTTTTAAAAAACTTAGAAAATGATTATTATGGAAACTTATGTATCAGGCGATAGGTTTGTTTCATAGTTACTTTTTCTTTTAGCTAATGGAGAAGCTGCTTGAAGGCATCGAGAGATATACATAAAAGAAATCTGTAGGAGATGTGTATTTCTGCGGTATTGTCTTTTCTTTTGGTGGAAAGATATGGTTTGTGGAAATTATGTAGAAAATTATTAAAGGCTGACAGCAAGTGAGTGTTACTAACCGCTGGCCAGCCTTTTTGGAAGCAGGGGGACGTTTCTCCTGCTTCCTTTTTGGGTTTGTTTCTCGCATCTGTAAATGATCTTAATTACATGGAAGCACTGGGTACGTCCCCTTGCTTCACGCCCCTTACTTTCTATTTTCTTTTTTGTGCTTTGATTTTGTTCATTTCGAGTTCGGCTGCGTATTCTTCTTGCGATTTTCCTTGTTTGAAGCTTTCTGATTGGATTTTTCTAAATTTGTTATCGTTTTGGTTCGGCATGGATCCACCTCCTTTTGAACATAGATATTTTGGTACATAGTTAAGCTGAATATTCTTTAATGATGGATTTTCATACATTCATTGCAACAAACAGGGGTTAAAGAAGGATATTGTTAATTTTTGCTCGAATTTAGAAAAAAGCAGCAACTTCATTGGTAGGTATGAATATCGATCGTTCACTGAAAAGTGAGATATATTATATTTTGGAGGGGAAATGTTGAGGCAAAACTGGAGCAATATTTTAACGATAGCCATTCTTGTTTTAGCCCTTGGTATTATCCTTTTTTTCGTAATCACTCCTGTGATTGGAATGTTCTATGAAAAATATGAAGGATATGTTGCTTTTACCGAAAAAAAAGAGGGTCGTTACATTGCCCTCATTTTGAAAGAATATCCCCATAAAGATATTGTAGAATATCCGGATTCTGCACTAGATCAACTTGCGCAAAAACCAGCAAAGGATCATGGGACAAAAGGGAACTATTTTTCGATTAGTGGCACGGATTACAGGAAGGTAAAAAAAGGAGATAAAGTCATAATTACATATAAAAAACAGGCTGGACCTGATGTTTGGGGATACGCTATTAAAGCTGTTTCTGTAAATCTAATAGAGGAATAAAGGATATATGTATGGCTGAACTATTGAAGAATTTGAAATTAGCAGGTATCCATCACATAAAAAATGATCATGAAATCATCTTGGAAATATTAGAAGACAAGGTAACCAACACATCTGAAATTGATATAGCAATGAACCATCTTATAAATAATTTAAAACTGAGTAAACAAAAAAAAATAATCTTTCAGTGTCCTAAAACTCTACTGAACCAATTAACTTACACAAAAGAAAAAATGAAAACTATTGATGAAAGAGTGATCTTTACTAAGGTCTTCACACAACCAGTAAACGATTCATTGCCTGATTTTGAAATTTGGGCGCTGGAGAAATCGGACTCCATTTCTTTTTTATCTGAGGTAATGAACAGTAGTTTTACTGAGGCGAAGAGGTTTTTAACCAATATGAAAACGGAATTACCTTCCCAAGCAGATAAAATGTATACAGTATTAATAGTTAAAAATCAGCCTGCCGGGATAGTTTTTCCTCACATCGAACCAGAAACAGATCAAGAAGGGCGTATTTTTTGGATTGGAATGCACCCGGATTTTTTGCGGAAAGGGCTTGGTCAGAGCCTTCACTTAATAGGCCTGCATAGGTTACAAAGTGAATTCAATGCAAAATCGTACCTTGGTTCGACAAGCATCAATAATATAGCCATGAAAAAAATTATGCTGGAAAATGGCTGCGTTCAGAACCAAAGTAATCTTGTTTCATTGGAATATTGTTTATAGTTGAGCACTACCATTTGGTTACTTCGTTGATTCCTTGAATGCGGTATCTTGCCATTTTGATAGAAAAAAGTAGTGGTGGCTTTGCAGGTATTATTATGAATGCTTCACGTGTAATGTGAGCGTAGATCCGAAATGGATTTATGTTCTTTTTTTTACAGTGAAAAAGAAATAACTATCACATGAATAGTTGAAAGGAGAATACTTACACTATAGGTAAAACCACTGTTGGTAAATATAAGTAAAAAAACAGCATGTGTTTTAATCCATTTTTAAGAGGTAAAGTTGCCGTGTAAACTTTATTAAAGGAGGAAACTGTATGCCCAAGAATAAATTGTTAAGGATTTCAGGGTTAGGTTTAGCATCCCTCAGTCTTGTGTTTTCAGCTGGTGGTGTTTCAGCTGATGCCCACAGTCCCGGAGTTAAATTACAAGTAAATGCTGAAGGAAAAGCTGAAATTAAAGCAGAAAAGAAATTGGCCATAGTAGAAAAGAAAGTGAATGCAGTCAAAACGGAAATCGAAAATATTAAAGCTTCCCTAGGAGAAGCTCCGCTAACTGACGAAAAGGTAAAAAGGTATAAAGAATATTTAGAAGACATTAGTACGCTGCAAAATCGTCTGAATGGTACGGAGAAACATTTGGCTGCCATAACGAAGCATGGCGGAGCAGATGCTTCTGCTGAAGGAATAAAAGGATTGATTCAGGAAGTTAGGTCTACAGTGCTTGAGGTAAAAGAAACAATTGACGCACAGCTCGCCGAGACGATGTCGAGTTCAGGTGAAGTTCCTGAAGGACTTCAAGCAGCAGAGAGTCCAACCTATAAAATTGGCAGCAAGGCTGTGATTTTAGCAGATCATATGCCAGGCATGGAGGGAGCAGTTGCCACCATCGCAGGTGCTTTTGACACGACTGCCTATTCTGTAACTTATTATCCTACAACTGGCGGAGAGCCGGTGAAAGATCATAAATGGGTGATCCATGAAGAAATACAAAACGCAGGAGAAGCACCTCTTGCACCAGGAACTGAAGTTATCCTTGACGCGGACCATATGAAGGGGATGAAAGGTGCAAAGGCTGTTATCGAATCTGCAGTAGCTACTACCGTCTATATGCTGGACTTTACTACTACAGCAGGAGAGAAAGTGGAGAATCATAAATGGGTTGTTGAAAGTGAATTGTCACCAGTGAAGTAAAAATTAACTGAAAATGGTTCAAAAGCCAAATGTACACTTTCGGGTGTTGTTTGGCTTTTTTTAATGGACTTTGAATCTACTTTTAAAGGTATACAAAAGGCAGATTGATTTTTCCTTTTACATGTCCGAAATAAAAGGTTATCGTCCGGTAATTGGCGAAATATAGGGAGAAATGTTTTTATGTGGAAGTTGAGATAGTGGAAGCAAAGCATTTTGAAAGCAGTCAAAGCCGGGCGATGCAAATACCTGGAATGTTTGAGGTGAGGGCCCGATCAGGATTTGTGATGAGGTGGATAATGAAAGAACAAGTCAGAAAAGCATTTGATCAACTCGCACCAGTTTATGAAAAAACAGTTGATAAAACTAGTTTATACAATAGCGAATATGAGCGGCCTTCCATGATCAATAATTTGCCGCCTGACATCCAAGGCAGGAAGGCTCTTGATGCTGGCTGTGCGGCTGGATGGTATACGGAGCACCTTATTGATAAAGGTGCAGAGGTTGTAGCAGTTGATGCTAGCCCTGAGATGGTCAGCTCAGCAAAAAGAAGAGCAGGGAATAGAGCTGATATCTTCTGCATTGACTTAGAAAATGTATTGCCGTTTGAGGATCAATCGTTTGATTTAATTTTAAGTTCTCTTACTCTTCATTACCTTAGTAGCTGGGATAAAACCTTCAGTGAATTTCAAAGGATTTTAAAGCCTGATGGCACTTTCCTATTCTCGGTGCATCATCCCATTTCGGATATAAAATTATTGAAAGAACCACATTACTACGACACCGAACTGATCATAGACCAATGGACCAAAGATGGGGAGGTTTTTGAGGTGCCATTTTACAGAAGGCCGCTTCAGGATATCTTGAATCCTACCTTAAAGTACTTTTCCATAGAAAAAGTAATCGAACCCGAACCAACAGAAAACTTTAGGCTTCAATCACCAGAGGGTTATGAGAAGCTTAGGAGGAGTCCTCAATTTTTAATAGTAAAGGCTGTAATGAAGCAGGGGGCAGAGCAGATGTAAGTTTTCCAGGAACGGGATCACAAAATTTTTTAAATGAAGAGGATAACAATGTTAATTTTGGATCAGCAATTAAAATAAGGAATATGAAGGATTTAAGCACACATGAGGGGGGGTGTCTTCGTGTTTTTAGCCTGCTGGAGAAACTTCCTGTATATCCTTGAACATAAAATGAATGTTCTTATCGAGTGCTGGAAAATGGGGTTGTACATACAGTGGATTACCCATGATTTATCAAAGCTTTCACCTAAGGAATTTTTTCCTTATACGAGGAAGTTCTTCTTAAATGAAGAATTAAGTCATAAGGCAGAATTGCAATGGAAATATGCCTGGCTAAACAATCAGCATAAAAACAAACATCATTGGGAGCATTGGGTAGTTGACCCGAAAAAACAGCTGGCCTTGCCTATGCCGCGAAAATACTTGATGGAAATGGTTTGTGACTGGCGCTCTTTTTCAAGAAGGTGGGGAAGAAAGGTAAAGCCTTCGACATTGGATTTTACTGAAAAGGTAATCCTTCATCCTGAATCCAGGAGGGAACTGAAAATTATTTTGAAAAGCGTAAATGAAAAGCACCTTAATGCAAAGAAGGTGAAATGAAAAAAGTTGCAGAGAAAATTGAAGTGTATATGTTTAAGCTAAATTTATATAATCTTTGCTGATTGGAGTTTAATAAATGGATAATTGGTTGTTTGTATTCATCATTACTTTTATTGGAAGTTTTGTTCTGGTTTATGGCTTAGGTGCTGTGATTGGTGCCGAGAATATCGAATTTACTTATTTGCTGTTGTTCATACTTCAATTTAGTTTTACAACGACGATTTTATTTCAAATCCTGCATAAGTTGAAGATGATAGAAAAGAAGAAATGAAAAAAGAGGGAACTTAACATGGCTACGGATTATCGCTCAAATACATTGATACCGGATATGGTGAAAGCAGCAAAGAAATTATCGTCAGCTCATGGATTCAGTCACTATTGCTCTGATGAGGCTGGGAGATTGTTAGCTGTTCTAGCTGGGCAAGTAACGAAAGGGAAAATACTTGAAATCGGCACAGGCTATGGTGTCGGCAGCTCCTGGATTCTTTCTGCTATTGCTCCTTCAATTGAGCTGGTGTCGGTAGACCATTCAAAGGAAAAAATAGATTCAGTAACAAGCTTGATTATTCATCCTCAAGCGACATTTATTTGTGATGATTGGAAAGAGGTCCTGTCACAAGGCCCATTTCAATTTGTCTTTGCTGATGCGTCTGCTGCAAAAACTTCTGAAGCGGAGCTATTATTTCAAGCTATGGATCACGGTGGAATACTGTTTATGGATGATTTTACACCTGAAGAACATTTTCCGGAAGAATGGAAAGGGAAGCCGGACAAGGTTAGGGAATACTGGCTAAACCACGAGGACCTTTGCGCAACAGAGATTTATTTGACTCCTGCGGCAGCTGCCATTCTTGCTACAAAGAAACGGAGAAACATATGAACCAAAATGCAATTGTGTTAGTAGTAAGTGTCTCAATAATCAAGGATAATGAGATTTTGATGATTAAAGAGTGTAAACCAACCGCCATGAATAAGTGGAATTTCCCTTCAGGGAGAATTGAGCCTGGTGAAGATATACTCGTGGCAGCGTGCAGGGAAGCGAAAGAAGAGACAGGTTTTGAAGTTAGGCTGACTTATACAACAGGAGTATACAATTTCATAAGCAGTTCAAACGATCAGGTGATTTTATTTCATTTTATCGGTGAAATCACAGGAGGGGCGTTACAGCTGGAAGAACAAGAAATCATCGATAGCAAGTGGTACACCATAAATGAAATCAGCAAATTTGAAAACGAAGAATTGCGAGACCCATCTGTTTTGAGGCAAATATTTGAGTCCATTCAGAAAGAAAAGTTTCATCCAATACAAATCTTTCATGAGAAGTAAAGCACAGCACGCTTCTCATGCTCCAATTTGAAGCACGGGGACGGATCTCGTGCTTCCTTTTTATCTTGTTCTGGTTCCTGAATTTATATGGCAATAAAAAGAAGCAAAGGGTACGTCCCCCTGCTTCAGCCGAAGTTTATTTGTTGGTAGCGGCCTCGGATGATTTGGTAGAGGCCGTATAGGATGAGTCCGATGGCGACGATTGCTAATAGTACTTGGCCGTATGGCTGGCTTGCTAATTCTGTTAATGCGCCGCCAAGTCCTTTTGATTCATTTGGGTTCTGAGTGTATGCGGTGCGAATGAAAAAGAATCCGACCATACTTAGGACGATGCCTCGTGAAATAAGGCCGATTTTACCTGACAATCGTGCGATTTTGTGTTCCTTGTCATTCATCTCATAGGTTTTGAATTTAGCCATGAATTTCTCTTTTATGCCGCTATAAAGCTCGTAAATGCCATATCCAATAATAATTGCACCTATTAATCCTATAATCCATGTGCCGAATGGCTGTTCCATTAGCTTTGCTGATATCGTTTTTTCTGAGTTTTCTCCGCCGGCGGATCCGGTGTGGCTTGCCAATTTGATTGCCCCAAAGGCTAAATTCGAGTAAATTAGACCACTTATGAAAAAACCAGTTCTTTTTATGAGCCCTTTGGCATCAGAGCCTTCGTTTTCAGGATCCTTAATCGCTTTTATAAAATCCCATAGAATATAGCCAATCAAACCAATCCCTATGATCCATAAAGCCACTTCACCAAAGGGGATTTCGGCGATTGATTGGAGTGCTCCGGATGTACCAGTCATTTTGCCGCTTGGTCCGAAGGCAGCTAATGCGGCGAGTACCCCGATCATTCCGTATACAATCCCTTTGGCCCAATAACCTAATCGGGCAAAACGGCGCACCCATGGTTTTACTTCTCTCACTTTATTCTTTACATCTATCTGAGATAGGGAATTCATTTTCTGGTCACTTCCTCTGCAAATCTCTTACTATAAAATTCCCGATTTGCGAGAAAAGAAACAATTATTCTCTTTAAAAGTTCCTGCCAAATAATGTGCTGGTACGTTATGTGCATAGAAAATATGGTTGGTCAGGAGGAGGGTAACCGCTCTATTTTCATCCCTGGATGTTGGGTATAATAGTTTTTAATAGAGCACCTTGGATTATTGCCTTTTAAAAGAACGCTAATTGAAGATAAAATGAATAGGATGAAGAAAGGAAGGGTAGTGCCATGGATTTTGAAACAGTTATGCAGGAGCTTGAATCACTTGGCAAGGAACGAACGAAAAAAACATACATAAGTAACGGAGCCAAAGAACCGCTTTTTGGCGTGGCAACAGGAGCGATGAAGCCGCTCGCCAAGAAAATCAAGATCAACCAGCCTTTGGCCGAGCAGCTATATGCAACAGGGAATTATGATGCGATGTATTTTGCAGGGATCATTGCTGACCCTATGGCGATGAATGAGGATGATTTTGACCGGTGGATGGATGGGGCGTATTTTTTTATGCTGTCCGATTATGTGGTGGCTGTTACGCTATCAGAAACCGATATTGCGGAAAAGGTAGCGGATAAATGGATTGCAAGCGGAGAGGAACTGAGAATGTCTGCCGGATGGAGCTGTTACTGCTGGCTTCTTGGGAACCGGCCGGATAGCGAATTTGACAAAAGTAAAATTGCCAGGATGCTTGATCAGGTGGAAAATAGTATCCATGAAGCACCTAACCGAACGAAATCCGCAATGAATAATTTTATCTACACGGTCGCTGTTTCCTTTAAACCATTGCATGAAAAAGCGGTGGAAACCGCCAAGTCTGTAGGGGAAGTCGAAATGGTAAAAGACAATAAAAAAAGCAGCATCCTGCATGCATCAGTAAATATCCAAAAGGACGTAGATAAAGGGAGAATTGGTTTTAAGCGGAAGTATGTAAGGTGTTAGGGTAGATTGAACTAGCAAAGCTGAGATCATTCTATAAACATTTTAGATATTCGCACTCAATCTAAATATGAGTTAGAAAAATTCCGGCTGCATTCGCAGCCTTTTTTTGTTCAATTTTTGCTGTTACTATGGAATCATTAATTCGTAATAAAATTTATTATAAAATCAAAGATGAATGATATTGCCAAAAGGATCAAAGGCTTTTTAAGCAATTCGTCTTCAAACAACCTCTATTTTCAGTATAATTTTGCAATTCTGCCATTATGTGAAACTATTCACGTGAAAACATTCACATGATATAATGTAAGCGTAAACAATCCATTAACCCTATTGGGAGGAATCATGATGTTATCCGATTTAATTTTTGAATTCAAAAGCTGGTGGCTGGGTGCAACTTATCATGGTATGGAAATGGATGAATTTGAACGGCTTGAATCAAAACATACAAGAGTGCATCACGATGAAAATATTTATGAAGAAATTCGCGTGCATTAGTATACATTTTACTGGAGTCCTGCTTTGCAGGGCTTCTTTTTTTATGCTGGTTCTTAAAAAGGGTTCTCTCAGGCAATTGGCGAAATTTAATCATGGGTATTTAATAACGAAAGCGGGAGACGCATATGAGGACTTTTATATACATGGTCAGGCACGGGGATTCACCGAAAACAGGTGAGATTGATAGAGATAGAGGTTTAACAGAGAAAGGGAGAGAGGATGCGAAACGAATCACGAAACTTTTAAAAGAGGAGGACATTGACGTATTCGTGTCAAGTCCTTACGCCAGAGCCATTCTCACAATACAAGAGCTGGCTGATACCAGTGGAAAAGAAGTTTTGCTTTATGATGGCCTAAAAGAAAGAAAGTTCGCTGCAGGAGACATGCGGATCTCAGATGAAGAATTAAATCCTTTGCTGGAGCAGTCATTTAGTGATTATAAATATGCATGGCCAGGCGGTGAATCGAATCTGGAGTGCCAAAACAGGGCGATAAAAGTATTAAAGGGACTGTTAATGAAATATGAAGGCCAGAAAATAGCGCTTGGCACACATGGAGCAGTAATGACTTTAATGATGGCGTATTTTGACATTCAGTACAATCTGGAATTTTTACATAAGTTATCTAAACCTGATGTATACAAGATGAGCTTTGAAGGCGAGGAGTTAGTGGAGGTTAAAAGAGTTTGGGGAATACAATAGTTAATTTCCATACCCGAAACAGATTACGTGTAAATTAACTGATTAACACCTATACTATAGTAGAAATTTCGTTTGGGAGGGAATTAAATGTTGCAGATTGAAATGTGGACGGACTTTGCTTGACCATTCTGCTATATTGGCAAAAGGCGTCTGGAGGACGCTATTAAGCAGATTGACTATCCAGTAGAAGTCACATATCGGTGCTTTGAACTGGATCCAACATCGGGTAAGGATATTAAAGAAAATATGTACGAGGCATTATCAAAGAAATATGGCATGAGCATCGAACAGGCAAAGGCCAGCACGCAAAATATGGTGCAGATGGCGAAGGAGTCGGGGCTGGATTATCAGATGGATACTCTTATACTGACAAATACCTTCGATGCCCACCGATTGATGATGTATGCGAAAAAGCATGGCAAGATGCATGAAATGACAGAACGAATTTTACGTGCTTATTTTACAGAATCAAAACATATCGGTGATCATGAAACCTTGACAGAATTAGGTGTTGAGGTTGGCCTGGACCGTGATGGAGTTGCAAAAATGCTGGCAAGCGATGAAATGACAGAAGAGGTCCGTTTCGATGAGCAGACTGCACAGCAGTACCGGATCACCGGCGTACCATTTTTCTTGATCAATAAAAAATACGCACTTACAGGCGCGCAGCCTACTGAGGCATTCGTTCAAGCGTTGACAAAAGTAATAGCCGAGGACGGCATAACGATGTTAAACAACGACGATGGCGATATGTGCGATGAAGATGGATGCGAGATTCCTAAGAAATAAAACTATAAGAACCAGTCACCAGTTCACAAATGTGAGCTTGGTGACTGGTTCTTTTTATATTTAGCTTTAATTTGGTTTAATGTAAACTGAAATATATTTTGGTTGACATAAAATATAAGAAACTATTATTCTGAATCTATACAAAATTTTAAAAGCAGGAGGATTCAGATGAAAAAACGTTTAAGTACGCTAGATTTGACTCTGGCAGGAATGTTCGTTGCCTTGATGGCAGTAGGGGCAAACATTACTTCCTTTGTTCCGTTCATGGTAATCGGCGGAGTCCCGATTACTCTGCAAACCTTTTTTGCCATTCTGGCTGGAACGATTTTAGGCAGCAGGCTTGGTGCCTTATCGATGGGAGTGTATGCGTTTGTGGGCCTTGCAGGCGCGCCGGTTTTCGCCAAGTTTAGCGGCGGATTTGCCACATTGTTAAGCCCGACTTTTGGGTTCATTGTCTCTTTCATTTTCACAGCCTATTTTGCCGGCCTGATTATCGAAAAGAAGAAAACTCTGCCATTCTATATTTTTGCAGCATTAGTTGGCATGATCATCAACTATGTGTTTGGCACTAATTGGATGTATATGGCTTACAAGCTGTGGTTTACTGCACCAGAGGGTTTTACCTATAAGATTGCCTGGCTATGGATGGCCGTGCCATTGCCAAAGGATATCATCCTGGCCGTATTTGCCGGAATGATGGCACATCGCCTGCAGCATAAGGTGCTTTCCCGCAGCCAGTTCAAAAAAGTAAACCGTGCAGCATAAACGATGAGGAGGGGTACCATGGATTTCCGTAAATTGGCCCTGGATGTTTTGGAAGGATATGAATTGACAGACGCGGAGGCAATGAGCATACTACATTGTCCGGATGAAGAACTGCTCGAATTATTGAATGGTGCCTATAAAATAAGGCATCATTACTATGGAAACAAAGTGAAATTAAATATGATTATCAACACCAAATCTGGCTTATGCCCTGAAAATTGCGGCTATTGTGCCCAATCGAGCATTTCAACCGCTCCGATTGAGAAGTACAGAATGATGAGTAAAGAATCAATCCTTGAAGGAGCCGCACAAGCCGATCAGCTCAATGCAGGGACATATTGTATTGTCGCAAGCGGGAGAGGGCCAAGCAATAAAGAAGTGGATGAAGTTGTTTCAGCAGTAAAAGAAATCAAGGATTCCTATAATATGAAGGTTTGTGCCTGCCTTGGGCTGTTAAAGCCAGATCAGGCAACAAAGCTGAAGGAAGCTGGCGTGGATCGGTATAATCATAATATCAACACATCGGAAGGTCATCATGAATCCATAACGACATCCCATACATATCAGGATCGAGTCCAAACTGTCGAATTGATCAAAGAAGCAGGGATTTCACCATGCTCCGGTGTCATCATCGGCATGAAGGAGAGCACGGAAGATGTAGTCAAAATGGCCAGAAGCCTGAAAGCCTTAGAAGCTGATTCAATCCCAGTAAACTTCCTGCATGCAATCGACGGTACACCGCTGGCGGGTACAGATGAACTTAATCCTCGCTACTGCTTAAAGGTACTCTGCCTGATGCGCTTCATCAATCCTTCGAAGGAAATAAGGATTTCCGGAGGACGTGAAGTGAATCTGCGGAGTCTCCAGCCGCTTGGCCTGTACCCTGCCAACTCCATCTTTGTAGGAGATTATTTGACCACTGCAGGACAGGAAAGTACAGCTGATCATCAAATGCTAGAAGATCTCGGGTTCGAGATTGATTATGTTTCAGAAAAAGAAGTACTAGTGTAAAGGATGGAAGCATGGGGACGTTTCTCATGCTTCCTTTTTTGTTGGTTTTTTATTGGCGCTCTCGATTGAATTCATCGTAAAAAAAGAAGCAAAGGGTACGTCCCTTTGCTTAAACTTTCATGAAATTGTTATACCATTCTTCCCAGTCGAATCCGAGGGAGTAGCTTACGGATTTGGATTCGAGTTTTGAACAGTTTTGGGTGCAGCTGCCGCCGACGATGAATTTAAGGGTTGGGTTGGTTTTGAGGCTTGATTGGATCCATTTTTCCACTTTTTTCACCGGGGCGGGGTTGGTCATTGAAATTGCAACAACAGAGATGTCTTTTAGTTTGATTAAATCAGCCAATCCTTCAAGAGGTGTATTCGGACCCAAATAGATGACTTCGTTACCTTTTTTCTTTAAAAATAAACTGAAAATCATCAGTCCTATCTGATGATGCTCGCCTTCAGGACAGAATGCCAATACTTTTGGCAGTGCAGGGTTCACTGGGAGAATCCTCAAGAACTGTGTGCAGCGGTTAATGATGAACTGGGAAGAGAAATGCTCCTGTGCTACGCTGATGGAGCCATTCTCCCACTCATCGCCAACCTTATACAAAACCTTGACTAATATATGGTGAAACACCTCTTCATAATCATACAATGAAAAAGCAAGGTCAGCGATCTGGTTTGCCTTTGGCGTATCAAGGTTAATTAGAGCAAGGTATAACTTTTCTGTTAGCTCTTCATATTTATTACTTTCAGTGGCCGGTGCTGACAGGGAAGGAGCATCTTCCTGCAGGAGTCGGACTGCATCACTGATTTTCATATTCTTATCGTGGACTTGAGTCTTGATCCATTTAAGAGTATCTAAGTCCTTTTCGCTATATAAACGGTGCCCGCCCTCGGTCCTGGTAGGGATTACGACATGATATCGATTTTCCCAGGCCCTGATCGTAACAGCGGGGATATCCAAAAGTTTCGAAACTTGCTTGATGCTGTACAAAAGTAACACCTCCAATCTTTATTATAGATAAGTTATACAAAAATTACACAATAAAAATCGCTTTAAATAGGCATTTTAATTAAAAAACAAAAAATGTTTGCTTATATTGTATAAGTTTTGTATAATAAAACTCGAAAGGTTATACAAAAATTATACAATTGGTGGTGGAGTAATGAAAACTTTGAATCTGGTATCATTAGTATTGCTTATTGTCGGTGGTTTGAATTGGCTATTGGTTGGTTTGTTTGAATGGGATTTAGTCGGAGGACTCTTCGGAGGCATGGACAGCCCGATCGCAAAAGTGGTTTATATCCTAGTAGGGCTCGCAGCAATCTACAGCCTGACGCTTTTATCAAAAGTAAATAAATAGTGAAGCGGAAGCATGGGGACGTTTCTCATGCTTCTTTTTATTTTTTAAGAATCATAGATTCAACTAGAATCACGGGGACGTACCTTCTGCTTCCATGGAAGCAGAAGGTACGTCCCCGTGCTCCCAAGTTTACAATTTGAACAGTACATGCTGTGCTTTTTTTGACATTTTGTATAGTGCAATGGAAGTTTGAAGCCTGTAAAATAGACATAGATTTCTAATTATTCAGAATTTAGCTGAAAGGGGAGTTAAAAAGGATACATACCTGGTCACTCATCAAGATGGATGTCGTTTCTACGGGAATATTGTAAGCGCTTACAAAAAACGACAAAAACTAATAATAATTTATATAAAAGGGGGAACTGATCATGTCGGACACTGTAAAAATTGGGCTGATCCAGGCTTCGAATGATGTGGATGGCCGGGAGCCGGTTGAGGTTCACAAGGAGAAAGCAATCGAGAAGCATATCAAGCTTGTAAGGGAAGCCAAAGATAAAGGTGCCCAGATTATCTGCCTGCAGGAGATTTTCTATGGTCCTTATTTCTGCTCCGAGCAGAATCCGAAATGGTACGATGCCGCCGAGGAAATTCCAAACGGGCCGACGACTAAGCTATTCCAAGAGCTGGCAAAGGAATTGGGTGTCGTAATTGTCTTACCCATTTACGAAAGAGAAGGGATCGCCACCTACTATAATACTGCTGCAGTGATCGATGCGGATGGCTCTTATCTAGGAAAATACCGAAAGCAGCATATCCCGCATGTCGGTGTCGGCGACCAGGGCTGCGGTTTCTGGGAAAAATACTATTTTAAACCAGGAAACCTTGGATATCCGGTATTCGACACAGCCTACGCCAAAGTAGGGGTCTATATTTGCTATGACCGCCACTTCCCTGAGGGTGCAAGATTGCTAGGCTTGAAGGGTGCTGAGGTAGTTTTGAATCCTTCTGCGACAGTTGCCGGCTTGTCTGAATACTTGTGGAAGCTGGAGCAGCCTGCCCATGCGGTTGCAAATGGCTATTATGTGGGAGCGATTAACCGAGTGGGCACGGAAGGTCCATGGAATATGGGCGAGTTCTATGGCCAGTCGTACCTGGTCGATCCGCGCGGCAACTTTGTCGCGATGGGCAGCCGTGACCAGGATGAAGTCATCATCGGTGAAATGAATAAGAAATTGATCAGGGAAGTCCGTGATACATGGCAGTTCTATCGTGACCGCAGGCCGGAAACGTATGACGAAATGACGGCACTTTTACCATAACAATCAACACGGCAGGCAGGGCTTTACACAGGCAGGAGGTAAAGCCCTCTTTCTGTCCGATTTCAATAGAGGAGGTTGTTTAATTGACTGCGAAAATTTCATATGAAGATCTGCAGCTGAATTTTCAGGAAGTAGAACCAGCGTTGACAAACCGTGAAGCATTGGAGGAAGCGAATCGCTGTCTGTATTGCTATGACGCTCCTTGCATCCAGGCATGTCCGACTGGAATTGATATTCCAACGTTCATTAAAAAAATTGCCTCTGGAAACCTGAAAGGATCGGCGAAAACGATCATGACGGCAAATCCGGTCGGGGCTAGCTGTTCCCGCGTCTGTCCGACTGAGGAGCTGTGTGAAGGCGCCTGTGTCCTGAATCATTCCACAAAGCCCATCATGATTGGCAATCTGCAGCGCTATGCGACCGACTGGGCAATCAAGAATGACCAGGTGCTGTTCCAGGCAGGACAAAAGAATGGCAAGAGTGTTGCAATCGTCGGGGGCGGACCTGCTGGCTTGTCAGCAGCAAGAGAGCTTGCATTGCTGGGATACGACGTGACGATTTTTGAAGCAGAGGAAAAAGCAGGTGGATTAAACACCTATGGAATCGTATCATTCCGTTTGCCGCAGAATATTTCCTTCTGGGAAGTGAAGCAAGTCGAAAGCCTCGATGTAAAAATCCGCACGAATACGAGAGTCGGTGTCGATGTATCTGTTGAGGAGATCATGGAACAGCACGACATCGTCATTTTGGCAGTGGGTATGTCGAAGGTGCCTGAACTTGGAGTCAAGGGAGAAGAGTTGGATGGCGTCTATGATGCGATTGAGTTCGTAAAAGCGACAAAGACGAAACAGATTGATAATCAATTTTTAGGTAAAAAGGTCGTTGTCATCGGTGCAGGAAATACTGCGATTGATGGAGCAACCTGCTCGGTCCGCCTTGGTGCAGAAAACGTCAAAATCCTCTATCGCCGTACTGTCGACGAGATGACAGCCTACGATTTTGAATATGAATTTGCCAAGCAGGACGGTGTTGAGTTCCGTTGGCTAACAGCTCCAGTGGAAATTCTCGGAGATAAAGATGGAAAGGTGAACGGCATCAAATGTGTGAAGATGGTGTTAGGGGAGCCTGGGGAAGATGGAAGACGGCGCCCTGTTGCATTGGAAGGTTCTGAGTTTATTTTAGAAGTCGACGCGGTCATTAAAGCGATTGGCCAGTCGAGATATATTGACCTGCTGAATCAATTCGGGCTGGAGCATAACGGCGGTGTAGTAAAAATCGACCAGGATACGTATCAGACTTCGAATCAAAAAGTGTTCGCCTGTGGCGATGTTATTTTTGGCAAGGGACAGGGAGAAGCGATGGTTGTATCCGCGGCACAGCAAGGCAAGGATGCGGCCTATGCGATTCACCAGCTGCTTTCCAGACAGGTTCCAGAAACAGCCTAATAAACTAAGGGAGGTATGACAATGGCAGATTTAAGCATTAATTTAGCAGGAATAAAGTCACCGAATCCGTTTTGGTTAGCGTCTGCTCCTCCAACCAACACAGGCTACCAGGTCCAGCGCGCGTTTGAAGCCGGCTGGGGCGGTGCGGTTTGGAAGACGCTAGGAGATCCTATTTTGAATGTGTCTTCGCGATTTGCTGCGGTCAGCTTTAACGGCCAAAGAGTCGCTGGCTTCAATAATATCGAGTTGATTACAGACCGGCCGCTCGAGGTCAATTTGAAGGAAATTTATGAGACGAAAAAGAGGTTCCCGAATCATGCGATTATTGCATCTTTAATGGTCGAGCCCAAGCAGGAAAAATGGCATGAGATTGTCAAGCGCGTTGAGGATGTAGGTGTCGATGGACTGGAACTGAACTTCGGCTGTCCGCACGGGATGGCGGAACGCGGCATGGGTGCTGCATCCGGCCAGGTGCCAGAGCTTGTCATGAAGCAGACCTATTGGGTAAAAGAAGTTGCCAAAACACCGGTAATCGTCAAACTGACGCCGAATATCACGGATATTACCGTAACGGCAGAGGCCGCGGTAGAAGGCGGGGCAGATGCAATCAGCATGATCAATACAATCAACAGCCTTGCAGCTGTAGATATCGATACATGGGATACCGTTCCTCATGTTGGCGGCAAGGGGGCACATGGAGGATACTGCGGTCCGGCAGTTAAGCCGATTGCTCTCCATATGGTCGGGGAGTGTGCCCGAAATCCGCGAATCAATGTCCCTATCTCGGGCATCGGCGGGATCTCCAACTGGCAGAATGCGGTTGAGTTCATGCTGATGGGAGCCACAGGTGTGCAGATTTGTACAGCCGCGATGCATCATGGCTTCCGCATTGTCGAGGACATGATCGAGGGCTTGAACAATTATCTTGATGAAAAAGGAATTGCTTCCGCCATGGATCTGGTAGGCAAGTCTGTTCAAAAGTACTCTGACTGGGGCGACCTTGACCTCAATTATAAAGTCGTCGCTCGGATCAATAATGATACCTGCATCAACTGCAACAAGTGCCACATTGCCTGCGAGGACACTTCGCACCAATGTATCGACATGCTGAAGGATGCCAGTGGAAACAGCTATCTGAAAGTGCGCGAAGAAGATTGTGTCGGCTGTAACCTCTGCTCGATTGTCTGCCCGGTTGACGGCGCAATCGACATGGTCGAACTCAAGAGCGAGCTGCCGCCAATGACCTGGAACGAGCGCCAGGCAGCACTGGGTGTGCTGGCTTGCGGCGTGGATCCTGTTGTGAAGTAACTAATTTTAAAAAAACGATCTGAATAAGCTTGCGGTGTTGCAAATCTAGTTTTTGGAAAAGAAACTTGCCGAAATAGCTTTTTTAGTTCGGCAAATCCATGTTGCAGGGAAAAAAGGTAACTAACCTTGATTTTCCTTTATTAGAGGCTCAGTTAAAGCAAAATGTTGATTTTTTAAATGCTGTTGATTGTAGTGGAAGGCGCGTAGACTCCTTCGGGATTTAGCGGGCAGGTGAGACACCGCAGAATCGGAGCGACGAGGAGTCTCACCGCACGCCCCAAGAAGAATTTTCATAATTCTTCAGAGGAAAGCGAAGTGCCTGGAACGAAAATCAACAGCCTTGTTAAACAAAGCTACAAAAAAAGGTTACCAATAAAACAAAAATGGCAACCAAACGCAATCCATCATTCCCGAAGGAGGAGAACACATGAAAAAGGTAATAAAGAACGGAACAATCGTGACAGCAACGGATACGTACAAGGCAGATGTGCTGATTGAGAATGGCGTTATCAGCATGATCGGGGAGAACCTGCCGGCGCAGGGGGCAGAGCTTGTCGATGCTAAAGGGTGTTATGTGTTCCCGGGCGGAGTCGACCCGCATACCCATTTCGATATGCCGTTCGGCGGGACGGTTACCAGGGATGATTTTGAAACCGGGACGATTGCTGCGGCATTCGGCGGCACGACGACTGTCATCGATTTTTGCTTAACAAATAAGGGAATCCCTTTGAAAAATGCCATTGATACCTGGCATGCAAAGTCAAATGAGAAATCGGTCATCGACTATGGCTTCCACTTGATGATCGGGGAAATCAATGATGATGTCCTGGGCCAGCTTCCGTCTGTGATAAATGATGAAGGTATTACATCTTTTAAGGTTTTTATGGCTTATAAAAACGTTCTGCAGGCCGATGACGAGACACTTTTCAAGACGCTGATTGCTGCTAAGGATCTTGGAGCGCTCGTTATGGTCCATGCGGAAAACGGCGATGTAATCGAGTACCTGACAAAACAGGCACTGGCTCAAGGGAACACTGATCCGATTTATCATGCATTGACAAGGCCGGCGGAAATTGAAGGAGAAGCGACTGAGCGGGCTGCAACCTTCACAGGACTTGCGAATTCCCAGCTATATGTCGTACACGTATCCTGTGCTGATGCATCAAGAAAGATTGCAGAGGCGAGAGATAAAGGGATTGAAGTCTGGGGTGAAACATGCCCTCAGTATTTAGTGCTTGATCAATCATATCTCGAAAAACCTGATTTCGAAGGTGCAAAATATGTTTGGTCGCCGCCTCTTCGTGAAAAATGGAACCAGGATGTTTTATGGAATGCGCTAAAAACTGGGCAGCTGCAAACAGTGGGTTCGGACCAGTGTTCATTTGATTTTAAAGGCCAGAAGGAATTGGGCAGAGGCGATTTCTCGAAGATTCCAAATGGCGGGCCGATTGTTGAGGACCGTGTATCCATCATGTTCTCAGAGGGTGTCTTGAAGGGAAGGATTTCGCTCAATCAGTTTGTCGATGTCACTTCGACTCGTGCTGCGAAACTTTTCGGCCTGTATCCTAAAAAAGGGACGATCGCCGTGGGGGCGGATGCGGACATCGTGATTTTTGATCCAAAAGTGGAAAGAACGATTTCTGCTGAAACACACCATCTGGCTGTCGATTATAGCGCTTTCGAAGGAATGAAGGTCACAGGGGAACCCGTATCTGTTTTATCAAGGGGAGAGTTTGTCATCCGTGATAAAACATTCGTTGGGAAGCCAGGGGCGGGTCAGTACCTGAAGAGGGCGAAGTATGGAGAAACCAAAATCAACGAGAATAAATCGTTAACCTTCTAATCTAGCAGACACCCTGAAAAAATACATTTCAGAATTCGCAGTTGCCATCCTGTAAATGATCCATTCCAGGGACCGCAGTGAGGGAGCCAGCTCCCTTGCTGTTGGTCAGGTTATGATAGAATCATTGCTTCGGTCTTGGACTTTAATTTGAGGAGGTGACATCACGAGAGCAGCAAAAACGGTAAGTTAGCTTCTTATGTTTTTTGAATTCAGAAAATTTAGTATATTTATTGGGGGTGTCTGGATGAGCAAGAAAGGAAGTTATTTAAAATCACCTGACCTGATGCCAATCTCCCATAGTGACAGGAAAATCAGTGCGTTTGGTTTTTCTGTCATATGGATTGGGATGGCTGTTGTTTTGGCAGCTTTTGCGATTGGCGGTTCCGGAATTCAAACTCTGCCGCTTGGCTGGGTAATCGTGGCTACTCTGATTGGTTCTGTAGCAATCGGTATTTTCATGACAATTATAGGGGATATCGGCGTCGAACACGGCCTGTCTTTTCCAGTCTATATGAGGGCTCCGTTTGGGACGATAGGAACTCATATTCCGTCGCTGGTGCGAGGGATAACAGCATCTTGCTGGTTTGGCATTAACACTTATTTTGGTGCGACAGCCATCAATGGCATTTTAAATTTATTGTATGGATTTGATAATTGGTTTATTTGTTTCGTTTTTTTCGCAACAGTGCAGCTGGTGAATACCGCGCTTGGGATCAAGGCAGTTGAACGCTTTGCTGACCTGGCAGCTCCGGTTATCATTATCATCTCATGCTGGATGTATGTATCTCTTTCTGACAAGGCTATGGCTGAAGGGCGGGATATTTGGGCATGGGTGGAAAGCCCGGTTACTGGAGGAGCAGCATTCACTGCATTCATGGTTGTTGTCATGGCGAACATGGGATTCTGGGCAACGCTAGCAGCTGATATGCCTTCGCTATCACGCTTCTTCAAGGCTCCTAGCAATGAACGCAGCTGGTTTAAAAGAAATAAAGCCCAAATTGCCGGAAGCATTATTGCCATGCCTATTGTCAATACGTTCATGGTCATTATTGGAGCGGTTTCCTATGTGGCTGTTCTAAACTACGACCCAGTTGTAGGTTTGCAGCAGGCAGCGAGCGGTTTTATCCTGGGAGTGCTGTTACTGATGATCGTGCTTGCCCAATGGTCAACGAATACGTCAGCAAACGTCATCCCTGCAGCAACTATTTTCTCTAACGTTGGCGGCCCTAAGGTCCCATTCTGGGTCGGAGTCATAATGGCAGGTGTAGTCGGAATTGCCGTGCAGCCATGGAGCCTGTTTGGCATCATCATCCCTGCACTGCTTGTCATTGGCGGCATTCTCTCGGCTATCGTAGGGATTCTCTTTACTGATTATTATTTACTGAGAAAAAGAAGAGTTAATGTTCATGATCTTTATGAGGACCATGGCCAATTCCGTTATATGAACGGTTTCAATATGGCAGGACTGATCGCCTGGGTCATCGGCGGGGCGGCTGCTTATTATTTCCCTTCTTACTCGTTTATCGTAGGGTTTGGTGTGGGAGCAATTGTCTATTACTACCTTGCTAAATACTGGTGGTTCGTAAAATATAAACAGGCAGAAATTGAAGATCCAAGCGATGAGAAATACCTTGGCATTACTGTTGGACGTGACTGGGTTGTTGAAGAAGATACGGAAACGGTCATGGTCCCTGAGGCTGCAAACCCAATTAACACATAAAAAAGAAGGAGCGTGCAATCATTGTCAGAGTATCAGGATTTCTTACAGGAAAGGGACCGGCTTGATTATATGGTCCAGCAAGGTTACCAAATCAAAAATGTCGTCGAAAATCTGAGCGGCGCATTTGTAGAGTTTGAAAATGCGGAGGGTGAAAGTGAAACACTGCAAATCCTTACTCCAGATGCGCGTAAATATTTTTCAGTGATGCTGCTGAAGCAGCAAAAAACAGGGGCTTAAAAGGAAGGGGAGGGTTGAACAAATGGAGTATATCTTAAGATGCCGGGACAATGTTTTTCCTTGTGAAGTCACGATCGATGAGGACAATGGACGCTATATGATCAAAAAAGCGGACTCAAGCGGCGAGGTGTTCAACTCTTCAGCCGAGCTGGTCCATTGGATCTTGAATAACTGGGAAATTGATGATTTTTACGATCAAGCCCAGTTCGAGGAAATGCTGCGCGAGATCCAGGAATATCATATGGTTTAGGACCTATAAGACAGCTGACTTCGGTTGGCTGTTTTTTTATTGCCCCGACAATTAATTCATATTTTGCTTTTGCCAAAAGTACCATACAGTAAGGAGGGATTATCTTGAGTCTTAGCGTAAAAAAAATCCTCAGTTACGTATCGTACACTTTTGGGCTCCTGGTGCTTTTAATCATGATAAGCAGGGTGAATTCTTATTTTTCAACTATTGCACAAGAAACATACAGAATGGTTCCCTGGCATATCTATGCATTGCTAATGTATATACCAGTCGGTGTCTACCTCGGCCTGCCTAAACTATTCAATGAGTTAAAAAAATCGGGAAGATTGAGGGTGAACTTTTATAAAATTGCTTTTATTGCTTTCCCAATGATGTATCTCTCTTTCTACTGGTATTTCCCCTTTTCTTATCCCATTCCAGAATTCCTGGCCACTTCGAAATCCTTATTTAACTTTGGCAATATGATAGCAGGGTTTATTTTTATTGATAGTCTTAGAAAAGATTAATCTTTGTTTTGAAAAGGCAGGCAGCGATATTCATGGGGATAATGAATAGAGGGAAGGTGAAACGAAATTGTGGTTTCTGAATGTCTTACTGTCCTTTTTGGGTCTTGCTTAGTTCATCGATTGGTGACAGATAGGAACGATAATAACTTCATATACCGACCAATTCAAACGCTAAGCCAGGTGAGGATTCGAATTATACGTTGGGTGATACTAAATACACAAACAGTGGAGGTTAACTCTATTTTCGTGCGGCGCTTCGTTTAGTGTCGCGCTTTTTTTTATATTTCCTAATTTAAAATACCAATTCCAGTATTGCATAAAATTAACAAACACAGTAATATTTAGTGTAATATTACACTTTTTGAGGTGGTTTGGTGAGGTCTATAGGGGTAGGGAATATAAAAAAAATCTCTAGGAATCCAGTAATTCTAGGGTTAATTGTATTTATTTTTCTGATTGGTGTGCTTTTTAACATTCCGACTGAAAAAAGAAAATACGGTCTCTCGCAGAACAATATGGCAACAGATTACACTGGTCTGCTTCCCGAAAAAATTGCCGGGGTCGTGAAAGCTGGCGACAGAAAACAGCTGCAAAAAGTCGTGAAGGAAGCAAATGAGAAGGGACAGCAGATATCGATTGCGGGTCTGCAGCATTCTCAAGGAGGCCACACGTATTACAAGGACAGCGTTGTTTTGGATATGAAGACATTCAATAAAATAATAGAAATTGATGAAAAAAATAAAACAATTAAGGTTGAAAGCGGTGCGACATGGGAGGACGTTCAGGAAGCTGTCCAGCCATATGGTCTTGCTTTAAAGGTGACACAATCTCAATCAATTTTTACTATCGGAGGATCACTGTCGGTCAATGCCCATGGACGGGATATCCGCTTTGGTCCTATGGCAGGAACAGTAAAGGAAATGACTATCCTGATCCCGACAGGAGAAATAAAAACAGTGACACGGAATGACTCGGAAGATTGGATGAGGTATATGCTTGGAGGCTATGGTTTGTTTGGAGTAATTTTAGATGTGACACTGGAACTGACGGACAACGAAATATACAAAATCCATACGGAGCAGCTTGATGCGGATGAATATGAAGAGTATTTTGCCAATCTGCTGGCCAATGATGAAACCGCTATGCACTATGCTAGATTAAGTGTTGCCCCCAGGACTTTCTTGGAAGAAATGTATGTGATCGATTACAAGACTACTGGACAGCAGGATCAGCAAACTCCGTTAAAGCAAGAGCATGGAGCGCGGATCGGTAAGCTGGCAATGGACCTGGGGCGGCAAGGAGGGCGATTTGAGGATTTTTTCTGGGAAAATCAAAAAAGGCTTATCCATTCTCTGGATGGAGACAGGGTTACAAGAAACAACGTAATGCGCGGGAACTCAGACTTCATGGAGTTTACCAAACCTGGCCGTGTTGAGGTCCTGCAGGAGTTTTTCATTCCGGTCGGGCAGTACGAAGAATATATCAATGAGTTAAAAGGAATTCTTCCTGCTGATGATAAGAAAGAGGATTTCAAGATTCATAACATCACTGTTCGCTACGCTGCAAAGGATGAATATACAAGTTTGAATTATGCTGATGAAAGCATGTTAGGGCTTGTTGTTCTGCTGCAGCATGGTTTGAAAGAGGAAGAAATCAGCAATGCCGAGGGTGTTATCCGGAAATGG
The DNA here is from genome assembly GCF_057785455.1 of Mesobacillus sp. NCBI lineage: Bacteria > Bacillati > Bacillota > Bacilli > Caryophanales > Bacillaceae > Mesobacillus > Mesobacillus sp. The sequence continues at coordinate 160,049 of NZ_JBYNSB010000020.1, forward strand.
ACAGATTTGACGCTGAAGCATGGAGGTGTCTATTATCTCCCTTACTACCACTATCAAACAAAAGAACAGTCCAGGAATGCCTATCCAGACTGGGAGACTTTCCAAGCAGAAAAGCTGAAACGAGATCCTAATGGTGTTTTTCAAAACATTTTTTATGACTATTATTTCAACGAGGGAGCCCCGGAATGAAGATGAAAAGCGAACGCTATATTCCTTTGGTCGTAACGGTTGGGCAGGTTGTCATTTTTCCCTATTATATTCTCTGGCTGAAGCAGGCCTCTCTTACATTTACCATGTTCACATGGCTGTTTGCGGGCTTTTCTTTTAGCGCCGCTTTTGGATATCGTGTTTACCAGACCAGAACGAAGCATGAGAATTCCTTTCTCCCGTTGCTATATATTGGGATGGGTCTGGTCTATGTATTCGCAGGATTGCTGGATATTCCCTTAGAGCAGCTTCCTTATTTTGCACTGATTTTCCAGGTTGCATTAGGTTTTTTACAGGGTTACCATCATGCCTGGCATATTGAGCAGAAGGCATTCCGATTGCATGCGATCCATCATTATCTGACCGTTGGGATCATTATGGTATGTCTATCTTTTGTGAAAATCGTTACGCCAATCATCTTCATTGCTGCTTTTGGTGTTGTTTTAATTATTTGTGGATTCTGGCTGTTGTTTCCGAGAACGGATGCCGATCCTGCAAAAATAGACCAAGGGAAAATGCCAAGGGAACTTTGATGTACTTTCCCTCAATATGACAGTTCCAACAGCTTTTTCTTAATAAAATTGTAAAATATTAGCAGTAGAATGGCAGCTGCCGGATATACAGGAATAGAGTAAATCAGCTTCCAGCCTGTATAAATCAAGGCATCATTTTTCACGCAAACCCATTCATAAAATAGGGAGAAAATTGTCCAGAACATAATATACCAGGCAGTTCTTTTACCAGTAATTTCAAATTTATCGTATACATACAGGAAGAGCAGCGATGCGCATGGATACATGAATAAATGAAATAATGCACCAGACATTTCGTATGTTGGATTATCGCCAAAATAATACATGCTAAATGGGGTTGCGATTAAGAAATAATCAATCGTTGAAACCAGGGCGATATTGTATATCCAAATGAGAAGGGTGATGACCAATGGAAAGTATTTTCGAATGGGCAAGAACAATAAAAATGCGGTCATTGAAGAAATCAGGAAGAACCATTCGTTCCAATCAAATGTGACATTCATTTCCTATCCGCTCCTCGAAAAAGAATTCTGCGGAAAATGTTCATAAAACCAATTAATAGTAACAGGCCGCCAAACCAGTTAGCTGGCGACCACCAGAATTGCCAATGGTAATGGACCAATACGCCTGAATAATGACTGAGCCATTCAATCCCAGTTAAAATTCCTACAAATATAACCATCAATTGAGCTATCTTGAACAGGCTATTCTTTGTTAAGTATTCATCTAAAAACAGTACCATGATCAGTGGAATCAAAGTCGTCCGGTTTAGAAAATGAGAAAATTCGAGTGAAGGTTTATCAGGAATGATAAGAGTTTTAAAATTCATAAAACACAATGCCGAGAAATTTTGTGTGAGATATGAAGCTAAAAACCAATAGGCCAAGATCTCAAGGATGTGAAGGTTTTTCTTTTTCTTGATGAAAAATAGCAGCCCTAATCCGTTCATTACAAGGTATATGAAGAAAACCATATCTTTTTCTCCTCAATTTTCGTCGTTTTAGTATTCCCAAATCTGTTTTTGATATGTTTTTTAGTCAAGCATGCAGAAAACGACAAATTCCTTAGCTTTTTTCTTTTATAGTGGTAGATAACATTATTGAAAAAGGAGATTTTGCTTTGAATTCATATCTCATGGTAAAAGACCTTTTAAGAAGAAAGCATTTTGAAAACATAGAAGTTGTTGCCGGCCATTCTGGTCTTAATAGGCTGGTAAAATGGGTCCATGTTGTCGATGTGACAAAAATCAGGAATCTGCTGAATGGGAATGAGCTGATTTTATCGACTGGTCTTGCCTGGCGGGATGATAAGGATTTATTCCTTTCTGTTGTCGAGCAGCTGATCGAATCGAATGCGGCTGCTTTGTGCATTGAGATTGGAACCTATACCTCGTTACTGCCGCAAGAAATCATCGATTTGGCTAATACGCATCATTTTCCGATCATTCTCTTTAAACAAGAAGTTCCTTTTGTGGAAATCACCCAGGATATCCATACTCTCCTTATCAACCATCAATATCAAATGATTTCAGAACTGGAAAGCTATTCACAGGCATTGAACAAGAAGCTTTTAACGATTGAAGATCATAATGAAATCCTCACTTTCATCCAACACTATTTAAAAATTCAAGTGATTACTGTATTCAGTAAAAATGAGATCCTCTTTATCCCAAAAGTGAATGAACAGGAAAGGGCAGAACTTTTAGCTTATATTGAAGAAAAACCTTTAGATCCGAACCTGGCAAGGATCCCGATTCAGCTGCTGGGGGACAACCATGCGGAACTGCTTATTTATTCGAAGGACAGGGAGTTGACAGATTTTGACCACCTAATCCTTGACCGGACGGCGACAGCATTAGCGCAATTTCTGCTTCGCAAGCATTATGTCGAGGAAAAAAGAAGAGCAGAGGAAACAGAATGGCTGACAAGCTGGCTCGAAGGAGAGTACAGTGAGGAAGCTGTTCATGAGTTTCTGGCCTATCATTCTCCATCAGTAAAACCAAAAGGTGCATTCATTTGTCTGTGCAGGCTGACACCATATGAGTCATACACTAATCTTGATATGACCTATTTCAAGCTATATTTCAGGACTGTCTTTAAGCAGCAGGGCTTCACGCTTTTTTCAATTGAGAAAAGAGATTCGCTGATCTTTATTTTTATCAATAAACGCAATTCTTCAACCTGGAAGCAGCGGATGAAGGAAGGCATCCAGAAGCTTGTCCAGAATGACTTGAAAATTGGCAAGCATAAGTCCAAGCCTTTGCTTGGGATTGGGAAATACGTCGAGGAATTGACGAATATTCCTTTGAGCTATCAAACTGCTGTGGAGACTCTTCGGATCCAGAATCGGACAGGGCAGCAATCTGAAAGCTGTTTTTATGATGACCTACATATTTTCCGGCTGATTTCCCATTTGAACCGTCATCTCGATTTGAATGAAATCGTTCAGGAATACCTGGAGCCTGTGATTCAGTATGATAAAAAATATAACGGGAAGCTGATGGAGACGCTGAAAACTTATCTGGCATGCAACGGTTCGAAGCAGGAAACGGCAAAACGGCTTTATGTAGTCAGGCAGACGCTCTATCATCGGATCGAAAAATTGGAGAAGCTGCTCGGGAATGATTTTATGAATCATGAAAAGCGGCTTGCAATCGAGTTCATGCTTCATTCCCATGAATTCCTCCAATCGTCCATTCAGGCCAGGCCCGCTGAACGAGAGACCTTATAAGATTCGGCACCATTCCCACCCAGGGGCATAGGATAATCTGATGAACCTGGGGAGGGAATGAAGAGATGTATAATTATCCTTATTACTATAATCAACCTTACTGTCGTTCAGGTGCTGGATATTACCAGCAGGACTACCAGCAGGCAGCTGAAGTAATTCTAGGCTGTCTAAAAGGCGAAGCAACAGACGCTGATTTTTATGGAAGGCTGGCTGAGCTGGCTCCTAATGATTACCATAAAAATACGATTCTTCATGCATTTGAAGCGAAAAAAGCCCAGTTGAAACAATTTACTGATTTATACGCGGCGATTACTGGCGTTCAGCCAGTGTATCAATATGATCGGGTGCATTTTGACTCATATCGTGATGGACTGAATAAAGCCTATGAAGCAGGACTTAGGGATGGAGAAATCTATCACCAGCAATACCTCTTCACACAAATGTCACCAGCTCGTGAAATGTTCTTTCGTGCCTTTACGGAAGAAGCCGAGCACCTGTCAAGATTCCATTTCTTAAGGCAGGACTCCAGGATAGAACTTAAGGATTACGGCGGCCAGCCATTAGTCCTCGACATCGAGGAAGCAACAACGCAGAATGAAACATTCAGGACGGCACTGTGGACTGGCGAACATTTTCAGGTCACATTGATGAGCATCGATGTAGGGGATGATATCGGACTTGAAGTCCATCCGAATACAGACCAGTTCCTCCGACTAGAGCAGGGACAGGGTCTCGTGCAAATGGGAGACAGTCCGGACCGGCTCGATTTCCAGGCACAGGCATCTGATGATTTTGCGATTATGGTACCAGCCGGTAAATGGCATAACATCACAAACACAGGCAATGAAAAAATGAAGCTATATGTCATCTACGCCCCGCCTGAGCATCCGTTTGGGACTGTACACCGCACCAAGGCAGATGCGATGGCAGCCGAAGAGCAAGAGGGCTGAGAATATTATGTGGAGAGCCGGAAAGGGATTTCGGCTCTTTTTTTATTTTTTCTTGGACGAGCCGGGATTATGAACATTCAATATTCTTTAGTGAAATCGAATTGAAAGCAGAGAGGATCTCAGGACAATTCAACCTGCAAAAGTGTAAAGGAATTGTTTTGAGAGGTAGTGCCAAGACAAAAATAAAAGCGAATTGTCTTGCGAGGCGGTGCCAAGACAATTCAATCGGCTAAAATTGAAACGAATTGTCTTGAGAGGTGGTGCCAAGACAATTCAATGTGCAAAAGTGAAAACGAATTGTCTTGGGAGGTAGTGCCAAGACAATTCAACTGGCAAAAATGGAAACGAATTGTCTTGCGAGGTAGTGCCAAGACAATTCAACGGGCAAAAATGAAAACGAATTGTCTTGGAGGGTGGTGCCAAGACAATTCAACGGGCAAAAATGGAAACGAATTGTCTTGCGAGGGGGTGCCAAGACAATTCAACGGGCAAAAATGGAAACGAATTTTCTTGGGAGGCGGTGCCAAGACAATTCAACGGGCAAAAATGAAAACGAATTATCTTGGGGGGTGGTGCCAAGACAATTCAACGGGCAAAAACGCAAACGAATTGTCTTGCGAGGCGGTGCCAAGACAATTCAACGGGCAAAAATGGAAACGAATTGTCTTGGGAGGCGGTGCCAAGACAATTCAGCGGGCAAAAATAGAAACGAATTGTCTTGGGAGGTAGTGCCAAGACAATTCAACGGGCAAAAATTGAAACGAATTGTCTTGGGAGGCGGTGCCAAGACAATTCAAAGGGCAAAAACGAAAACGAATTGTCTTGCGAGGCGGTGCCAAGACAATTCAATCGGAAAAAATTGAAACGAATTGTCTTGAGAGGCGGTGCCAAGACAATTCAACGGGCAAAAATGGAAACGAATTGCCTTGGGAGGTAGTGCCAAGACAATTCAGCAGGCAAAAATTGAAACGAATTGTCTTGGGGGGTGCCAAGACAACTCAACTGGGAAAAATGAAAAAGAGTTGTTATGAAAAAGATGAGTTGACAAATCTTTTTTCATTATGTGAAAAATGGCAGCTCAGTTATTTTACATTATGTCTAATGAAAGCTTGTTGAAAATGAAAGATAATTTTATCGAGGGAATTTTTTTAATTTTATGAAAAATAAAGGAGGCTTCGACACAATGACTGTAATCAAAAATGAAACAGCTGTCTTGAAGAATTATATCAATGGTGAATGGGTGGCTGCTGAGAGCACGGATTCTCTGGAAGTTCCTAATCCGGCGACTGGAGAAATGCTGGCCAGGGTTCCGATTTCCTCAAAGGCGGATGTGGAACTCGCTGTAAACGCCGCCAGGGAAGCTTTTAAGACGTGGAAGAACACTCCTGTCCCAAAGAGGGCCAGAATTCTATATAAATATCATCACCTGCTGACGGAAAACCATGAAAAGCTGGCGAAGCTGATCGTGCAGGAAAATGGAAAGGCGTATAAGGAGGCACATGGCGAGGTTCAGCGCGGCATAGAGTGCGTTGAGTTCGCGGCAGGCGCACCGACGCTGATGATGGGTGAAAGCCTTTCTAATATCGCTGAGGATATCGATTCTGAAATGTTCCGCTATCCGCTTGGTGTTGTCGGGGGCATTACTCCTTTCAACTTCCCGATGATGGTTCCGCTGTGGATGTTCCCGCTGGCGATTGCATGTGGCAATACCTTTGTGCTGAAGCCGTCTGAGCGGACTCCGCTTTTAGCAAATGAACTGGTTGAGCTGTTTTCCGAGGCGGGCGCTCCTAAAGGAGTATTGAACATTGTTCACGGAGCACATGATGTCGTAAATGGCCTGCTTGACCATGAGGATGTTAAAGCGATTTCGTTCGTAGGCTCACAGCCTGTTGCGAAATATGTGTATGAAAGAGCTGCTGCTAAAGGAAAGCGCGTCCAGGCGTTATCAGGGGCGAAAAACCACCACATTGTCATGCCTGATGCTGACATGGAGAAAGCCGTCTCTCATGTTATCAGCTCAGCGTATGGCAGCGCCGGCCAGCGTTGCATGGCCTGCAGCGCAGTAGTTGTAGTCGGTGATGGTGACAAGTTTGTTCAGGCATTAAAACAAAAGGCAGACGAGCTTGTGATTGGGAACGGGCTCGATGATGAGGTTCTGCTGACTCCGGTAATCAGGGATTCACATCGTGAAAAGGTGCTTGGCTATATCGAGAAAGGAGTCGAGGAAGGTGCAAGCCTGCTGCTCGATGGACGCAATCAGATGGATGAGTTCAAGGATGGAACCTTCCTTGGGCCAACGATTTTTGATCATGTAACACCGGAAATGACGATTGCGAAGGATGAGATTTTTGCGCCGGTATTAAGCTTGCTTAGAGCGGAGGATTTGGATGAAGCACTTGAATATCTTCGAAAATCCCGTTTTGGAAATGGTGCGACCATTTATTCAAAGGACGCAAAAGCCATTAGACAGTTTAGAGAAGAAGCAGATGCAGGAATGCTGGGAGTCAATGTTGGCGTACCGGCAACCATGGCTTTCTTCCCATTCTCCGGCTGGAAAGACTCCTTTTATGGAGATCTCCATGTAAATGGGAAGGATGGCGTTAATTTCTTTACTCGTAAAAAGATGATTACTTCCCGTTTTGATTATTAAGTTTTTCAAGAACAAAGTTTCCAAGACTTGGAGCTTAGGAGGAAGCTGGTATGACTAAAATTAAGCAGGGTGAAGATTTTCTCACGAAAGACAGGGATTATGTCTGGCATTCAATGAAACCATACAGTCCCGACAGTACGTTAATTGTAGAGAAGGCTGAAGGCTCATGGGTTACGGACCATAAAGGAAATCGTTTCCTCGATGCCATGGCCGGTCTTTGGTGCGTAAACGTGGGATATGGAAGGACGGAGCTTGCAGAGGCTGCTTATGAGCAGCTTAAGGAAATGGCTTACTTCCCATTAAGCCAGAGCCACGTACCAGCGATCAAGCTTGCGGAGAAATTGAATGAAATGCTCGGCGACGAGTATGTGATTTTCTTTTCCAATAGCGGATCTGAGGCGAATGAGACTGCATTCAAGCTTGTCAGGCAGTATCACCAGCAAAAAGGCGATGGCAGCCGCTATAAATTCATTTCCCGCTACCGAGGCTATCATGGGAATACTATGGGATCACTTGCTGCTACGGGCCAGGCGCAGCGCAAATTTAAATATGAGCCGCTGGCACCTGGGTTCCTGCATGTGCCGCCGCCTGACCTATATCGAGACAAGGATAAGGCAGATACGCCGGCAAATGAACTGCAGTCTGTCAAGGATATTGACCGTGTGATGACCTGGGAGCTGAGCGAGACCATTGCTGGTGTCATCATGGAGCCAATCATTACAGGAGGCGGTATTCTTGTGCCGCCGGATGAGTATATGAAAGGCGTAAAAGAGGTTTGTGAAAAGCATGGCGCCCTGCTGATCGTGGATGAAGTCATCTGTGGCTTCGGCCGGACAGGAAAGCCGTTCGGATTCATGAATTATGGCGTGAAGCCTGATGTGATCACGATGGCGAAAGGAATCACCAGTGCGTATTTGCCGCTGTCCGCAACTGCAGTGCGCAAGGATATCTATGAAGCTTTTAAAGGAACGGAGGAATATGATTATTTCCGCCATGTAAACACATTCGGCGGAAATCCGGCTGCATGCGCGCTTGCCCTGAAAAACCTTGAAATCATGGAAAAGGAACAGCTTTTTGACCGTTCCGCTGAGCTTGGGGAGTATCTGAAGCAAAGTCTGTCTTCACAGCTGGCTGACCATCCGCTAGTAGGCGATGTCCGTGGGAAGGGTTTGCTGATCGGCATTGAGCTTGTCAAGGATAAGGCAACAAAAGAGCCTCTAAGTGTAGACCTTGTGAACAAAGTGATTGCCGGCTGTAAGGGGAAAGGCCTGATTATCGGTAAAAATGGCGCGACGGTTGCGGGCTTTAACAATGTCCTGACGCTATCGCCACCATTGAACATCGAAATGGAGGATCTTGATTATATCATCAAGACCGTGACCGATGAGTTGAAGGCGATTCAATAGCTTAAAGAAACCTTTCTAAGAACACTCGTAATCCTCAGAAGTTAATAGGATTACGAGTGTTTTGCACAATGTCTGTTTTTTTTCAATATTTTACCAGAAAGGTAGATGGAGAATGAGAATAGGGGTGCCAAAAGAGGTAAAAAACAACGAGAATCGTGTCTCGCTGACACCTGCTGGAGTGATGCAGCTTGTTCAGCAGCATCATCAAGTAGTCGTGGAAAAGGGAGCAGGGCTTAACTCAGGATTTATTGATGAACTGTATATGGAGGCAGGTGCCCTGGTTGTTGAAAGTGCTGCAGAGGTGTGGCAAAGCGAAATGGTCATTAAAGTTAAGGAGCCCACTCCTGAAGAGTACAAGTATTTTTATGAGGGCTTGATTCTCTTTACTTATCTCCATCTTGCTGCCGACCGTGCTCTGACAGAGGCGTTGATTGAAAAAAAGGTTGTTGCGGTAGCCTATGAAACCGTGCAGCTTTCCAACCGGACATTGCCTTTACTGACACCGATGAGTGAAGTCGCAGGCCGGATGGCTACACAGATTGGCGCTTCCTTTTTGGAAAAATCACGCGGCGGAAAAGGTGTCCTGCTTGGCGGCGTACCTGGTGTGAGCAGGGGCAAAGTAACGATTATCGGCGGGGGAGTCGTTGGTACGAATGCAGCAAAGATTGCTGTTGGCCTTGGGGCGCAGGTTTCAATTCTGGATGTGAGTCCTGATCGCCTTCGGGAGCTCGATGATATTTTTGGAAGCAGTATTACGACATTGATGTCTAGTCCATATACGATTGCTGATACTGTGGCAGAATCGGACTTGGTGATTGGGGCTGTACTGATCCCTGGTGCGAAGGCTCCTAAACTGGTGACCCAGGAAATGGTCTGCTTGATGCAGGAAGGTTCGGTGATTGTTGATGTAGCGATTGACCAGGGCGGCATTTTTGAAACAGCTACGCATGTTACAACTCATGAGAATCCCACTTATGTAAAGCACGGCGTTGTTCATTACGCAGTTGGGAATATGCCTGGTGCGGTTCCTCGTACCTCGACGATCGCACTCACGAATGTTACGGTTCCATATATTTTGCAGATTGCGAATAAAGGATACGAGCGGGCGTTTGCGGAAAATGAGGCCTTACATAAGGGGCTGAATGTTGTTGATGGCAGGATTGTTTATGGGGAAGTTGCCAAGGCGCACCTGATGACGATGATTTAAGGTTTAAGTTAAATTTGTAATTTGGCCGTTTGGGAGACTTATAGATTAGTGGTAACTTCCAGAAGGTTTGTATCCTGTTCATTTGTTAAAAGGAGGGAAATTCATGACTCTGCAAACATTAACGATCAATAAACAGCGGCTGGAGCAGCGCATCAATGAACTGGCGGAGATCGGGAAAATTGGGGAAACTGGCGTTTGCCGCCTGGCTTTGTCTAAGGAGGACAGGCAGGGTGTTGAAAAGGTGAAATCCTGGATGGAAGAAGCCGGGCTATCGGCACGGATCGACCATTTTGGCAATTTGATTGGACGGTATGAGGGTGAGAATTCAGATGCCCCTATTCTAATGGTTGGGTCGCATATTGATTCTCAGCCATATGGCGGCCGCTTTGACGGGGTGATCGGGGTGCTTGGTGCGCTGGAGGTTGTCCAGACAATGAAGGAGCACCATCTCGTTCCGAAGATGCCAATTGAGGTCATTGCTTTTTGTGATGAAGAAGGCAGCCGTTTCAATAAGGGGCTATTTGGAGTCCGCGGTATTCTCGGCAAGCTTGAAGAAGGTGAGCTTGAGCGGACTGACAAGGATGGTGTGACTAGAAGAGAAGCATTGATCGAGTTTGGCTGTGACCCGTCGAAATTTCAGGAATGTGAATATCCAGAGGGGAGCATTGGGGCGTTTCTGGAAATGCATATCGAACAGGGGCCAGTTCTTGAGAAAAATAACTTGCCGGTCGGAATTGTCACTGGCATATCGGGGCCTTTGTGGCTGACGGTTGAACTAGAGGGATTTGCGGGACATGCCGGTTCGGTGCCGATGCCAATGAGGCAGGATGCGCTTGTCGGTGCGGCAAAGGTAATTGTGGCGCTGAATGAACTGGCAAGTGAGGACCCGGAAGCACCAACCGTCGGAACAGTCGGCAGCCTGAAGGTATTCCCGGATTCGCGCAATATCATTCCGGAGAAAGTTACCTTTACAGTTGACTTGCGGGACATCGATATTAACAGAAGACACCGGCTAGAAGAACGGCTTAAAGCAAGGATTGACAAAATCACTGCAGAGCATGGATTGACCTGCAAAATTTCGGAGGATACAAACAGCGAGCCGCGTTATTGCGCGCAGGACATCATGGCGGTAATGAGAGAGGAAAGCGAGAAAATCGGACTGGACACGATGGAGCTGATGAGCGGGCCATTCCACGACTCACTCGCCTTGTCCTATGTCTGTGACTACGGGATGATCTTCGTCCGCTGCAAAGACGGCATCAGCCATAACCCTGCAGAGTTTTCAACCATGGAAGATATCTCGCTTGGAACAGAGCTGCTGTACAAAACCGTCATAAGGATGGCAGAAAATGAATAACAAATCACTAGGACTTTAACAATTCACCCCTTTAAAGCGCCGGGGGTCTGACCCCCGGCGCTTTAAAGGGATAAAGGAGATGGGATGGTGTGACGAAGAGGCAGTTTAATTCGCTTTATATTCTGGTTTGTGTGATTCCGTTTTTGCTGCTGGTGTTTCCGTTTTTTGAGATTGGGAACCGCGCGACGCCGATTGTTTTGGGTTTGCCGTTTTCGTTTTTCTGGGTGATTCTCTGGATTTTAGTGACGTTTATTGCTTTGGTCATTTTATACCGTTATGATCCAGATCAGGATGAGGAGGAGGATGTTTAATGCCGGGTTGGCAAATTGCTCTTATTATGATGATTTTGTACCTGGTCATTGCCTTGGTAGTGGGTGTCATGGCAGGCAGGGGAAGGGACAGCGGTTCTCTAGATGAATTTGCGGTAGCAGGCGGGAAGCTTGGATTGTTTGTCATGTGGTTCCTAATGGGCGGCGCGGTTTTCAGTGCATTCTCCTTCCTGGGAGCGCCAGGCTGGGCATATTCTAAAGGCGCACCAGCGTTATACATTATCACTTACACGGCTTTTGCTATTTTACCATGGTATATTATCGGCCCAAAAATCGGGAAGATTGGAAAAAAGCATCGTTTATACACAGTTGCCGGTTTCTTGAAAGGCCGATTTAATAGTCCTGCTCTGGCTGTATTGGTGGGATTGATTGCTTTATTTGCCTCTATCCAATATCTCGCGACGCAAATGTCTGGGATGGCGATTATTTTTAACATCATGACTGAAGGCCGGATTCCTTTCTGGCTTGGTGCACTTGTTTCTTATGGAATCGTTGTTGTATACGTTGCAACTGGCGGTCTTCGAGCAGCTGCCTGGTCTGACGTGTTCCAGGGATTGCTGATGATCATCATTTCCTGGGTAGTTGGATTAACGATTGTCTACCAGCTCCATGGCGGAACAGGGGAAATGTTCGCGACTATGGCCCGGGAAACTCCTGAGTTCCTGCAAATTGGAAAAGAAGGATCTTCCATGGGGACTGTTGCCTATACAACAACTATTCTCGTATCGGTCATCGGGTTCTTGATGTGGCCGCATTTATTTTCTAAATCCTATGCTTCTAACTCTCGTACGATTAAAAAGACAGTTCTCGCTTACCCGATTTTTGCGTTATTCCTCGTTCCGCTGTTGTTAGTTGGTTTCGCTGCGAAAGGTGTTGTTGATTCAGGTCAGTTACAAAGTCCTGATCAAGTGCTCCCTTTTCTGATTACGACTGTCATGAATCTCCCTGGCTGGCTGTATGGCCTGGTTGGAGCAGGGGCTTTGGCGGCTGCAATGTCAACTGCGGATGCAATTACACATAGCGCCTCACTGGAAGTGACTGATGGGGTGGTAAAATCGATCTGGAAAAACCTTTCCGATAAAAAGACCCTATTAATTATGCGTGTTGGAGTCTTCGTAATCGGTGCATTGGCCTATTACATTACTGTTTTTGGCGGACAAGGCTTGATTGCTTTGCTTTTAGGCGCATATGGATCAATTGTCCAATTTGCCCCAGGCGTCTACAGTGCGCTCTTTTGGAGACGTGCTACGACACGGGGGGTTATTTCCGGTCTGGTTATCGGAACACTGGTGAACTATTACTTCCAGCTCGTTGCGACATCTACTCCATATGAAATCCATGCTGGTATCCTTGGGTTGATTTCTAACATTGTCATAATGGTAACAGTCAGCTATCTGACTAAGCCGCAAGCAGAAGAAGATGTCAATCGTTATGTTGATGTAGCTTAATGCATTTATGATAAATCGTCAGGCTGCTCGTTTCTGCCGTCTGGCGGTTTTTTTGTAAAAGGCTGTGTTAAAGCTGAATGTTGATTGTTAACCCTGTTGATTGTAGTGGAAGGCGCGAAGACTCCTTCGGGATGAAGCAGGTAGGTAAGACCCCGCAGGAGCAAAGCGACGAGGAGGCTCACCGCACGCCCCAAGAAAAATTTGCTCTTGAAAAACCGGCAATTGGGCTTTTTCATAATTTTTCAGAGGAAAGCGAAGCGCCTGGAACGAAAATCAACAGCCTCGTTTAACAGATCCTTGTAAAAAGAAAGGGGATAGGAATGAAAGCAGATCTAGTATTTATCAATGGAGAAGTCATTACAGTCGATGAGAAAAGCAGAATTGTTGAAGCTGTTGCTGTAAAAGAAAATCGGATCGCTGCAGTCGGTACAAATCAGGAAATCCGCCAATATATAACCGGCGATACGAAAGTGATTGACTTACAGGGCCGCAGCCTGCTGCCAGGTTTTATCGATTCACACATTCACCTGACCATATATGGAACGAATCTATTGGGGGTAAGCTGTATTGAACCACACGTTCAATCGCTTGAGGATATTTTTGTCGACTTGAGAAAAAAAGCTCAGGAAACACCGAAGGGAGAATGGGTCAGGGCATGGGGATTTAACGAGCAGAAGCTGGCGGAATGTCGTTATCCAACAAAGGAAGAGCTCGACGATATCTCCACTGATCACCCGATTGTAGTGATCAGGACTTGCAATCATACATCAATCGTAAACAGCAAGGCTTTGGAAGTTGCCAATATCGCCGACGCTGCTCCAGATCCTGAGGGAGGGATCATCGAGAGGGACCAAGATGGCCGCTTAACTGGAAAAATGGTTGAAAACGCGCATATGCAGGTTTTTGAGTATGCCAGCTATAAAGATGCGGAAATCCGGAGAGGGATCCAATTGGCCTCAGAAGAGTTCATTAAAGCAGGCATCACCAGCATTCATGATGCTGGAGCCTATGGAGATGGTGCTGATACAATCCGGATTATGCAGCAGGCAATCAAAGCTAATGAGGTCAAGGTCAGAGTATATGCGATGATCGGCTCACTTACAAATTCGCATGAGTTTGTGAAAAAAATGGTTAACGCCGGTCCATTAACAGGTCTTGGAGATGAGCGGTTCAAAATCGGTCCCGCGAAGCTCTTTACCGATGGCAGCAGCGTCGGGCCAACGATTGCCACAAGGGAAGGATATAGCCATGATCCAGGCGATCATGGAATCATTTATTACAGTCAGGAGGACTTGAACAGGATTCTGGGAGAGGCTCATGAAAAAGGGTTCCAGCTTACTGCGCATGCACAGGGAGACCGTGCCATAGAAATGCTGCTGAATTGCTATGAAAATGCGCTTGAGAAGCATCCACGGAATGACCACCGTCATCGAATTGAGCATGCAGGCATTTCTTCCCCAGATTTGCAGCAGCGAATGAAACACCTGGGAGTCGTGGTGACGCCGAACCCTGTATTCATGTATGTGAACGGTGATAAGTATCTTGAATATTACGGCGACCGGGTAGAAGTTATGTATCCAGCCCGGGATTTTTTTGATCAAGGCATTGTGGCTGCGTTCGGATCCGATGCACCAGTTACGTTTTTGGATCCGCTGCTCGGCATTCATGCTGCCGTGAACAGAAAATCATCAGGGGGACAGCCTGTTGGAGAGTGCCAGGCAGTAAGTGTAATGGAAGCGATAAAGGCCTATACCTGGAATGGAGCTTATGCCAGCTTTGAAGAGAAACTGAAGGGAAGCATCGTGCCCGGCAAACTCGCCGACCTGGTCGTATTAGACTCCAGTATCTTAAACCAGGAAAAAACAAAACTAAAAGAAATGAAAGTAGAAATGACTATAATCGACGGGCAAATAGTACACAACACAAACCTATTAATCAAGGAAGATATTTACCAATTATAGCAGGACGCTTTACCACATTAACGCGCTGGGGGTCTGACCCCCAGCGCGTTAATGTGGTAAAGCTATTCGTGTTTCTATACAAATAATGATAGAAAATCTTTTTTCTACGGTGTAAAATATTCTAGAAAATTGAAATCGCATCCATTTTGAATTGTGGGAGGAACCGACACACAGTTATCAGAATACCATTTCCAGCGCTAGAGTATATTAATAATTCTGAAAATAAAACACTACAAGAGGTTGGTGAAGTTGACAATGGATGTTAACGGGAAAGAACTTACGATTTTTGACCACGTTGGAAATAAGATTATTACGGAGGACCGTGAAATCAATATTATTGCTAGATTCGAAGAACCGCTTATCGTCATACTTGGCAATGTGCTTACTGATGAGGAGTGCGATCAGCTCATCCAAATGTCGAAGGACCGCATGAACCGATCCAAGATCGGGAACACTCGTGAAGTCGATGAACTAAGAACGAGCAGCAGCATGTTTTTTGAAGAAGCGGAGAATGCTCTTGTGTCCAAAATAGAACACCGAGTCTCACAGATTATGAATATACCTGTTGAGCATGGAGAAGGCCTGCAAATCTTGAATTATGAGATTGGCCAGGAGTACAAGGCTCATTTTGATTTCTTTAAATCCACAAGCAGAGCAGCAAGCAATCCAAGAATCAGCACCCTGGTGATGTACCTGAATGATGTCGAGCAAGGAGGAGAAACCTATTTCCCTAAACTTGGTTTATCAGTGACACCGCAGAAGGGCATGGCAGTTTATTTCGAATATTTTTATGACAATCAAGAGTTGAATGATTTAACTCTCCATGGCGGAGCACCAGTTGTCGTTGGTGACAAATGGGCGGCTACACAGTGGATGAGAAGGAAAGTATATAGATAAAAAACAGAGCAAAAGGCCATCGTCATGATGGTCTATTTTTTTTGAAACCAGACAGGGGGTCAGTACGTAGTAAATGTGAGAATATTTTAAATTATTTCTCGGGAAAGCGCAGGATTTGACGTTATTTTTGCGGATTGTCGCAGTTTGGCGTTTTGTGACGGACGCTCCCACCGCTAACTGGTACCCGAATTACTACATTTTCACTATTAAGATTTTCTGAGCTATTGATGGCAATCATAGTGTAAAACGCCACAAAGGTTTATTAGGCGTGAGAGCCTGCAAGAACATTTTAAAATTTTAGTAAACATAAAAGGGGGTATGTATTTGCCAGCATTAAAAAAACTGAAGAAATACATTGGCATCTTGATCTGCATTTTTTCAGGGATTTTCGCGATTGCTTCGGCAATTCGATTATTCGAGGATTACGTTCTTGTTGTTCTGACGATGTATATTTTAGTGGGCATTATTCCTTTTTCTATTGGAATCTATCTGTTAAAGGGAAAGGGAGTCTTTGATCTTAAGAATAGCAGACTTCCGGAATATAGGGTATTCGTATGGGTTACATTTGCCGCTCCAGCCATTTTATCAGGTATTCAGCATTTTTCTTGGAAAAATAATTCGGGAGATTTTCTGTATATAGACAATCTTACCGTGGAGTGGGTTGGGTATTTACTTGTGATTACCGGAATGATGGCTTATTTTTCCGGTGGAAGATGGTTTGTAGCAGGTTGGAAAAATACTGAAACTCATGTGAAGTGGATTCTTGCCGTTAGTTTGATTATTTCAGTAGTGACAGGGTTTATAACAATAAATGACTACAATGCAATCAATAAGGGCGGACTCCTTCTATCGCCTTTCGGGGAGAAGGAGAAGATTCATTGGTCAGAAATCAAATATGCTGAAATTGATGGTTATATTTCCGGGGGCAGGGATTCAGATTTTGTCTGGAGGTTTTATTTTACATTGAAGGATGGAAGAGTGGTCAATTTCGGTCCTTTTGGTTACAACAAATATGGTTTGGAGGATTCCCTTTCTATAAAAGAGCTTTTGAAGGAGCAACAGATTTCCTGGACTGTCTATAATTTAACTGAGAAGGAATGGGAATATGTAGAAGTTGATATGGAATATGATGAAGAAGCGAATCCTGAGGACTTTTATGATGTTTTTCAATATAATCCCACCAAGAAAGAATATTACTCCATACCATTCGAGTGACCAGGATTAATAAAAATTGCGTTAGTGCTGAGAAGGGGGAAAGAATTATGGGCTGGTTTATCATTGTCATTATCGCTTATTTGCCTATCATCTACAAGATTCATAGGCGTTTGGATCATTTAGAAAAAGAAGTCAAAATGTTAAAAGGGGAGAAGGAGTGACAGCTTGAAAAAATACATGCTTATTATTTGCTCTATTTTAATTCTAATTTTTAGTTTCAATTTGGTAAACGATCATCGCGAAAGAGACCTGGATGATTTGATAAAGTATCGAAACAACGACTTCAAATCTATCGGTTTTACAAAAGACCGCATACCTGAGGGCCATGCTTTTCAATGGTGGACAGAGGACGAGATGGCGGCAGATGAATTAATTCAGTTTCTAAGCCAGTATCAGGTTGTGAAAATCAATAAGGAAGACTACCATTCCCGTATATATGAAAAAAGCGAATCTTTTCATTTTACGATTCAGCACAATCTGGCAAACCCAGTCATCCTTGATGTAAGGGATGATGTAATCCATTTATATACGGGAAATTATTATGAGATTGTAAATGGTCCTGTGAATATGGGCTGGATCTCTTCCTTTCATCAGAAATATCTTGAGAAATATGGCAGGGATTTGTAGTAGCGAGATTAATAGATTTGGGGACGCTAATCACTAAATTATATGATCGGGGTTGAGCTAGACATGGCAAAGTATGAAAAAATAGTTACTGGTCAATTTGATAATGTGGTACAAAAACTCGAAAATGATATTAGCAATAGTGGAATAAGCATGAAATTAGTTGATGGAAGCAATTATAGTATTGGAGATACTGAAATTGCAGTTCGAGTTTATGATAAATATTTTATGAGGAATGGAAACAGAGCCAGTTTGAGTCTTACAGTAGTTGGTAAAAATAGTGAGATATTCATCTCAGCAATAGGTGCTGGTGGCGGCCAGGGGGTTTTCTTAAACTTTAGTCTCGGTGCCGAAGATGAAATGGTGAGGATCGTGGAAGAAAGTATCGATCAAATGGGATGATTTAAGAACGGGAACATTATAGGCAAGAAACACAAGTAAATTCACTTGTGTTTTTTTATGCCAATTGTTAAGTCCGAGGCAATGGAAATTGCACTGACCAATTAGCGAGTAAATCTGTAATTCCGAAACGAGAGTCTTATGATTGGAATAAATTTGTAATGTTAAAAATCCTCTAAAGCGGGAATAAAAGAAGAAACAATTCGAAATGGAGTGATTAATATGCAAAAAACAATTCCGCTTGTTTTGGGTTCTTCACTTCTATCAGCAGGAGCAGCTATTCTTATCATGACGGCATTAAGAAAAAAAGAAGAAGCCTATACATTCACAGTGCTTAAGGATACAGACATGCGAGACAGCAAAAAAATCGATAAAAAAGAGAGTGTTGATGCCGATAAAGATCCATCTGAAAAGGGATTAACACAATTTGATTCGGCGCTGAAATCGGAATGGGTGGCCAACGGATTCCCTCAGACACATCAAGAAATGAAAGAACTAGAGAATCAAGTCTAAGGTAGCTTACAAATCATCGTACAGACACATTCTATTTGGAATGTGTCTTTTTATTGTTTTATTTTTTCTAAAATAGCAAAGAGAAGGAATTACTTACTCATATATAGAACATAGCATTGTAACTTAATTATAAAAGGGGTAACAAAATCATGAATGCAATAAACATAGAGTATCCATCATTGGAAACTGAAAGAATCAAGCTCAGACTTTTAAGATTGGAAGATGCTAACGAAGTCTTTTCTTTATTTTCAGATTCAGAAGTGACCAGGTATATGGACATCGAACCTTGTAAGGATATACCTGAAGCCGAAGAAATCATTAAGTTTCATATTGACGATGCTGGCTGCAGATGGGGGTTGTTCAAGAAAGACGATAATACTTTCATTGGAACAGCCGGATTTCATTATTTGCGAAAAAATGAACAATTCATAGCAGAGATTGGCTTTGACTTAGCGAAGGACCATTGGGGTAACGGATATATGCAGGAAGTAATCAAAGAGGTAATTTCATTTGGCTTTAGCGAAATGGGATTAGATATTATAGATGCAACCGTAGAACCGGAGAATGTAAACTCAATAAGATTGATGTGTAAGCTGGGCTTTGAGGAACATGAAGATTTGAAGGACAACTTAGTTTATTTTACATTGACTTCAAGATAAAAATACTTTCTTAAAAGCAGACAAAAGCGTAATCCTTTCTGGGATTATGCTTTTTTACTGGTTTTTTTGTTTGAATATTTAGATAAAATCTAGATTTTCTGAGAAATTATGGTAAAATTTATCAATGACAAAAAATCTTTAGGGGAGTAATGATGGAGAATATTATCGAAGTTAAAGGGGTTTCTCGGTTTTATAAGCTCAAGGAAGGATCTAAGTATGCATTGGAAGACATTTCTTTCAATGTAAAAAAAGGCGAGGTTTTTGGACTTCTCGGTCCAAATGGTGCAGGCAAGACGACTACAATTAAGATTTTGACGACCCTCTTGCTTCCATCTGCAGGAGAAGCAAGGGTGCTGGGTTATGATGTTGTTTCGGAGAGCCACAAAATTCGCGATAAAATCAATTTCGTTTATGGCGGAGAAAAAGGCGTGTATGGCAGATTGACTGCGAAGGAGTACCTGCATTATTTCTGTACCTTATATAAGATAAAAAACAAGGATCAAGCTCCACTGATAAAGGATTTACTGGATATGGTCCAGCTGCAGGAAGCTGAGAATCAAAAGATTTACACCTTTTCCAAAGGAATGATCCAGAGGTTACATATTGCCCGGTGCATGATCAATAATCCTGAGCTGCTGTTTCTGGATGAGCCAACAATTGGGCTCGATCCGCTGGGTGCCAAGCTTTTGCGTGACCTGGTTAAGGAATTGGCAAGCAAAGGGATCACGATTATCCTGACAACGCATTATATGCATGAGGCAGACGAACTTTGTGACCGTATTGCTTTTATAAAAGGCGGAAAAATCAGCATGATCGGAGATCCTGATTTTATCAAACGAAGCTTCAACCACCTGAATCTTTATGAAGCGACAATGAGCATCTTTGATATTGAAAAGGTGAAGCAGGATCCGTACTTCAATAAGCTTGATATCGAAGCCATCAGGGAGCCGTATTACAACCTGAAGTTTGAAGTGGACGAGAATGAAACTGGAGAAGTATCGAAGTATTTAAGCCAGTTTGGGGATGTTCTGAAAGTGGAGAAAAGAGAGATTTCGCTTGAGGATGCCTATATCTATCATATGAAGGATGTAGGGTGACACAGGATGAATCTATTTTTTCTGCTCGTAAGGGAAATTAAATACTTCACTAACTTCAATAACAAAATGTATCAGTTCCTGCTGTTCTTTCAGCCGCTCATGTTCCTGTCGATTGTCTTTTTCCTTAAGCAGGTAAGAGGGGATATCAATTCTGACCGATTTGTTGTCGCATCTGCACTGATCAGTATGTGGAGCTATGTGCTCTACTCCTCCGGTTCTGCACTTATTTCACAGAAATGGAGTGATACTTTGAAGCTGTTGATCGCAGCTCCGGTGTCTTTATTCCATGTGATTTTAACAAAAGCTTTAAGCAATTCTGTCATCGCGCTGATTTCAATGTTACTTAGCTTTGTGTATGCCAGATTCATTTTTCAGTTCCATTTGAATATCGAAAATTATGGACTATTTTTTCTCTCGGTTCTGGTTTTGATATTTTCATTAAGTGTAGTTGGACTTATCCTTGCTGTTATTTTCGTTGCTTCCCAGAATGTATTTGATTTTCAGAATCTTATCCTCACACCGATGATCCTGCTTTGCGGAGTATTCATTCCTGTGGAGCAGTTCCCAGTTGCTTTGAAGTGGCTTGCGTACCTTATTCCGATGACATGGGGCATAAAATCGGTCCAGGAAACATTAGTGCTTGCTCCTGAAATGTTTATGACTATGGGGATTTCTATTGCTGTTAGTCTTGTATACTTATTGCTTGCCTTTTTGATCGTTAAAAAGATGGAAATTGTGCTGCGGAAATCCGGCAGTCTGGGGGCGATATAATGCTGTTGATCAATAAATATGGTTTTACCAACCTTTCTTATAAAGCCATTTATACGTTCCAGACTTTGAAACTTTTTATTTTATTTCGCATTGTCGATCCATTCATGCATTACATCTTCTTTGCAACCTTGGCCGGTTCGCTTGTAGGCTCAAGCTATTTAAAATTTGTTGTGATCGGCAACATTGCCTATTACACTGCTCAAACGATCATGATCAATTATATGAATATGTTCAGGATGGAGCGAAGATATGGGACGCTTGAGCTTAACATAGCTTCACCAACACCAACGCTGCTCATTATCTTGCGGAAAGGCATTGTCCCTTTGCTTGATGGATTATTCGTCTTTACTGTCGGTCTGCTGATTGGGAGTCTGTTGTTTGGTATTGATTTTCCATTCGAGAACCTTGGTTCGATTCTTTTACTGTTTGCCATCACCTTGTTTTCCGTCATCAGTTTCTCTTTGCTTTTTGCTTCAGTGAGTTTGTTATTCTCCAATGTCAACCTGTTCCTGAACTTGTCTCTGGCTTTTTTCCAAGTATTCTGCGGGGTGAATTTTTCCGTAACATTGCTGCCTGACGCATTGGAAGCTTTGGCAAGATTGCTGCCGCTCACACACAGCATTGAAGCCTTGCGATCTCTTTATGGACTGGACAACTATGATGTGAAGGTGCTTTTAACAAAGGAAATTACTATCGGAATTTGTTATCTGCTTGTTTCAATTGTATTAGTTTCGATGATGGAAAAACTGGCGCGGAGAAATGGTGCATTATTTAAGGATTTATAGCCTTAGATGAAAAAGGACAGTATGGAAAACCTGTCCTTTTCTTTGTGAATTCCCTAGTTTCCCCATGGAGTCGCCGATGAAAGTGCCGTAACGGCTGCAGCGTTTCCAAAGACACTATTATTTTCACTTTCTATCAAATCTGCGTGACGGAAGAACATGGTAGGCTCATTCATCTGATCATTCGTTCTTTGGCCAACGAATGACAGCTCAAGCTTCTCTCCATCCTCATCCAGATCTCCAATGGCAAAAAAGCGCAGTATGTCACCAGGCTGGGCTAGTCCAGCAAAAGTAAATGTTCTAGTCAGACAACTATTGTCCGGAACGAATTGAACCGTATCGGGAAAAAGCGTTTCAGGTCCCGTACTATCACAAACCTCAGCAAATAATTGGATTCTGAAATCCTTGGAAGTTGGATTTTTAATTGATACGTGGACTACATTTGGCGGAGCGCCCACTGGGTCACCTGTTATTCTTCCGGGGATTTTCATAGGTCCAGTTGAAAGAACCTCTGTCATGTGTTGTTCACCTCCTTTTTATAAAATCTAATTTATAGTATTAATAGAATTGAAAATGTTGTGGACAAACTAATCAAGAAGCACGCACATTTTTATTGTCCATTGCGAAAAGGAATATTAAGCCTAATTGATTCGCAGAAAACCCCCTGCGTGTGAAACGCAACTGCTTATAGAAAGCAAAAAGGAGGAGAATAATATGTACTTTGAATCCGGAGCAGAGATATTTCTAACAATTTGTATATGGCTGGTATCATCTTCATTAATTGCAGCTTCAGTTTACCGTTTCAGGCAGAGGAAGGGTGGAACCTTCTATCTGATATTCAGCATCCTTCATGCATTGAGTTTGTTTATGCTTAAAGATTTGCTGCTTACTATAGAGGTTAATGAGGTAATGGCATCAGAAGAGAATACTTTCAGGCTCTATCTTTTTATTTTCCCATGGCTACTCTCAATTATTTTCTTAGTATTTGGTATACTCAGAAGTAGTGTCAGAGATAACTAGGTTAGGGGTTGAGAAAATGGCTGAAATCACTTCGCTGCAAGAGTCGTATAACAATACAAACTATCAATTGACGGGGCATGGCCCGCGCAATGCTGGAGTGCTGAAGGAAGCTTTTGACGATGTTGAGGCTAGCTTGAGTAGTGATATATATGGTTCTGGAAAAATCATCGAGAATTTTCAAGATAAAATGGCTGCACTTCTTGGCAAGGAGGAGGCTGTGTTTTTTCCCAGCGGGACAATGGCCCAGCAAATTGCGCTTAGGATTTGGTGTGATGAAAAAAGTTCCCCGAAGGTTGCGTATCACCCATTAAGCCATCTCGAGATCCATGAGGAAGACGGATTGAAGGAATTGCACAAAATTGAGACGGTGCTATTGGCAGATAAAACTCGTGTCATCGAACTAGAAGATGTTACAGGCATGGAAGAGGGCATATCGTGTCTGCTGCTCGAGCTGCCACAGCGTGAAATCGGCGGACAGCTGCCAAGCTTTGAGACACTTGTGGGAATTTCTGAGTATTGCCGTGACAAGGGGATAAAGCTTCATTTAGATGGTGCGCGTATGCTTGAGGTCCTGCCTTATTATGAAAAAACAGCCGCTGAGATTAGCGCGCTTTTCGACAGTGTTTATATGTCCTTTTACAAAGGAATCGGCGGCATTGCCGGAGCGATTTTAGCCGGGGAACAAGAGTTCATCAAGAAGTCTAAGGTGTGGAAACGCAGATATGGCGGGGACCTGATCAGCTTATACCCATATATACTTTCTGCCGATTATTACTTTGATAAAAGGTCCCATAAGATGGGTGAGTATTATGTCGGCGCTAAGGAACTTGCAGTGCTCTATAATAACTGCCATGGAGTCTCCACTACTCCGTCGATTCCAGTATCCAATATGTTTCATGTACATATTCCTTATCCAAAGGATTACGTAGAGCCAATCTTTATAGATATCCACAAGCAAACGGGAATCGGCTTCACCAATCACGTTAGGGAAACAAGGGAGAATTCATGCTACTTTGAGGTAAGTTTGGGTGATCGGTTTGGGGAAATTCCTAAGAAAACACTGTCAGAGGCATTTGAATTGCTGAATGCGAAGCTGGCAAATAAATTTAATACTTAATTAAGGAGGGCGCCTTTGGGTGCCTTTTAGTTATTTGGAGTAGGACTTTTTTAAATTACCTATACGGACGCTGTGTAACGGACATTTAATGGGTGACTGGGCTCACCTATATCTTATAAACCGCCTATATAGGACATTGATAAAGTTATTTAACACTTAATGTCTAGCAGCCTGCGAATAAAGGACATTTACTCCAAGTACGGTCACTTGAATGTCTTATAGACAGTATGTATAAGACATTCGTGGTGTGTCTTATTACTTGAATGTCCTATAGGCTGCCTGTATAAGACATTCAATCCGTGAATTGTTACTTGAATGTCCTATAGGCCGTCTGTATAAGACATTTAATCCGTGAATTGTCACACGAATGTCCTATAGATGCATGCAAAGACTGTAATGGTGTAAACCGAACGTTGAATGTCTTATATTTCAATTAGTAGACAAAGAATCATCCAAATACTTCGCGTTCTACTGGAATCCTCCAATTAGGGAATTAACCATTTTGCTTTATTAAATCGACTCTGTTTTAAACAGCGCCGGATTTGCCTCAGTGTTCAAGCTTTGGGTAGATGCCCAGAGATTGGCCAGGAACCTTGGCATCATTTGCTGTGATGGCGTGATTCCATACCTTGAAAAATAAACAAACAGCTTCAGATAGCTACGTGCATTGCCTGGGAGATGTATCTCCTTAGCGTAAAATTCATTCTCTGTCACTGTAGCAAAGGAACGTGTCTCGAAGCCCGAGATGAATCTTGTTCTTTCATCCTTGAACTCATTTTCTATGAAGTGGATTTTTTTTATTATAGTGGGATCGTCACTGCCATCATAATTGGCAAGCCGGGCTTGGTTTGATGGAGGCACTGATTCCAAATCCTTTACGAGTGATAATACATGGCCGTAAGCTTTGTCATGCCCTTCATAAAGTGCAGTCAGTTCTAATTCCTGAAGCAAATCAACCAGCTCCAGCTTTTCCTCTTCTAAATAGGGAGGCCTGAAAATCTGCCTCGAAAGCTTCAACTCATCCAGACAATCACACTCAAATGAAGTGAATAAGTACCATTGCCCCTGATCATCCAGGCTTAAATCGTATGATTTCCCATTTTTCTCAAGCAAGTAATCCTTAAATCGGTCTTCTCTGTCAAAAGTAAAATCCCGTTCAGACTCCTTGCCAGGCATAAAGCCGAAGGGAGCTTCAATAGGGACAGCGATATCGGAAAATAACTTGTTTTTCATGTTGAACACACCTTTAAAAGAAAGTCATAATAGCAGATTACCCATTTTTCATAGGATTTCATCATAAAAATATAAATTGACTCACTATAAAGGATGGATTATAACTTCTTAAATTCACAGCTTTTTCTACCTTAAATTACGCATGCTTTCATTTTCCCTCTTATGCTATAATTATCTTAATTATTAGAAAACTCACCGGAAAAGGAAGGTGATTTCATGCAAAATCTTCGCTATACTTGGGAGCCATATCTGTCTTATGGACAGCTGTTTGAGTTTGAGCGGAATAAGGTTGTCTATCATCAGGGTGAGCCTGGGAGGGGAATCTATTATTTGGCCGAGGGTGAAATCAAGGTTACGCTGCTTTCTGACCATGGGGATGAGCGGATCATTAATATTGTCCCGTCTGGGATGCTGTTTGGGGAGCATGGCGTCCATGGCGAGCCTTATTTGACGAGCGGCACGACTACATGTCCGTCAGTGGTCTATTATTTCTCAGATGAAGCTATCGCAGCGATTTGCCGCGAACACCCTGAAGCAGCAGGGATCTATACCGACTCGCTGATCTATAAATTCCGGACATTAGCTGAAATCATTGCCCATCTCGATAGTCCGGTCGAGCAGCAGATGGCTTTTTATTTGCTTAAGCTTGTTCAGGAAAACGGGAATGCCTCGATGAACCAGACGGCCTTTTCAAAATATATCGGCACATCCCGTATCACAGTGAACAAGATCATTCAAAAGTGGAAGCAGCAAGACTACATAGAGCTGCAAAAGTGTGAAATCGTCATAAAGAATTTTGAAAAAATCAGGGCCATCGCAAGCAATCCCGATGCCAGTTAAAAGCTAACCAGGTTTCTCAGGAGACCTGGTTTTTTGATGAAATACTTTCGTTTTTCAATATCAATAATGCCAGCTTCCTGCCATTGTTTTAATACTTTATAGACTGTGATTCTGGTAAGGCCGGTGCAGCAGGCGAGGTCCTGCTGGCTGATCGGGATTTCATAATTTTTGAATTCATCGCAGATGTTGTGAAGCAAAACAGCCAGTTTTTGCTCGGATGTAAGCGCATTCAAATTAATGCGATCTAAAAGGATTTTCATTTTGTGGATGACGCTTTTTGAGAAAAGCTTGAAGAGCTCTGGGTGGGCGATCATCAGTTTTCTGAATTCGTCTGCTGAGAAGTGATAAACGACGGAGTCTTTGACGGCGATTGCTGTGGTGAAATGAGTTTTCTGATCAAGGCATTGCACTCCGAGCAGCTGGTTGGGAATTACAATATTGAGCATGTTCTCCTTGCCGGTTGCTGTTTCCGTGACAATCCTGACTAGTCCTTTATGAAGATAATAAAAACCTTCTCCCTGATTTCCCTGCTTATAGATGCATTCCTTTTTCCTGAAAAATTGGCGAGTCCCGTATTTCAGATAGGCCTCCCAATGGAATACTTCCTCATAAACCGTAACCATACCGCGACCTCCCAAAAGCAAATTTTGAAAAGAAGTGATGCATGATCATTAATTACTATAATCATAGGGCAAATATGGCTAAAATTCTACAATTAGTTAGATAATTAAGACTTTTGTGAAAACTAAATCGAAAAAAACGTTAAATAGGCTACAGTTACGAATGAAATTTAGTATTACAATTCTTTATGAATTTTCAATTAATTTTTCAGGAGGGTGTATATGGGAATTAGGACTGGAGCTCAATATATTGAAGCAGTTAAAGCACGTAAACCTGAAGTGTGGCTTTCTGGAAGGAAGGTCGAGAATTTGTTTGAGGAGCCGGTATTCAGGCAGCCGATTCTCGAGATCGCAAAGCTCTATGATATGCAGCATGATCCGGAATTCCAGGAGAAAATCACTCATGTTTGCGAAGAAACGGGCGAGCGTGTGAACAATGCGTTTCTTGTTCCAAAGAGTTACGAAGATCTGGTCAAGCGCCGAAATGTGTTCGAAGCCTACGCAAGAGCAACATTTGGATTGATGGGACGTACACCGGATTTCTTGAACGTCGTTGTCACATCGATGTACTACAATTCCTGGTTCTTTGAAAAATACAATAAAAACTGGGCGGAAAATGTCCGCAATTATTATAAATATCTTCGCGACCACGATATTTTTCTTACTCACGCGATCATCAATCCGCAAAACGACCGCAGCAAGACGTCACATGAACAAAAGGATGAGTTTACCCACCTTGGTGCGGTGAAGGAAACCCCAGATGGGTTGGTCGTTAGGGGAGCGAAAATGCTTGCGACGCTCGCCCCGATTACGGATGAAGTCATCATTTATTCATTCCCTGGCTTTGCGCCGGGCGATGAGAAATATGCCCTTGCCTTTGTGATTCCGATTGAAACGCCTGGTCTCCGGATCATCTGCCGTGAACCGATGCAGGATGGAAGGCGTTCCTTCTTTGATCATCCTCTTGCTTCAAGGTTTGAGGAAATGGATGCCTTGCTTGTTTTCGATGATGTGGTCGTTCCTTGGGACCGTGTATTCTTGTACAACAATGTCGAGGCAGCGAACAGGCTGTATCCGATGACTGGTGCAGGACAGCAGCCGGCGCACCAATCTGGTGTTCGCGGGCTTGTAAAATTGGAATTCGCGACACAGGTGGCAATGAAGGTCGCAGATACGATTGGTGTTGATGGCTATTTGAATGTCCAGGACATTTTAGGAGAGCTTGCACAAAATCTGGAGTCAATCAGGGCCTTGCTCAAGGTTGCAGAGTATGAGCATACGATGACGGAGCATGGAGAAGCGATGCCGGATTATGTGGCACTGGAAACAATCCGCGGCTTGCTGCCGAAAATGTATCCTCGTGCGATTGAAGTCATGCAGATTGTCGGTGCAGGCGGACTGCTGATGTCACCAACAGGTGCTGACTTCGAATCTCCAGAATTGAGGAACTCAATTGATAATTATTATGTTGGCCGTGAAGGAGTCTCTTCATTAGACAGGGTCGGCATCTTCAAGCTTGCATGGGATCTATGCGGTGAAGCGTTCGGCCAGCGTTTGCTGCAGTATGAACGCTATTATACCGGAGATCCAATCCGAAAGAGAGGGATTTTTTACAATAATTATAAGCGCCAGACGCCTCTCACGATGGTCGATGAGGCATTGAAGGGTGCCGAGCTGGAAAATAAGGAAGCGCTTACAAACTAACAGGGTTTTAGGAGGAAAGACAGATGGAAGCACATGTATACACTTCGTTAGAACTGCCAAAATCAATTGTTGCTATTGGTGCATTTGATGGAGTCCACAGGGGGCATCAGGCAGTGATCAGGCAAGCGGTACAAAGAGCTAAAAAGCTTAAGGTACCAAGTGTAGTGTATACATTCGATCCGCCTCCGCGCGTCTATTTCCAGGGAGCCAGAATGTTGACCACTGTTCACGAGAAGCTTTCTAAGATAGAAAAGCTCGGGGTCAGGCATACCGTTGTAGCTAGTTTTAATAATGCATATGCAAGCCTTGGCCCTTTAGAGTTCATCGAAACACTAAACAGGCTTAATCCGGTAGAAATCATGGTCGGAGAAGATTTCCGCTTTGGGAAGGACCGGATTGGGGATATCGACCTGCTGGAAAAAAACTTCAGGGTCCGGGTGACAAAGCCAGTCTGCTGTCCGAAAGGGAGTCCGATATCATCAACCAGAATCCGGCAGCTGATAGCTGAAGGGGAAATCAGCCTATCGAAGTCTCTGCTTGGCTGGCCTGTAGGAGAATAATACTTTGCAAGAAAAGGAGGCAGGGAAAAATGAAGCTGTTAGGGATTTCAGGCACGATTATCGGCGCAAAGACAGGTATTGTAGTCCGAAAAGTGCTTGATGATGTTAAAAAGAAATACCCGGAAATCGAGGTGGAAATGCTCGACATGATGGATTACGAGGTCCAGTTTTGCGACGGCCGGGACCCATCCACTTATAACGAGGATACTAGAACTGTGATTGAAAAAGTAACCAATGCAGATTTCTATATCATTGGAACACCGATTTTTCAGGCTTCGATTCCGGGTGTGCTGAAGAATCTATTTGATTTGATCCACCCCGATGGCTTCCGCAACAAAGTAATGGGCTTTGTGGCAAATGGAGGGACATACCAGCATTTTCTGGTGGTTGAGAACCAGCTGAAGCCAATTGCCGGCTACTTCCGAGCGTTTGTAGCACCTAGCTATGTGTACGCAAACTATGATCATTTCAATCGCGAAAACGAGATTGTCAGTGAAGATTTACTGCAGCGCATTTCTCTTTTAGCAGAGGAAGTCGTCCATATGCAGAAATCACTGAAGGGTAGCCGGGCAGAAGTAACGGAGTGATTTTTCAAAAGTGGTTTTCGAGTCTACCGATTACCCTTAACTATAATTATATTATGTAAACAATATGAAGGGAGACGATGAAAAATGAAAGCGACAAGCCAATTTGTTCCTATTAATCTTATGAAGTTTATTGAGGAGAACAGGGACCAGCTCAAGCCGCCAGTCAATAATAAGGTAATCTGGAAGGATGCCGAGCTGATGGTGATGCTGCTTGGCGGACCGAATAAGAGGCGTGATTTCCACGTTGATCCTTCTGAAGAGATTTTCTACCAGATCCAGGGAAGCTGCTATGTTGAAGTGATCAACGCTGAGGGCAAGCGTGAAGTAGTTGAAGTGAAAGAAGGGGAGATGTTCCACCTTCCTGCCAACGTTCCGCATTCACCGCACCGCGTGCCAAACACGATCGGCCTGGTGATTGAACGGAACCGTGCGGAAGGAGAGCTTGAGGATTTCGTATGGTTCTGCGACAAATGCGACCACG
Source organism: Mesobacillus sp. (assembly GCF_057785455.1). Classification (NCBI taxonomy): domain Bacteria; kingdom Bacillati; phylum Bacillota; class Bacilli; order Caryophanales; family Bacillaceae; genus Mesobacillus; species Mesobacillus sp. Next base: position 189,946 of record NZ_JBYNSB010000020.1, read on the forward strand.
AAATGCACCGTGCAACCATCCAGCTGACGAATATCGAAGTCCAGGTGAAAGAAGCGATTGCCAGCTTCAATGGAAATGAAGAACTAAGAAAGTGCAAAAACTGCGGATATCAAATGCCGCCAGAAGCGAGTGAATGGCAATGCGAGTAGACTTCCACACGCATATAATTCCGGAGGATTTTACGGAACTGACAAAGCGGTTCACTGGTGAAAAGTGGCCAAAACTCGAACGGACATGTGCCTGCGGAGCCAACATCATGGTGGCAGGCAAGGTGTTCCGAGAGGTAACGGACCAGGTGTGGAGCGCTGAGAAACGCATCAAGGATATGGAGCGGGAAGGAGTCGATATGCAGGTTCTTTCCCAGATTCCGGTGACCTTCTCTTACTGGGCACCAGCTGAGGAAGCGGAAATATTGGCGCGTGTTCAGAACGATTTTATCGCCGATCTTTGCAACCAATTTCCAACGAAGTTCATTGGTCTCGGTGCTGTCCCGCTGCAAAATGTTGAAGTGGCAATCCGGGAAATGGATCGCTGTAAACACGAGCTGCGCTTGAGCGGTATTGAAATCGGCACAAATGTGAATGGCGTGAATCTTGATGATCCGCAATTTATTGAGTTCTTTGAAATGGCAGAACAATGGGAAGTTCCTCTTTTCATTCATCCTTGGGAAACCCTTGGCAAGGAACGCATGCCTCGCCATAACTTGATGTACACCGTCGGGATGCCGAGTGAAACGGCTTTGGCCGGTGCCAGCCTCATCCTTGGCGGCATCATGGATAAGTTTCCAAAGTTGAAGATTTGCCTGGCGCATGGTGGTGGCGCACTTCCGTACCTGCTGCCTCGTCTTGACCAGGGCTGGAAGGTATGGCCGCACCTCCGTCTGCTCGATAAGCCGCCAAGCCATTATGCGAAGCAATTTTACTATGATTCGCTTGTGAATGAGCCAGTGAATCTGAATTACCTGCTGCAAAATTTCGGGCATGAACAGATTATCATGGGATCGGATTATCCATTCCTTTTAAGGGAGGTTCCACCTGGAAAGGTCATTGACGATACACTTGGTCTTTCGAAGGAACAAACTGAGGCAATGCTCGGTAAAAATGCATTGAAATTCTTGAACATTCCTGTAAAAGTGGGGAGCTGATTGTATGGAAAAGGCTTTGGTGACACCTGAAGAACGCCTGGCGGAATTAGGCTTGTCGTTGCCGTCTCCTCGCCCTGCAGCAGGGAATTATGTGAGCTGTGTAAGGACCGGGAATCTTATTTTCACATCAGGACAGGGAACGAATGAATACCGCGGACGGCTTGGTGAAGATGTGTCGATTGAGGTTGGGTATGACGCAGCCAGACAATGCATGCTCAATTTGCTGACAGTATTAAAGCAGGAGCTAGGCGAATTAAGCAAAGTTAAGCGAGTTGTCAAGGTGCTTGGATTCGTGAGCAGCACGCCTGATTTTACCGACCAGCCGAAGGTGATGAATGGCGCTTCTGACTTGCTGGTGCAGGTCTTTGGTGAGCGCGGTAAGCACGGAAGATCTGCTGTTGGCATGGCCCAGCTGCCACTGAACAATGCAGTTGAGGTTGAGATGGTAGTGGAAGTTGAAGACGAGGAGGCCGGATTATCATGAATACAACGCAGCCCCAGGTAAAGGACGCAAAGCTTTTTATCAATGGTGAATATTGTGATGCAATGTCAGGCGAAAGCTTTGACACCATCGATCCTGCGACGAATAAGAAGCTTGCAGTTGTTGCGAAAGCGGGTGTGGAGGATGCGAAGCACGCGATCGATGTCGCACAGCACACATTTGAAAGTGGCGTGTGGAGCGAGATGCCGGTTGCTGAACGCTCGAAAATTTTATGCCGGATGTCTGATCTTGTTTTAGAAAAAGTGGATGAGCTGGCGCTTGTTGAGACGCTTGATGTTGGCAAGCCAATCAAGGAAAGCCGGGGATTTGATATCCCGCGCGCGGCTGCAAACCTCCGTTTTTTTGCGGAAATGGCTAATTATATTAATCATGAGCACTACGATCAGGCCAGGTATATGTCGTATTCAAAGTATGCTCCGGCTGGGGTGACTAGCTTGATCATTCCCTGGAATTTGCCTTTCATGCAGATGACATGGAAAGCATCGGCGGCTATGGCTGCTGGCAATACGGTTGTCGTGAAACCAGCTTCCTATACACCGCTTAGTGCTGTGATGCTTGGGGAGATTGCCAATGAAGCAGGGCTGCCGCCAGGCGTCTTGAATATCATCACCGGGCCAGGAGGTTCTGTCGGAACGGAAATGACCCGGAATCCATCAGTGCGCCGCATCTCCTTTGTTGGAGACAGCAAGACCGGCCGCACGGTGATGCAGAACGCCGCTTCCCAGCTGATTCCCGTTTCGCTAGAGCTTGGCGGAAAGTCGGCGAACATCGTATTTGAAGATGCCGATTTGGATGAAGCAGTTGCCGGTTCGATTGAGGCGATTTTCCGTAACCAGGGCGAGATTTGCCTGGCTGGCTCTAGATTGCTTGTTCAGGAAAGCATTTATGATGTCTTCCTTGAGAAGTTTGTTGATGCCGCGCGGAAAATAAAGGTGGGCAATCCGCTGGATGAGGCGACTGACATGGGTGCACTCGTATCAAAAGGACATCTGGAGACAGTCGAAGAGTATGTACAAATTGGTTTGGCTGAAGGAGCGAAGCTTGCAGTTGGCGGTAAAAGAGTTCCCGAACTAAGTGAAGGCAATTTCTATGAGCCTACTGTTCTATACGATGTGGATAACAAGATGCGCGTTGCCCAGGAAGAGATTTTTGGACCGGTGCTTGTTGTCATTCCGTTTAAAACCGAAGAGGATGCCATCCGAATCGCGAATGACTCTATGTATGGTCTTGCCGGTGTTGTCTGGACAAACGACCTCCGCCGCGCCCATCGCGTCGCAGCCCGCGTGAATTCCGGCTTATTATGGATCAACTGCTGGTATTTCCGTGACCTGCGCACTCCGTTTGGCGGCTCTAAAGCTAGTGGTATCGGACGCGAGGGCGGCAGGTTCAGCTTTGAATTCTATACAGAGGCCAAGACGATTACGATGAAGCTTTAGGTGTTTGATTGGTATGGGCAGCTGGTAGTGGATTTTGACTTAATGTAGATATATCGGTTGTTACTGGAGATATATTGGTCAGTACTGTAGATATATTGAAGGTTACTGGAGATATAATGCTCGTTACCGGAGATAAAACATTTTTACTGTTCATTTTTTGCTGATAACTAAAGTGTATTAAGGAAAAATCAGTCCTACTAGTCAAAAAATGATGGCTACTGGTGAAAAAATGATTCCTACCAGTTAAAAAAACGATTCTACTAGTCAAAAAATGACTTCTACTAGTCAAAAAACTCACAACAAGTTAAAACACCCAAATTTACAACGCGAAAAACGTCAGCAGCAGCTAGTTTTCAACATAAACTAGCATTCTGCCAGTAAAAGATCAGCTAAAAAACACTATTTTTTACATAAAAGGAGGGAAACCATCACAATGAACAGCGTAGTGGAGCAAATTGCGGATTCTTTATTGGAGGCGGAGCGCAGCAAGCAGGCAGTGCCTCCAATAACATCACAATATAGAGATTTAAATGTGACTGATGCCTACAATGTACAGCTGGAGGTCCTTAAACGAAAGCTGTCTGAAGGCCGGACTGTCATTGGAAAAAAGGTCGGGCTGACCAGCCAGGCAATGCAAAAAATGCTTGGTGTGAATGAGCCTGATTATGGACACCTGCTGGATGATATGAAAATACCGTATAACGGCAAGGTAAAAGTGAGCGATCTGCTGAGTCCAAAGATTGAAGCTGAGATTGGCTTCATTCTTGGCGAAGATCTTCAAGGGCCGAATGTGACATTCCTTGATGTGTTAATGGCGACCAAATATGCCGTGCCGACACTGGAAATTATTGATAGCCGTATTGCTGATTGGAAAATCGGCCTTGTCGATACGGTGGCTGACAATGGCTCTTCTGCATTGGTAGTCGTCGGGGAGCAGATGACTGAGATCGATGGAATTGACCTGCGCAGCGTGGGGATGATTTTATCCAAAAATGGCGAGATGGTTGCTACAGGATCTGGTGCGGCAGCACTTGGCCATCCGGCACATGCAGTTGCCTGGCTGGCGAACAAATTGCATGAATTTGGAATCGGCCTGAAAGCAGGCGAACTGGTTCTGCCAGGGGCACTTTCTGCAGCGGTCGCAATTCAAAAGGGCGACACGATAACTGCAAAATTTGGTCCAGTAGGTTCGGTTACTGTCACATTTGAATAGGAGGTGAAGGCTTTGGCAAAAATCAAAGCAGCGATTATCGGTTCCGGAAATATCGGCACGGACCTTATGTATAAGCTAGAACGCAGCGACGTCATTGAGTTGACTGCAATGATAGGGATTGACCCAGAATCAGACGGGCTGAAGCGTGCAAAGGAACGCGGCTATCAAGTCTTTGACAATGGAATCCAGGACCTAGTGGATAACCCTGAGATAGCAGAGATAGTCTTTGATGCTACTTCTGCCAAGACGCATGTCCGGCATGCCAAGATTCTGGCTGACCTCGGGAAGCTGGCGATCGATCTGACGCCTGCAGCAAGGGGCCCATTCGTCAGTCCGGCCGTTAAAACGGATAATTATCTTGAGGAAATGAATGTAAATATGATTACTTGCGGAGGGCAGGCGACGATTCCGATCGTTCATGCAATCAATACTGCCGCCGATGTCAGCTACGCAGAGATAGTTGCGACTATTTCAAGCAAAAGCGCGGGCCCAGGAACGCGCGCTAATATCGATGAATTCACTATTACAACACGCAGGGGCATCGAAGAGGTTGGAGGTGCTGATAAAGGCAAGGCGCTGATCATCCTTAATCCTGCTGAACCTCCTATTCTGATGCGCGACACCATCTACTGCGAAGTAAAACATATGGACGAGGCGGCTATAACTATAGCAATCCAGCAAATGGTTGAAACGGTAGGGCAGTATGTGCCTGGTTACCGTTTGAAGCAGGAACCGCTGTTTGATGGCAACAAGGTAACGGTATTCCTTGAGGTCGAAGGCGCAGGCGATTATTTTCCTGTGTATGCCGGCAACCTTGATATCATGACGGCCGCCGCAACGCGGGTAGCAGAGGATTTTGCCGCCCATATGCTTGAAAAGCAAAACGTAAAAAGCGTTTGATACTTGAATAGCGATCTTTTTAAGAATAGGTTTACCAAAAGTGTTTTACTGAAAGGCTGGGTGAGTTTTTTGAAGAGAAAAAGTGACAGGCCGATTAAAATGACTGAGGTTTGCCTGCGTGATGGCAGTCATGTGATGCAGCATCAGTTTTCTGAGGAACAGGTCCGCAGAGTGACTAGGGAACTCGAATCTGCGGGAATGCATTATATTGAAGTCAGCCATGGAGATGGTTTGGGCGGTTCCACTCTGCAGTATGGTAAATCGCTGGTGGATGAAATGAAGCTGATTGAAGCTGCGGTAGATGAGTGCAAGCAGTCTAAAGTCGCAGTGCTTCTGATTCCTGGAATCGGTACGGTCCATGAATTGAAACAGGCCCGATCACTGGGTGCTGAACTTGTCCGAGTCGCGACTCATGTGACAGAAGCGGACGTTTCTGCGCAGCATATCAGCATGGCCAGGGAGCTGGGGATGGAATCATTGGGATTTCTGATGATGGCACATATGGCTCCTGTCGAGAAGCTGGTGGAGCAGGCTAAATTGATGGAAAGCTATGGCGCGCAGGCCGTGTATGTAACCGATTCAGCGGGAGCGCTTTTACCAGAAGAAGTACGTGAAAGGATTTCTGCACTAAGAGAGTCGCTGTCCATTGAGGTTGGATTCCATGCGCATAACAATCTCTCGCTCGCAGTGGCAAATACGCTTGTGGCGATTGAGGAGGGAGCAACCAGGATTGATGGCAGCATCCGCTGTCTGGGTGCCGGAGCGGGTAACGCCCAAACAGAAGTGCTTTTATCCGTATTGGACAGAATGGGCATCAATTTAGGAATCGACATTTATAAAATGATGGATGCAGCTGAAAATGTCGTCGGACCAATGCTGCCGAGGGCGCAAGAGATTAATAGGGGAAGCCTGGTTTTAGGTTATGCAGGAGTATACTCAAGCTTCTTGTTGCATGCCGAACGTGCAGGCCAGAGATTCGGGATTGACTCAAGGGACATTTTGATTGAGCTTGGAAAAAGAAAAGCAGTCGGCGGCCAGGAGGATATGATTCTCGATGTAGCTGCTGAGCTAGCCAAAGCTCGAAAGCTGGAGGTGTAGGAAATGACAATCACTAAGGGAGTCGACCTGGAAATTGTCGATTATTTGTATTCTGCTGAAAAGGAAAGACGCGAGGTTGTAAAGGTGACGGACCGGTATCCGGATCTGAGCTTTTCCGATGCCTATTCGATCCAGGAAAAATTGATTGAGAGACGTGAGCAGGATGGCGCCAGGAGAATTGGCCTGAAGCTGGGTTTGACGAGCAAAGCAAAGCAGGAAATGATGGGTGTGCACGAAGCGATTTATGGTTATTTGACACATGATATGCTCGCGCTGGAATGGGAGCCACTGGAATTCTCGGACTTCATCCATCCAAAAGCGGAGCCGGAGATTGCTTTCTTCATCGCTGAGGACTTGCAGGGTACTAATGTTACAGCTGAAGATATTCTGAGGGTGACAAAGTATGTGGCGCCGGCGATTGAAATCATCGACAGCCGATACCTAAATTTTAAATTCACTTTGGCCGATGTCATTGCTGATAATTGTTCCTCTTCCAAATTCCTGATTGGCAGCAAATGGATGTCACCAAAGGAACTGGATCTTGGACAGCTTGGGATGGTGATGTCGAAGAACGGACAGGTAGTCCAAACTGGCTCAAGTGCCGCAGTGCTAGGCCATCCAGCAACTTCTGTTGCATGGGCTGTCAATAAGCTTGGAGAAGCCGGGAAAGGGATTAAAAAAGGTGATGTAATCTTAAGCGGTGCCATTTCCGAGGCAATCTCGTTTGAACCAGATGACACAGTCATCGTCCAATTCGCAGAGCTTGGAAATGTTTCGTTCACATGTAAATCTAGCACTTAGTTCTTTTGACTAAGTGCCTTCTTTTCGGTTTTATAATATTCAGAAAATAAAGATAAAATTACAGTGTAAATGTTAAGTGGTTTACACTTTTACGAGAAAAAAGTGACTATAATCACAGTAAAGACAGCTTGGGAAAAATAATTCACTAGAATGATAGCGTTTACAAAAATAAAAGGGGTGCGGAAAATGAAAGGATTTCGGAAAATCAGTCTGACCTTATTAATCTTTGTGCTTATGTTATCCACTGCTGCGTGCAGCAGCGGTAAAACTGATGCGAAGCCGGCGGCAGGATCAGGTGAGAAATATACCTTCAAGCTGGCGCATATTACCCCTACGGATCATATGTGGCACAAAGCTGCTGAAAAATTCAAAGAGGAGCTAGACAAGCGTTCTGATGGCAGGATGCAGGTGGAGATTTATCCGGCGAGCCAGCTCGGTACAGAGGCCGATATGGTTCAGCAGATTTCTTCAGGATCTGTTGATTTTGGCTTTATAACAGCCGCCTACATGAGCTCACGTGCACCAGCATTCACTGCATGGTTTGCGCCTTATGCGTTCAAGGATCTAGAAGAGACAAATGCCGCACGTGATACAGAAGTGGCAAAAAAGATTCTCGGTACTTTGGACAGCCAGGGCATCAAAGGTCTGGATTATGTTTTTGCCGGCAATCGCGTCATGCTTTTCAAGGACAAAGAAGTCAAGAAACCTGAGGATATGAAAGGTCTAAAATTCCGTGTAACACCAAGCCCGCCGCTGCAGGATTTTTACAAGTCAATGGGTGCTTCTCCGGAATCATTGCCGCTGCCAGAAGTTTATGCTGCAATCCAGACTGGTGTAATTGACGGAATGGACATGGACCTGGATGCGACAATCACAAACAAGTACTATGAAGTTGCAAAGTATGGTGCGGTCACGAACCATATGGTATGGCCGGCTGTCGCGATGATGAATAAAGCAAAGTATGACAAGATGTCAGATGCTGATAAGAAGATCATTGACGAATCCATCAAAGCAGCAGCTGACTATTCAGCCAAAACACGTGCTGCACAAGAGGAAGAGTTCAAAAAGACGCTTAGCGATAATGGCATGAAAATTTATGAAATCGACCAAAAGCTATTTGAGCCATACATCAAGGAATTCGATGAGAAGTATAGCTCTTCAGATCCTTTAATTAAGGAATTCATGGACACATTCCGCAAGTAACTGGAGGGAATTACGTGACCTACCTAAGCAATTTGGTAGCCAGTTTCGAAAAGAAACTGGCTATTGTCCTAATGTTTGCAATGGCTGTCATTGTGACAGCTGCCGTGGTGTTCCGCTATGTTTTTAAGGAGCCATTGTTCTGGGCAGGGGAAGTTTCCATCTTCCTGTTAATTTACATAACCTTTATCGGAGGCAGCCTTGGTTTGAAATATAAGACCCAGGCATCGGTGACTCTTGTGATTGATTTGCTTCCAAAGGGTGTTATTAAAGCTGTTGCTATTTTGGCGCATGTATTTATGCTGCTTTTTATGGGATTGTTACTATATTACTGTTTTACTTGGATTAGTTCACCGACAGTTGCGATCCAGAGGTCGAGTGCCATCCTGCTTCCTATGTGGATTCCTTATTCAATTTTACCGATTGGCTTGCTGTTTGCGACGATTCACCTGATAAGCAATCTATTTGAAATCTTGAAGAGTGAAACAGCCGCTTCAGGCCTTTCTGAGGAAGCAAAGGAGAGTGAAGCGATATGATGCTGCTTGTTATTGCAGCCTTTGTGCTGTTTTTAATAATGGGAATCCCGATATCCCTGGTACTTGGGATGACGACGATTGTTTATTTCCTTGTTACGGGAAACACGATGCTGCTTGATTCAACACCACAGAGACTTTATTCGGGCATGGAGAACTTTGGATTGCTAGCAATCCCGCTGTTCATGCTTACTGGAGAGTTAATGAACAGCGGCGGGATCACAAATCGCCTTGTTGTCTTTGCCAGGATGCTTGTCGGCCATGTTCGCGGCGGGCTGGCTTATGTAACTGTCATTGCGAATATGTTCCTTGCCTCGATCCTGGGTTCTGCAAATGCCCAGGCGGCAATGATGAGCAAGGTGATGGTGCCAGAGATGGAAAAGGAAGGATATAATCGTGAGTTTGCATCTGCATTGACGCTTGCATCATCAATTGTTGCGCCTATCATTCCGCCAAGCATGATTTTTATCATCTACGGAACTCTTTCCGGTACCTCAATTGGGGGACTTTTTATGGCCGGAATTATTCCAGGGACCATTTTTGGTATTGGTTTTGTGGCGTTGATTGCTTACCTGGGCTATAAGCATAATTTTCCTCGCAGCGAAAGGGCAAGCTTCAAGGAGATTTGGGCTTCCTTCCTGAGGGTAATGCCTGCGTTGCTCGTACCTTTAGTTATAACGGTTGGAATCCTGAGCGGTGCGTTCACTGCGACGGAATCTGCAGCGGTTGCAAGTTTTATTGCTTTTATTGTTGGGATGTTTTTCTACAGGGAGCTTAAGTGGAAGAGCCTGGGGAAAATCCTGGTGAATACCGTAATTGGGACAGCGACAGTGACGTTTTTGATTGCGATGGCAAACCTGTTTGGCTGGCTGATTGCGTTTGAACAGATTCCGCAGCTAATTGCGAATTCAATGCTGTCTATATCCGATAATCCTTTTGTGTTCTTGCTTCTGGTGAATGTGTTCCTATTAATTATTGGCACATTGCTGGATGGAATTGCGGCCCTGATCATCCTAGTGCCAGTGTTCATGCCATTGGTGACAGGTTTTCAGATCGATCCGATCCACTTCGGAGTCATCATCTGCATCAACCTCACAATCGGATTGCTGACCCCGCCAGTAGGAACAGGATTGTTCATCGTATCATCCATAGCAGAAGTTAAATTCGAAAGGCTGGTAAAAGCCGTTGCGCCAATGCTGCTGCTCGGCATCGCCATGCTCTTCATCGTCACCTACTGGGAGCAGACAACACTATTCATACCAAGAATACTAGGGTTTTAACACTTTAAAGCGCTGGGGGTCAGACCCCCGGTACAGCAACGCGGTGAAGCGGCGGGGGTCTGACCCCCAGTGCGGTGGTGCGGTGAAGGGATGGTGAGTATGATGCCGATTATTCAGGTTCAGGTGCTTGAGGGGCGGAGTGATGAGGTGATCCGCGAGCTGATTGCAGGGATTACTGATAGTGCGGTCCGAACATTGGATGTAAGGCCTGAGCAGGTAAGGGTTATTGTCCATCCGGTGCCTCGAAAGTATTGGGGAGTAGGCGGAATAACCAAGGATATGGAGAACCAATAAAATAAAGATGAACATCCCAACTCATGGTCATGGGTTGGGTTTTTTCTTTTCCGACAAATTACACAATGAAACTGGAACAAAAGTGGTTAATTAAAAGGAAATGTGTGGAAAAAGAAGGGGATTACCGGGTTTATATCTAATAGTTAGTTAGATAACCTAAACGAAAGGTGGGTCAGTCAGTGAAAAAATATACCAGCATCTTTTTTCTGCTGCTCTTAATGAGTATTATTCTCTTTTTCATCCTTGCTCCTGTTTTTATGGGTGGAGGAGATCCAGCCGAAGAAGCGGTGCTGCTCGTCGGTTCTGTCATTATTATTCTGCTTTCGTTCTTAATTGCTCAATTGTTTTATTTAATAGATTTTCTAAAAGGAAAACGATGAAATCGGTTAGCGTCAGCTTATATGAACGAAAAAACATAAACAGGTGAGGACATGAAAAAAACAGAGGAACAAATTCAGGCAGTTCTGCGGTCTATTGATTATATGAAGAGGAATTTAGATGTTGAAGTGACGACTGAAGCTTTGGCTTCGGAAGCGGGGTACAGTCCCTATCATTTCACGAGGATTTTTAAAGAAGTGACAGGGGTGTCTCCAAGGCATTATCTATCCGCATTAAGGATCGAGGCGGGCAAAAGGTTGCTGATTCAATCTTCATCTAAATCCATCCTGGGTGCCATGCTTGAGTTAGGTTTTCAGAGCTTTGGCAGTTTCAGCTCAAAATTTAAACAGTTTGTAGGATTGTCACCGAAGCAGTTCCAGGCAACGGCTGCCAATCTTCATAGGTTCATGAACGAAAATGAAACTGCTCTAAAGATAGAAGAATCAGAAGCTGCCGGACTACCAGCTGTCAAGTGCACCCTGGATATTCCGCCGGGCTTTATAGGATGGGTCTTCGTCGGCCTTTTTCCTCGTCCAATTCCTGACCAAAAACCTGTTATGGGCACCGTCATCAGCCAAAGACAGAAAGAGTGCAAGTTTACAAGCGTGCCCCATGGTACCTATTTTGTCCTAGCCGCAGCTATCCCCAAAAGCTTATATCCCGCTGATTACTTCCTGCTCAATCATAATTTAAGAGGGCTAGCCGAGAACCCGGTGGAGGCAGCACCCAAAACTTCAGCCGAGGTTCATATTAAGCTAAGAAAACCGCTGCCATATGATCCGCCAATCTTAATCAATTTGCCAAGTCTATTTTTAGAAAAAATAAAAAATAAAGCAAACTAGAAGAAATTTTTAAGAATGTCCTATGTTATTTTTATAAAAAAGGAAAGGGAAGTGAAAGAATGATAAACAAAGTATGCGTGCTAACCATCAAAGTTCTGGATATGAAGTCCGCTCTTGAGTTCTATACCAATGTTCTGGATTTCGAGATTTCAAAGGAATATGGAGAAAAAATAGTTTCACTTGTACATAAGGATATTCCTATAGTGTTAGAAGAGTCCCCTTCAACTCATTCCTCTTCGAATCAGGTACTGCCTGCACTTTTATCCGAAAATCTGGATAATGACATTGCCAAGCTAAAATCAAAAGGTGCAAAGTTTCTGTTTGATGAGCCTAGGCCATGCCCGCCTGGCCGCTTTATCGTCCTAGAAGACCCATCGGGAAATCACTTGGAAGTGATTGAGTTCTCCAACTTTCAATAGGAGGGTTTATGTAATGAAAAATGTAACAAATGCAGTAGAAAAAGAAGTTGTTGTAAGTGCACCTGTCGATCTGGTTTGGTATGCCTGGACAATGGCTGACCGGGTATGCCAGTGGTTTGCACCCGATGCGATTATCGAAGCAAAAGATGGCGGCCCATACGAACTTTATTTTGTGCCGGGAAATAAGACGGGAATGAATACCAGAGGCTGTAAGATTCTAAGTCTGGTTGCTGAAAAGGAGCTGATCTTTCAATGGAAAGGTCCAGACCAGTTTCAGCACTTGATGAATAAGGAAAAGGAACTGACGACGGTACAAGTCAATATTGAACCCATTGGAGACAGCCATACTAAAGTAAGCGTAAAGCACAACGGGTTTCTTGATGGACAGGCCTGGGATGAAGCTGAAAAGTGGCATGAAATGGCATGGACCAGTGTGTTAAGCAGCCTCAAAACTGCCCTGGAAACCGGAAAAGGTGATTTATGCTGTCAGCCTGAATAATTAAATTTTTAAAACCATCTATTAAAGGTGGTTTTTTATATTGAAATTATTGATAATAAAATGTGCATGTTAAGATCAAAGATAGGAATGCATCAGGAGGAGAGTGTCATGACTAATGATTTGCTAACTGAAGCAGTAAGCTTCATCACTATGTGCTACAAGGAGCTCGAGAAACCGAGCGATGAAGCTGCAGAAAGAATTCAACTTATTAAAAATGAAATCCAGCAAACGGGATCTTATATACATACTTATGAAGAATTGGAGCATGGAGCAAAAATGGCCTGGCGGAACAGCAACCGATGCATAGGCCGATTGTTTTGGGACAGCCTCACCGTTTTTGACAAGCGAGATTTAGCAGCGCCAGAACAGATAAAGGAAGCATTGTTCAACCATCTTGAATTTGCTACGAATGAAGGGAGAATCCGGCCAACAATCACTATTTTCAGGCAGAAAACAAATGAAAATTCGATACGGATCTTGAATCATCAGCTTATTCGGTATGCTGGATACGAGACGAAGGAAGGGATTATCGGTGACCCGCATTCTCTTGATTTCACAGGATTGTGTACCCGGTTAGGATGGCAAGGGCCGGGGACCCATTTTGATGTTTTGCCATTGGTCATTCAGGTTGGAGGTGAAGCACCTGTATGGTTTGAGATACCTGATGACCTGGTGCTTGAAGTCCCATTGAAGCATCAGGACTATGATTGGTTTAAGGATTTGGGAGTGAAATGGTACGCTGTTCCATTTATTTCTGATATGAAGCTTGAAATAGGAGGAATAGAATATACCGCAGCTCCGTTCAATGGCTGGTATATGGGAACAGAAATAGGTGCGCGCAATCTAGCTGACGAGTCACGCTATAACTTGCTTCCGCAGATTGCTGACAGGATGGGGCTTGATACTTCCAAAAATTCCTCCTTGTGGAAAGACAGGGCATTGGTTGAATTGAATGCGAGTGTCCTGCATTCATTCAATGATATGAAAGTTTCCATTGTAGACCATCATACGGCTGCAGCACAATTCAAGCTATTCGAGGACAGGGAGAAAGCAAGCGGCAGAAATCTTACCGGCGATTGGACGTGGCTAATTCCGCCAATTTCTCCCGCCGCCACCCACATCTTCCATAGTGAGTATAAAAATGAAATTGTTAAGCCGAATTATTTATATCAGGAACGGCCTTATTAAGTAAAGAAGTACAGACCACCAAGTATGTTTGGTGGTCTGTTTGGTTGATATTCTCCGGCTTTTTTCCTTATGTATCTCTGCTGCGTAAGAATTAATCCGTTCCGCCTCAACCCACTAACAACGGTTTGCTGAGAGTGCATGACATTTCCAGCCTTATCTCCTTATGAAAATATTTATCTCATTGGTCCTCATTCCGAATCTTCTAAATAAGGATTAATCCCCCAAAGGTACTAATTCTTCAAGAAACAATACTCCATTCAAGAAAGATTCAGATAAATATGATATGCTAGTTATAGTATCAGGTCATAATAACAAGTTACTAAAAAACTATAAATATTACTTTAGCGCACCACCGCGCCGGGGGTCTGACCCCCGGTGCGGTGGTGCGGTGAAGGGTTGGAGGGTTTTCTTTGTTAACGAATCATCTGGATTTTCGCTTGGAGTCTAGGATTAGGGAGCTGTATGAGGAGCATAAGCTGAGGGCTGAGAAGATTGATTGGGGATATCATGAGTTTTTGCCTTGGGATAAGGGAATGGACTTTCGCCGTGTACCTTGGGATGAAAGCCAGGTGAATTTGCCGAAGCCTGTGATCACGGCCATAGAAACTGCATTGCTGACTGAAGTGAACCTGCCATGGTTTACTTCATATCTGGATCAGACATTCAAAGGTTCCCTAACTGTCATCAAGGAGTTTGTCCATACCTGGACAGCAGAGGAGGACCAGCACTCTAATTTACTTGAAACTTACCTATTGCTTACACGCAATGTCGATCCGCATAGGCTTCATCAATTACATAAGATGACTCTTGAAAATGGCTGGAATCCAAACTTCCATACACCGTTTGAAACCATGGTGTACACATCGATGCAAGAGCTGGCAACGATGGTTTTTTACAACAACGTCGCCAAGGTAGCAGGGCCGCATGACAAAGACTTATCATCACTGCTTAGACGTCTTGCAAAGGATGAGACACTTCATTATGCATTTTATCGCGATGTGATCAAGTTCCATCTCCAGCTGGAGCCAAACTACTGCTATTACCTTGGCAATGTAATTATGAATTTCCAGATGCCTGGAGCAGTCATGCCAGACTTTGAGGATCGTATGTCGATTATTGCCAAAGAAGCCAACTATGGGCCGCTTGAATATTTTGATCAGGTGCTTGATGTAATCATTGATTACTGGGATATCGAAAATCTGCGTCCAATCGCACCAGAGGCCGAAAAAGCAAGACTCGATATTCTTAAATACCATGCCCGTCTGAAAAAAGTAAGGGACAGGTTTTATAAGATTAAATAAAGCTGGAATCTCATCAGGATCGTAAATTCATTTTCCATAAAAATAAAAAAAGCCCTCCATCACGGTCAATGAAACAGACACGTATGGGGAGGCTTTAGTTTTATAATAAAGTACTTGTTTTTTTAGCGAATATAAATTAATCATAATTTACAAACATCAGATAATGGCTTTGTCAATAGATTTGAAAATTAATAATGCCCTTGTTGAGTCGCTTAAAAAAAATCTGACCATTGAAGGCAAGAAACCTCTGCGGAAAAATGTGGCTTATATGATCCCGCAAAACAGATAAAATCCGCTAAGTTGTGTATCAAGCTTAATCCAATTTCCTGTAATGTTCATTAAATACCTTAAATAGCCTTTCATCTCCTCCTCGGTCGGGGTGAAGGGCTTTGAGCAGCTTTTTGAATTCTTTTTTTAAGGCTTGCTGGCTTCCATTTGGGTTTAGCCCTAAAAAATCTTTTAGATGGAAAGAATTCGTCCCAGACGCCTCAATCTGTGCATTGAGCATTTTTTTTAGGGTGCGGACCTTTGACTGTTCAATATGTATTTTGGTATTCAGCAACTGAAGTTCATCTGAGAGCTTGCGATTTTCAAGCTGATGCTGCTCTAACTCCGCAGCAAGCTTCTCGGTGTGCATTTCAATCATGAAATCAGTGAGGTCTTTCAGTGTGATTCTATATGTACTGTTCCTTCTTGGATTCAGTTCTGCTTTTAAAGAACCATCCTGAATCCATCGCAGGACATCATCTTCACTGGCCGCAAAACCAGATGCATTTATATGCTCAGCCGCGTCTTTTATATTTAACATTCATTCCACTCACTTCTGTAAGGATAAATCAGTAAATCTATCATATCATTTAATCTTTTCAGAAAAAGGACAGGAGTGTGACATTGTGTTACAGAGAGACTTCTGAAACTACTTCCATTGAATATACGTATACATGGAAATGTGTTCATTCGTCTAGGAGGGGGAAGTATTATGGTTTTCTGGATCCTGTTATTTATTGTACTAACGTTCTTTTACGATTTGCTGAGGGGAATTTATAAAAATTCTAAGGAACAAAAGGAGTTAACAGCAGAAATCATCGAACAGAACAAAGAATTGTTGAAGCTTCTATCGGAAAAAGACAGCTAAGAATCTTTGATCTGCTATCATTTAAGAGAATTCCTTTAAGAACTTATCCACGCCCTGCTGTGGAACGGATTTCTGGTACTTCCATGGAGGCCTTGAACCTGGATCGCAGTATAAAATGAAGCTGACAAAAAAGAACGCTGATTAGGCCGCGCTCTAAAAATCAATCCCAAAAATCTCATATAATCTGACGGAATCTCCTTCGGATAATTCAAGATAAGTAGCAGTATCACTGATTACCGCTTTTTTATCTGAAATGACCCATAAATCATGGAACACTGCTTTTGCCTCTGGGTTATCAAAATAAAATCCATAATCCGGGTTTCCATCAGGCATCTCAGTCTTTTTCTCTTTTTCATTTGCTGTTACCAGGTCAAAAACAAAGTCAATATCCGCTTTTTTGCTGATGGTTTTATAATCTTTATGTTCGGCTTTTCCATCTACTATGTCTGTCTTCATAATTACGAGCGGAACTTTAGTGGCAGTTCCAAAGTTATTGCAGGCAGTTAAAATCAACAATAAGGCAATTGAAACAATTAGACCTTTTTTCATTTTTGACCTCCCTTATCACTATATCCCTAATTTTACCATGTATTTTAAACAGTTGGTTCTTTTTATTGAAACCAGCAATATTTGAAAAGGCTCTTTTCTAATACTGTGTTGCTATTCTATATACATTTTTGAAAGAGAACTCCCATTTTCTAAAAAGTAAGCAAATGTTCTAAAAAAAGGCTGTTGATTTCCATTCCAGGCGCTTCACTTTCCTCTGAAAAATTATGAAAAAGCCCAATTGCCGGCTTTTTCAAGAGCAAATTTTTTTTGGGGCGTGCGGTGAGCCTCCTCGTCGCTGCGCTCCTGCGGGGTCCCACCTGTCCCGCTGCATCCCGAAGGAGACTTCGCGCCTGGAAACGAAGAGCAACAGGATCTTAATTCAACATTTATGAAGGCAACAATCTTTATGAATATTGCCTTAAAAAACATTACTGACATCATAGTCTATCAGTATGTCCCCGAGTTTCCTCAGACCCTCAAAGAAATAGCTGAAGGGCCTGAAGTAAATTATATAGGAGTGGTTAGTTTGAATTTTAAAATGAATGAAGCCATTGAAATTCTTGAAAGGACTCCACACACCCTCGAACACCTGCTATCCGGTCTCTCAGATGGCTGGCTTTTTTGTAATGAAGGGAAAGGAACGTGGAATGCCCATGAAGTGGTTGAGCATCTGATCGAGGGGGAAAGGGTGAATTGGATTCCTCGCCTTGAACATATTATACATCAGGGGAAAAAGACTCCTTTTCCCCCTTTTGACCGGGAAGCCCATTTGAAAAACAGATCTAAAAGGACGATTGACGAAAGCTTGCAGGAATTTAAAAATTTAAGGCAGGAGAATATTGTAAAACTACAAAGTTCCATTAAGCAGCCTGATCAGCTTCACATGGAGGGAGTTCACCCTGATTTTGGCGAAGTGAAAGCGAGTGAACTCATCTCAACATGGGGTGCTCACGACCTAACACATATTTCCCAGATTGTTCGGTTATTTGCAAAAAGATACAGCCAGGATGTTGGTCCATGGGAAGCTTACTTGGGCGTTTTGAAAAAGTAATATGGATGAATAATCCAGCCCTTTCAGCTCATTCTATTATAAGAAAGGAGCTATTCTTGTGTCTGAATACCAATTAATTAATTTAATCGTCGATGATGGATTTGCGGGTGAGGAATATGTTACTGCCGAAATCGTCAACGATAAGAAGGTTTATAGCATAACCTTCCAAAAATCCGATCTGGAATTGATGAATGCATGGATATTCGAGGATGGTACATCACTTCCTGCGAACTTATCGGAGGCAATGATTGAAGCAATACGAGAAGATATTAATAAAAAAATCTAGTCAAATGACTGGATTTTTTTATTTGTTAAGCGAACCCAAGCCCTCAGGCTAAGGACATTGTAATTAAACGGAATAAATTTTCCCAATATTCATAACTTTATTGTTACAAGTGTTAAATTTATTATTCAAGCAATCTGACTTAGGATTGGAGTGATGCAAATGCTTAAAAGAATTGATTTGAGGAGGGACGCTGTAAGTATCGTTTACTTTCTCATTTTATTTGCAGGCATTGGCTTATTCTTCGGGAATGGGAGTCTTACATATTTCGTAGGCAGAGTGCAGGAGCTATATCCAATGGCAGAAGTTTGGAACAAAACTCAGGAATTAATTGGAGTATTTTTTAAAGAAGGTACTTTAGGGTTGACGCGCAATGGAGAAAGCTTCGAAAGCGTAACGGTGGATTATTTTAAGAAAAGCCTGCCCATCATTCTTTCTGCCTTTTTCCTGGCAATTCCGCTTGGTATTGCAAAGGGAATGTTTGATTTCCGGATGAAGAACAGCAGGCTTGTGCCGGTTGGCGGTGGATTGACGTCGTTCATTACTTCGCTTCCGGACTTCTTCGTGATCATTGCGCTGCAGTGGATCATCCTGTACAATTTCCGTTTCATCGATTGGTTCGGCAGCGACCAATGGTATAACTTCATCATTCCAGCTGTTTTAGTATCGCTTTATCCACTCATGTATTTTGCAAGGATCACCTCTGCTGCACTTTCCAATGAAGAAGGAGAAATGTATATCCAAACAGCACGTGCGATGGGGCTGTCCGAAAGACTCATCATTAAAAAGCATATATTAAAAAAATGCCTGGTCTCAATACAGCAACATATTCCTATGGTTATGACATATGTCCTTTCCAATTTGCTGATGGTTGAATGGCTGCTTGATTACAAGGGAGCGGCGTGGCGTTTCCTCTATGCGATTCAGCGCGTTGCGGACCCAAAGTTCAATGAAGTGGGTCTCGCAATCGAATTCTCGTTTTGTTTTATGCTTATTCTTTTTTTTGCACAAACGCTTAGTGCGCTTTTGCAGCAAAAGTTTACTGTGAAGAAAAATAATTTGGTATTGCAGATTGCCGCGATTTTTATTCGCTACTCTTTAATTTCCATTATTATTTGTTTCATTTTTATATTCGTCAGCATGTCTCCTCCAGACTAATTGTATTAAGGAATTAAGGAAACTTAAGATAATGAGAGGGGGAGGGCATTGAAGAGGAATTGGCCATTATGGTTAGGCTTATTGATGTTTAGTGTTCTATTGTTTTTTGCTTTTTTTGCAGATCAGTTAAGTTTTGTTGATCCAAGTCCTGCTGATAGCCGGATGAGGTTTTATGATGATGGATCGATGGCGAGAGCTCCTTTTCCACCGTCCAAGGAGGATCTGCTAGGTACGGGTAGTGACGGCCGTGATCTGTTAAGCCTGCTGATTATTGGGACAAAGGATACATTGAGATACATATTTTTGATTGCCATAATCCGTTACATCATTGCGATTCCGCTGGCCTTTTTGGCCGCTCCCAAAAAGGGGCTGGCTCACTTTATTGTAAACGGATGGTACTCGTTATTCAGCAGTGTACCGACCATTTTTTCAGCAATTATCTTATTGATGCTGCCTGAACCTGTGTGGAAATTCAGTTCGGATACAGATTATAAAGTCTATTGGGCACTCCTTCTTCTGGCACTTATGGAAGTGGGAAGGGTCAGTCAGATTGTTTCGCACGAAATCCATGAAATAAGTGAAAAGGAATATGTTAAAGCTGGAATCATGATTGGAAATAGTCCGCTTAAAATGTATACTCATTATTATTTTCCCAACATCTTACAAAATCTGATCGTTAATTTTTGCAACGACCTCGGAAGGGTTACGCTATTAATAGGCCAGCTGGCATTGTTCAGTATTTTCATATCTACAAAAATCGTGATACTTGAAGGAGGGGTGCTTGACATTTCATCAGCAGCCTATGACTGGCAGGCGCTTCTGGAGAAATCCCGGAGTGATATTATCAGGGCTGTATGGATTCCTTTAGTTCCGGCAGCTGCGATCACATATACGATTTTTACTTTCAATTTATTAGGAGAAGGTTTGCGCCAAAAGTTCAATGTTAATAGAAGCTCTTCGCAAACAGGATTTAGAGAGCGAATCAAAAACATTAGTCAATTGGTCCTCCTTCCATTTAAGAAATATGAGACTGCTAGAGTATTGCTTGTATTTCTAATAGGAGCAGGGACAGGGATTTTTCTATTTGCTAAGATGCATGAGCATGAAACTGTGGAGGTAGCACAAAAGGCAGAGACTGCCATGATAGGCGAAGAGGCAATCGATCTAAGCAAAAGCTATGAAAAAGAGGGTGACTTACTCGTACCAATCACGAAATCCACAACGAAAATGGGCGGCTTGTATGATGATGTAGATTTTATCAAAACGAACATGCCTTTGAAAGACTCCACAAATTTCCCGGTATTTGAGACAGAAAAGATTAAGTTAGTATGCATGAATAGCATAAATCAATGTGTTCAGCCTATTTTTTATTTTAAAAATCCACTAAAGACAGAGGGAGAAGCGATGCAGTCATTAAAGGACCATCTTCCGCAAGATACGAAAATTGTATCGACCCTATTAATCGACCAGGATAAAGTATACAATGTGACTAGCGAGATTTTCAAAAACAGCTATCCTCTTGAATATCAGGGCGGCATGAATATTACGTTTAAATTCGATGAAAACAAGAGGATTTTTGCAGCCACAGTACGGATGGGGCAGAAGAAAGAAGGGCCTTAGAATAGCAATTCACATAATATACACCACCATAAACAAGCTTCCATTGATAAAAAAGAAGCCTACTTTTTGTTTTCCTTCAATAATTTTACTATAATCAGATAATAGTCTTTTGCATTCGTGTTTATAACTTGAAACAAGTACGTTAGTATTTACGTCTCAAGTGGGTGAGGAAAGGAGAATTATACAATGATTAAAGCTATCATCTTTGATTTTGATGGATTGATAATTGATACTGAAACTGCCTGGTATGAAGCATTCAGAGAGGCAATGAATTTTTACAAGGGCGATCTGCCGCTCAGTGAATTCGCGAAATGTATTGGAACAGACGATACTGTCCTTTACGCTTACTTTAAGGAACAGCTAGGCGAAGACTGTGACCTTGAGGATATAAAAAACAGGGCAAGTGCCATCCATAAGAGTAAAATGGAAGCAGCCCAGGCACGGGAAGGTGTTAAGGAATATTTGCAGGAGGCCAAGAAATTGGGGCTTAAAATAGGCCTTGCCTCAAGCTCCTCCCGTAATTGGATTACTCACTTTTTAACTGAATTGAATCTATTGGATTACTTCGAAGTGCTTGTCACCCGTGATGATGTAGAAAAAGTAAAGCCAGAGCCAGACTTGTATGCAAAAGCAATCCGTGATTTAAATATCCAAGCTGACGAAGCGGTAGCCTTCGAGGATTCCCTTAACGGGTTGACAGCAGCGGTGGCAGCTGGATTGAAGTGTGTCATCGTGCCTAGTCCAGTTACCGAAGCCTTATTATTTGAAAATCACACTCTCCGTCTGAAATCCATGGCTGATATGAGTCTTGCAGATGTTATCAAACAGATTGAAAAGTAGTGTTACAAAAAAGCAAAGCCCGCGCTGACAACGCGGGCTTTGCTTATCTAATCGAGCCATGCGGCAGGACGGCGTGCACACCCTTCACACCATTTACTACCTGTGTCACCCTTAAATCCACAACAAGGCTTGCGAGAGCAAGTGCTTCAGTTTTTTCAATTCCATGGAGCTCCTGGATGAATTCAACCATCTCGTTGAGTGCCTGAGCAGTAGCCAGGTTCAAATCTTCGTTAAAACCAAATGTCAGCCAACCGGCTGGTGTTTTAGCCCGTGGCATTTCAAGCTTCATCTCTTCATGGAGGATCAATGTGATGTCGACTAAATCCATCGGACATTCGATTGCCGTTCCCGAAACCTCTCCATCTCCCTGGACAGCATGTCCATCACCGATCGAGAAAAGGGCACCTTCAACCGCTACTGGCAAAAATAAGCTGCTTCCACGTACCAGTTCCTTGCAATCAATATTGCCGCCGCAATAACGGGGAGGGGAGGTAACATGGACTCCTGGTTCGGCAGGTGCAACTCCCATTAATCCAATGAAGGGAGCCAATCCAATATGGAATGGCCTGGAGCCAATCTGAGCTGCAGCAACCATTGTTTCCGTTTTTAATTCCCAATCCAGACGAACCCTGTTTGCCTCTGTTAAACGAAGATGTTCATTTTGCCAGCTTTTATTACCACCAGCCCAATTTGTTCCGTACCATCCAGGAACCACATCATTTAATTTAATTTCCAATACCATTCCGGGTTTGGCGCCGTCAATCTTGATTGGCCCAATCATTGGGTGCCGGGGATCAACTTCATGTTTCCTTGGTTTGAAGAATGTCCTATCCACTCCTTTGGCAGGGGAATAGCCCCATTCGATATCCGGTGTTTGCATGGTGATTGAATCACCAGACTGAACGGTGAGAATTGGTTCAAACTCATTTGAAAAAGATCCATGTAAATGTTCATTTTTAATCTCAAGCTTATGTATCATTCTGGAGCTCCTTTATTTTAATATTAAGAGTATTTTAACATGATTTTCGGAAAACGAAATAGTTATTAAAAAAGTACCAGGGTCATCCCTGGTACTGAAAACGTATTAAGCCGCAGACTCTGGTTTAAAGGTGAATCTATTTTTGCCGGATTTTTTCGAAAGGTAAAGGGCTTCATCGGCGTATCTCATCACCGTGAACGGGTCAGGATCATGCTGCGGCCAGATTGCAGCACCGACGCTGCAGCCGATTTCAATCTTTGAATCCATTATTTTAAATGGTGCATTCAGCCTTTGAATCAATTTGGAGGCGACAATTCCTGAATCTTTTTCTGCTGAGCTCCTGGAAGTATTCAGGATGACAAGAAATTCATCACCGCCCAGACGGAATACAGCATCATCCGACCTTAAACTTTCCTTCAATCTGCCGGAGGCTTGCTGCAAAAGAAGATCCCCTGCCTGATGCCCATAAGTATCATTGATTTTTTTAAAACCGTCCAAATCAAGATATAAAAAAGACATGAAGCTTTCGTTAAGCCTGCTTTCCGTGACTGCAGTTTTAAGGAAATGGTCAAGTGCAACCCTGTTTCCAAGACCTGTGAGCTGATCATGATGGGCTAAAGATTCCATCTTATCAAGGCTCTTTTCTGTCTTGATAAGTGATTGAATCAAACTCCGCAAAGAGAAGGACAGCAGCTCAAGGTCACTGATACCTTTATAATCAGGGATGCTTACATTTTCTCCGTTCTGCAAGCGGTGAGCTGAATGAGAAATTCTCTGCAGCGGTTTACTTATAAAACCAGCAAGTAGCCAGCCAATGAATGCAAAGAAGATGGAGGCGAGAACGCCAATCAGCATAATCGTATGCTTCAAAAGTTCTACTGGAGCAAATGCTTTTGTTTCGGGTATACGGACAATAACAGTCCAGCCAAGCCCTTTATAATCAAAATGGCCATTTCCATTTGCGTAGCCGGTTAAATACCGTTTTCCATCTGGCCATGTTTCAAGCAGCCAATTATTTCCACCTTTCCTGGCAAGCTCAATGCTTTCTAAATGAAGAGTAGTTCCGATTAATTTTTGGGGGCCAAGGATGACTGTGTCGTCAGTCTGGCTGACAATCACCACCTCAGCACCCTGCATTTCGTCCTTTAGCGGACTTACGATTTCTTTTTCGACCTGTCGGGACCATTCCCAGCTCAAGTGTGCTGCTAGAACACCTGTTTTCTTTCCATTTGCATCAATCAGCGGCATGCTGATATCGACAAATTGCATTGGTTCACCTGAAGGATTCGGCAGCAGATTTGCAAGCAGCACTGCGTTATGTACATCACCTACGAAAAGTCCTTTCAAACCCTCCTGAAAAACAGGCCGTTTGGATACATTTTCTCCTTTAAGTATTCCCTCGGTAGCAGCAAGGACATTTCCTTCATTGTCTGTAAAACCCAACCAGGAAAATACATGGATACTTTTTTGCAGCTGATTAAGCAGCGATTCAGCTTCTGGTATGTCAGTGGGTGAGTGGATTTCTTTAATTTGGCTCAGTACCTGGACCTCGCCAATTCGTGACCACATGAAGGAGTCTAGTTTATCTGCCATGTGGAAGGCAGTGGTCGATAGATTGTTGCCTATTTCTCTTTTTACGGTAACGCTTGATTGCTTGCTGATCATAACGCTTAATACAGCGGATAGCATGATGATAATCAATGCAAAAATTAAAGCAACATATGTACGCAGGTTAATCTTCATAAAATTTTCCCTCTTTTGCTAAAACAGTTCACCATAGTTATTTCGTCATTAAACAAAAAAATTAAATAGAAATTTTCAAAAAGTGATGCACAAAAAAATACCCATATAGAAGGGTATTCAAATTTGATCTTGAAAGTATTTAATTGCAAGATGGAGACTGGAAAAGGTTGAAATTCCATCGATGCGGATACCCAGATTGACAATGGTTTGGGCAATTTCAGGCCTGATGCCTGTCAAACTGACCTTGATGCCAACTAACTTAAGAGCACTGACTACTTTTAATAGATGGTTCGCTACCATGGTGTCGATGATTGGAACACCAGATAGATCGATGACAATATAATTTAAATCCATTTGGGTTCCATAATTCAGCGCTTTTTCCATTAGCTCCTGAGACCTCTTTGTGTCAATGTCCCCAACTAAAGGAAGGACACCGATCTTCTCGGTGACCCGCACAATCGGGATCGAAAGTTCCATAGCCGTTGCTTCTGCTGCATAAATTCTGGAAGAATACATGCTGGAATAAGATAAACTAAGCCAATAAACAGCTCGGTCTACAACGGAATCAAAACGGGATATGATTTCATAAAAGACAGGAATCGATAAATCATAGTTCATTGCTTCTGTCTTGATTAGCTCACCAATTGTATCCCGATAAAAACGTACCTCTTCGATTGCAAGGTCTAAAGGAAGCTGTAAATTAACAAGAAGATGGACTCCTTGAGAGCCCCAGGCCCTTAAATTTTCGTATGTTTTATCTAAATCTTCATAGATGGAGGCAGCAAAAATCTGGATAAGGTTTTCCCTCCATTCCCGTAGTTGATCATCTGTTAGTTTAGAATAGATATTTTGGTCAGAATCATATCTCTGAATGGCAAGTGCCTCTTTTTGACTGGTCACTTTCAATGAGATCTCATTAAGCGGGACATGGAAATGGGTATCCAAGAACCAACCTCCTAAAAAATCGATTTTTTTCTTAAATAATTATAAATGTTGAGAATATTAAAAGATAGAAAAAAATAATGGGAATTGGGAAATGCAGAATATATTTTGGAGGTGGAATGTTGAAAGACTTTCCGGAGGAATTCGAATTACTGTCACTTTTTCGCTCTGAGCCTATCAAAAAAGAAATAGATGCTCCGTTCTACTACACAGAGAGTATTTTTACTTTCGAAAATCAAACAGAATCATTTGTGGTAAAGATTTTACCATCCTACGGTGAATTCGAGCTAACCGCCATGAATAAGTCTAGGAAAGAACCGGCCGCCAGCCTTTTGTTCAAAACAGTTTCAAAGCTGGAAATCCTTCAGGATGAAAGAGAACTTGCAAAAATCCTCCTGATTCTTCAAGAAGACCGGGATCGTTTTGTAGGTACAGCAGAAATAACATTCAGGCCCCATTTCAGTCTTCTTTTAAAGGAACATTTTTCTTAAGGAAGGTGGAAGATAGATGAGAGTTGCATCTCTACCAAAGTCAGTCTTATCAGGATTAACCTCTGGGGTTATTCTCGGGCTGTTTTTAAAATTGATGGAATACATGACTGGCAAAAAAGTATATATATTGCTGCTGAATGTCGACTATGTTCCGTTGTTAAAAGATTATAATACGACAGAGCTTTTTGAATTCGTTCTGCACCTTGTTATTTCCATTTTACTAGCGTTGGCATTAAGGATATACCTGCTTAAAGACATGACAATGAAAGGTGCTAGAAGATTTGTCCTACGGATAAGTTCTATGATAGGAGTCATCCTGTATCCAACCACAATGTTTTCAGACAGGACTCCTGAGTTTACAGATTTATCCGCGTTTCTTATATGGATGGCAGGGCATGTATTATACGGCTGTGTGTTAGGGTTCTTACTGGCAGAACAAGAAACATAAATAGGCAGCAATCCTTTTATTGGGAATGCTGCCTTGACTATTACTATTTGGACATCTGTGTATCTATACTAAGCGTTAAGCGGTGCCCCGAGGGAAATGCAAAATCATCCTTACAATCCCCTTAGTCGTGGTTGATCTCAAACTGCTATTTATCTCTTTTTCTTGCCAGGCAATTCAAGAGAAGGTTTCTTCACAATGACCTCAAGCGCAACCTGCACATGGACATTTTTTTCATCAACAAAAGTGACACTGGTAACCTTGCCTTTTCGGCCTTTGATTACAACGTTTTCTCCTTCGGCAGGTACCGTTCGCAATAGCTGAGTCAATAACTGGTTTCTGTTTTCTAAGAAATGGACTGCAAACATTTTCGTCTCCCCTATATCTTTTAGATTGAGTCTACAAACGATTTTGTAACCCTACTAATAAACTATTTTTTTTCGTAGAGATTTAGACCAAATCATAAAAAAAATAGCTGGTTTTTTGTGGTAAAATAGCTGGAACAGGGGGGCGAGAATGAATAAAATTATTGCAGCTGTAATTGTATTGTTAGGTTCCACAGCATTAATTCTACTATTTACTTTTACTGATTTTGAATGTGGGAATTATGAGACTTTGCCGGAAGCAATAGAAAAAAGCATATCATTTGATATACAGGAAATTGTTCATAAAGAAAAATATGATAACTTAACGATTATCATGTACACTGTTGCCCCTGACAAGGAGAAATGGCCTAACGCCAATTTTGATGGACTTGGAATCGGCTTTTTTGAAGGGAACGATAAAGAAGGCTGGGAAAATATAGGTCATAATGGCTGGTCTAACTATAATAATGAGAATTTCACTTTTGATTTTGACTCACTTTTTCTGAGTGACAATGAAGGAAAAGTTCTGTACGACCTGTATGTGGCTTTTGGAGAGGTGAATAACCCGATAATTTCTGTCATAGAAACAAAGGCAGAGGGAGAGAAAGAGTTTAGAAAGGCTAAAATGATGAAGAAGAACGGGAAGCGTTATTATTTTCAATTAGGGCGAGTCAAAGAAGTACGAGGATTATCTAATACTGGGATTGTAATAGACCAGCAGGGTGGCTGACTAATATGAGGTATTTTACCTTTACTGCGCTCTTTAAAAGGCATATACCTACTGAAAGAAAATGAAGAAAAAATAAATGCGCAGTGATTTTGTTCACCGCGCATTTTTAGGTTCTTAACGCCATCATATCATCACTGTCCATTATTCCCACCAGTATTTTTCATCACTTCGATATAAAATTTGATGGCACTTACGTAGTTTTCGATACTGATATGTTCATTGGTTCCATGCATTCTGTTTAGGTCTTCTGAGGTAAGCTGGACGGGTAAAAAGCGATAGGTATCCTCAGCAATCTGATCATAATGGCGCGCATCTGACCCTGCGAACATAAGGTAGGGGGCAATAACTGCATCTGGGTATACATTTTTTGCGCTTTGCTGGATGGACTTGAAATGCCAGTTATCGGCAGACGATACGCCAGATGCTTCATTCCCGCTAATGGATACCTTGATATCATCATCTTTTATGGTCTTTTCAATAAAGCTTTTGACATCTTGCAGGGAGTCTCCTGGCATTAATCTTAAATTGATGATTGCCTTTGCTTCCTCGGGCAGGGCGTTGTATTGTTCCCCAGCCTGGAAAATGGTAGGGGCGATGGTTGTGCGGATCAAGGCAGCTGATGCAGGCTGCTGAAGCAAGATCCTTTCGATGATTGGCTCGAAAACGATTTTATTCGCGAAAACAAATTTCATGGCAAAGCTCATTTCCGGTGCAACATATTCAAACATATCTTCTCCGGGACCTTCAAGATCTGCGGGAAATTGAGTTTCCTCTAATTCAGCAATTGCCCTGGCAATTCTGCCTATGTTTGTCTCGTTTTTTGGCTGGGAGGAGTGGCCGCCGCTGCTTTCGATTGAGAGTTCTGCAGTGGCTGAACCTTTTTCGGACACACCGACCACTCCCACAGGATTATCTACACCCGGCACCATGTTTTCTACAATTGCTCCGCCTTCATCAAGAATGAATTCAAAGGTGATTCCTTTTTCCTTAAGGCTGCTGACAATTTTACTTGCTCCTTCATCTCCGCCAATTTCCTCATCGAAGCCAAACATGAAATATAAATCCCGTTCAGGCTGATAATTCTCTTCGAGTAACTGTTCCGCAGCTTCCAGGATTCCTATGACGCCAATTTTGTCATCCAGTGTTCCGCGGCCCCAAATTTTTCCGTCAGCCACTTTTCCGCTGAAAGGGTTATGTGTCCAGTTATCCTCTGTTCCCGCAAGTACTGGAACAACATCATAATGACTTGTCAGCCCTACTGGCAGTTTGTTCTGATTTGTTCCTTTCCATTTATAAACAAGGCCATATTCATTTATCTTTTCGAGCTCAAGCTTGTTATGGACCAGGGGGTAGGTTTGTTCCAGGAAGGAGATGAAACGGTCAAATTCTACGTAATTGAATTTCTCGCGGTCCTGATAGGAGATTGTTTGAAATTTAATTGCATTGGACAAATTTATAACTGCGCGCTCCCCGTTTAAAGCTGCGTTTGAAATTTTAGGAACAGGCTGAAGTGTTTTAAGCATTAGAGTGTTGATCAATGTAATAGATAAAAATAATGCTATCAGAACTCCGGCAATTAATATGGCAAGTTTCCTTTTTCTCACTATTACAGCCCCTCTTTCGAAAATTTATCAAAAAGCCTCTGGAATACAGAGGCTTTCAAACTCTTATACTATTTCAGGTGCTTGAGTCACTTCTTCAGGTTCCGGAACAAAAGCAAGAATGACCATGCCGACAACAAAGAGGATGACTAAACTGAAAACCCCCATGCTTGAATTGCCAGTCAGCTGTGCTGTCAAACCGACCATCAGCGGGCCCATGATCGAAGCGAACTTTCCAAAGATGTTGTAAAAACCAAAAAACTCGTTTGCATTTGCTTTCGGAACAAGCTTGGCAAAGTAGGAGCGGCTTAGTGCCTGGATCCCGCCTTGTGAAGTGGCGACCAGCATTGCCAGGATCCAAAAATCTGTCGTTGTTTCCAGAAAATATGCGTAAATACACACAATAATATAAATGATTATTCCTACATAAAGCATCTTTTTGCCGGTAAAGCGTTCGGACAATTTTCCGAAGAGGAGGGCGAACGGCCAGGCGACGACCTGGGTCGCAAACAGGATGATTAATAGATTGGTAGAGCTGATGCCCAAATCTGTACCATATGCAGTCGACATTGTAATAATTGTACCAACACCATCAATATAAAAGAAATAAGCTAGCAAGAATAAAAATAATGCCCTGTATTTACGGATTTCTTTAAAGGTTTTGCCGAGACGCCTGAAGCTTTGCAGCACCAGCTGCGGCTCCCGTTCAATATAATGCTTTTGATGGACGTTTTTAAACATTGGAATTGAAAATAATCCCCACCAGATTGCAGTGATGATGAATGCAGTTTGACTTGCTAGAGTTATAGAGATGGGCAAAACCTTCGTTTGGGCTAAAATAATGATTGCGATGCTAATGATAAAAGGGATCGTGCTGCCGATATAACCCATTCCATAACCCCGGGCGGAAACTCTGTCCATCCGTTCATCCGTAGTTACATCGACAATGAAGGCATCATAGAACACATTCGATCCTGTCGAGCCAAGGACAGCCAGGGTGTAGACAATCAGCATCAGCAGCCAGTTATCGCCCGGAACAAACGCAAGCATGGCGGTAAAGCTCACGCCAAGTGTGAAGAAAATAGAAAAAAAGCGTTTCTTCATTCCTTTGTAATCCGCTATCGTACCGAGAATAGGCCCGATCAATGCCAAAATGAAAGTAGCAATCGCGATGGTATAGCCCAGGTAAGCGGTAGAGTTTGCCAGGCTTACTCCGGCGTTTGTTGCAGTTGCTTTGTAGAAGAGTGGAAAAACGGCCGTCGAAATGATGATGGAATAAGCGGAGCTTGCCCAGTCATACCTGATCCAGCTGCTCTCCTCTTTCGTGAAACCTTTCATGGTTTTGCCCCCAAGTGTTTAATAGTATCTTTTCATGAAACTTCTACTTATCCTGCTCATTTTCCTTCTAATTACAAAAATTTAGCAATCGAGGATCCCATCCAGTACACGGCCATCGGTATGGCCAAGGTCAATGCCAAGCAAGCGTGCAAATGTAGGTCCTTCATCAACTAGATGCATTGAACGGATTTTGATACCAGGCTTGATGCCTTTTCCGGCGGCAAAGAAAACAGTATGATAGCCTGCTTTTTCTGGCGAATACCCATGGCATGCTAATGTATATTTCTTTGCTTTAGCATCCTGCTCAGTTACTGCTTCAATATATTCTCCGTCGATTGCTTCGCTAAAATAAAAACCTAAAGCAGCCTCGAGCATCCTGAAGCAGCTGCCATCCGCTCCTTTTGCATTTGCTTCCTGTCCTGTGATAACCGATTCAATACCATTCCTTTTATCTTGCTGAAGCTCTCGCAGAAGTTCAGCAACAGTGTTTTTTACGGCGTCATCTTTTTCATTTTTCAAGTAAATATAGGCAGAACCATCGCAGCTTTTGCAATAGGCTTTCCAATCTCTCACTTTCCCTGAAGCATTTGTCTGGATCAGTCCTCGTTCTCTAAATAATACGTTCAATTTTATGACTTTAGACTCGTCAAGTGCACTATGGTCGCCAAGAATTGCTATGGTCGAATTCTCATAGATTCCTGCGTCCTTTAGGGCAGTGATTATTTTGCCGAGCCTGTCATCATGACGCTGTAGGGCAGCCATTGCTTCATCTGAAGAGAAACCATACATATGCCGCTGCGAATCGAGGTCGACAAAATGAACCAGCATAAGCCCAGGTTTCTTTGTTTTAATCGTTTCGACCGTAGATGCCAGGACAAAATCGTCGAGTTCGGGCTGGCTAAGGCCCTTGCGCAGATGTCCAAATTTTGAATTCATCTCAAGCTGAAATAGCGGAGTTCCATTCAATAAGGATACTGGAATCTGATGATGCCATGGCCTGTTGGCGAAAATTTCCGGCATGTTAAAATCAATATTCGCTTTTGCGGTTACCGGCCAGAGCAGTCCAGCCGTACTAAAGCCAGCTCTTTTCGCTTCATCATAAAGGGTTGTCCCTTTTACATGCTTGCGATGCCAGTACCAGTCAGGGGAAGCTTTTCCCGGCTGGATAAACGTATTGTTCACTATTCCGTGACGGTTCGGATAGTTTCCCGTCACAATCGTCGCATGACAAGGATATGTCACGGAAGGATAAATCGTTTCTACAGTTGTACTGAATGAACTATTTTCAATAAACGCTTTGAAATTTGGGAGCTCCCTTAGTACAGAAATATCATGCTCAGAAAGGCAATCAAATGATATGACAATTAAATGATCTGTAAGTCGTTTCATAGCGGCCTCCGGTTGTAAGGTAAAATCTATTTTAAATATAGCAGAAGATTTTGGAAAAACAGAGTGAAATATGTTTTGATAGGAAAGGAATTGGTAGCAGGGTATCGAATATAGTCTTGAGGGGTGGATGAAATGAACTTGATTGAAATGGCTTTATATACTGCAGCCCAGGCGCATGAAGGGCAATACCGTAAAAATACAAAGATACCTTATATTGCGCATCCTGTAGCTGTTGGCTTCATTTTACAGAAAGCTGGCTATAATGATGAACTCATTGCAGCAGGGATTTTACATGATACTGTGGAGGATACTGAGCTTACCCTTGAAGACATTGAGCAGAATTTTGGCGCTCATGTAGCGGAAATCGTGGCAGGCTGTTCTGAACATGATAAATCCTTGTCATGGGAGGAACGAAAAGAGCACACGATCCAATATTTGAAGACAGCAACGGAAGAAATACGGGTTGTGGCGTGTGCTGATAAGCTCCATAATGTCAGATCCATTTTTCAGGATGTCGAGAGGGACGGGGAAATGGTCTGGACAAGATTCAAACGCGGTCGGGAACAGCAGGCATGGTATTACAGGAATGTGATCAGGAGTCTTGGGGCACTGTCAACTTTCCCGCTGCTGGAGGGATTAAAATCGGAAGTGCGAAGGCTGTTCCGTGAAGAAACATGAAGAAATGAGGAATTGAATTGTTTTTTGTTCAAATGTCAGGATTCCCGGGATCAGGAAAGTCGACACTTTCACGTGAAATCTCCAAGCAAGTCGATTGTGTGATTGTTGATCATGATGTTGTTAAATCTGCTTTATTGCATTCTATAGAAGAGTCGCCAATTGACCCCAAGCTTGCTGGAAAAATTTCATATAATATTGATTGGTCTTTAATCGAATTTCATCTTTCATTAGGCCTAAATGTCATATTTGATAGTCCTTGTCTGTATGATGAAATGGTTGAAAAGGGGACGAAGCTAGCTGAGAAATACCAAGCTAACTACAAATATATAGAATGCTATTTAGATAATATGGATGAAATCAATGCAAGATTGAAAAGACGTGATAGAAAAATCAGTCAAATTGAAGCTGTACCATCAGAAGAGGCATTCCTATATACCATAAACAACAGTAAAAAACCTTCCGCGCATCCCTGTTTTGTAGTTGATACGAGCCGTGCGCTTGAGAGCTATATTGAAGAAGTGCTAGATTACCTGAAGGAATAGCTCAATCTACTTGAATGCAGATTAGGTTTACAATCCATACTTAATCATTCAATTAAGAAAGCTAAAAGACTGGAATTGTCTTTTAGCTTCACTTATTCCTATAAAAATTTTTTAATATCCAATATCGCCTGCAGATGCATTCCTTCATGGAAGACAGTCCTTATCAGCACCTGCTCGATGGTATGCATGCCCATTTCAGTAGGAGCGAATTCCTCTTCTAATCGATCGGCATAGGTTTCTCTTATTCTCGCTGGCTGATCTTTTAATAAGGTCTTCAATTCTTCGTATGAAGGAGTTTCAGCAGTAAAGTTTGCTGGTGAAGTCCCGTATCCGAACCAATTCATGAAAGGTTCAAGTTCAGGATCTTTTTCCTTGGTCACTGCCTGAATCCATAAATATTGGTCAAGGTAGATATGACCCAGATTCCAGCGAATATTATTCTTAAAACCAGCTGGGATGACCTCGGCGTTTTCAGCTGTCACCATGTCTGCTACTCCAAGTATGTAACTTCTGTATGATTCTAATTGATTGAAAAGAATATCATGTCTTTTTTCCATAAACAAACTCCCTATTTTTACTTACTACTTATTTCGTTATGATAGGCCGGTTTCCTGTTAAACAACATAAATTAATTGAAAACAAAATTCATAAGAAGGGTGTTGATGAAACTGAACTTTTTAAACCAATGGGCCAGCTCGGATGACGTCAAAATACATTACCTTGATAAAATAGATTATGATGATCCACTTACACCATTAGTCTATATACCAGGAGCAATGAATTTCGCTGAACAATCGATAGAGTTACTAGAAGAATTCAAAATGAGAAGGTGTATTTCCTTACGTCTGAGAGGTCGCGGCAAAAGTGATAAGCCGGAAAATGGATATTCTCTTAACGATCATGTAAAAGATATACAATCTGTAATATTAAATAGCAATATTCCAAAACATTGTATATTAGCATATTCAATGGGTGTTCCATATGCGATTAAATATGCTGCTGGAAATCCGAATATTAAGGGGATAATACTTTGCGACTATCCTGCGAAGTACCCCTCGATTCCTTTATCATGGTCTGAAAGACTGATTAAAAGGTTTGCTGCTGATAAAGACATGGAAAGAGCAATCAGAGGCATTCAAAGAGAATCGAGTAAAATTGATTTGTATAATGAATTAACATCTATAAAAATACCAGTCTTAATTCTTAAAGGTGGAACAGAGGCGGCAATGCTTAACCAGGATGAAGCTGAAAAGTACAATTCAAAGCTGGAGAATGTAAAAATTATCGAATTTGCCCAATCAGGACATGAATTATGGGAGCCGGATCGAGAAGGATTTATTCGCACCATAAAACAATTCTTGTCATATATAGATAGTTTGTAGAAAACTGGATTACTTTATTACTACTGGAATAGCAGGAAGCTTAAGAGAGGATATTCAATTGCCCGAAACAGATTTAGAGGTGCTACAGTCAAAATATATGTTACGAGGGAACCGTATAACAAGAAAGCACAACAATATTTAATCATGCCAACCCCCTCTGTTCCTTACAATATATCAGCTGACGAGGTGGAATTATATGAGAACCGAAAAAGAAATGCTCAATTTAATCCTTGGCATAGCGGAAAACGATGATCGAATCAAAGCTGTCTATATGAATGGTTCAAGGACCAACGAAAATGCAACAAGGGATATTTTTCAAGATTACGATATTGTCTATGTAGTAACAGAAACAAGGCCATTTATTCAGGATCCTAACTGGATTGATTGCTTTGGCGAGCTCCTGATGAAGCAGGAGCCGGATAAAAACGACCAGCTTATGGGACTTGAAGTGAATATCGAAGATACATACGGTTATTTAATGCTATTCAAGGATGGGAATCGGATTGATTTGCATATAGAAACACCAAAACACATGCTTGGCCATTTTCTGAAGGAGAAATTGACTGTTCCGCTTCTGGATAAAGATGGGATACTCCCTGCCATCGACGAGCCCACTGATGAAGATTACTGGGTAAGAAAGCCAACGGACGCCGAATATCAAAGCTGCTGCAACGATTTTTGGTGGTGCCTTCAAAATGTTGGCAAAGGAATTTGGCGGGATGAGCTGCCATATGCAAAGCAGATGTTTGAACTTGTCATCAGGCAGCGGCTTGATGAGATGGTTTCCTGGTGGATCGCGTTCAACCACGAGTACAATATTTCAACAGGGAAAATGGGGAAGTACTACAAAAAGTATTTGCCTGAAAATCTTTGGTCCATGTATGAAAAAACCTATTCAGATGGAGAATACGATAACTTTTGGGATTCAATTTTTACAGCCTGTGAATTGTTCAGAGATTTAGCTGCACAGGTTGCGGAAGTATTGTCTTTCACCTATCCGGTTAAAGACGACGAAAATATGACGCAGTATCTAAACCATATTAGGAAACTGCCAGCGGATGCTAAAGGGATATATCTTACAAAATAATTATTTACACTTTATGGTGAAATTGTTAATATATTAAAAATCATATGTTATGACGATGATGAGAAGAGTAATTAAGCAGGATTTTTCACAGAGAGCTCCGGCCAGGTGAAAGGGAGCAAAAATCAGCTTAATGAAAAAAGTCTCGGAGTTTCCTGCCAAGCTATTTTTAGGGATCGCAGGACGGGTTCTCCCGATATCGAGATAGGGTATGACTGTACCCGAAAAGGCTGGTCCAGTGATGGCCCAGTGAACTGAGGTGGTACCACGAAGCTATAACTCTCGTCCTCAAGATGGATAATCTTGAAGGTGGGAGTTTTTATTTTGCCTAAGTTTGAAAATTAAAAGAGCCATCATTGAGGAGGAGAACATTTTGAACCCGATATTAATGGAAATACCTGCACAGCTGGAAACAGATAGATTGCTGCTTCGAGCACCATTGCCAACTGGGGATGGAGCGATTGTGAATAAAGCCATTAGAGATTCGTTCAACGAATTGCAGCCATGGATGCCATTTGCACAAAAACTCCCTGAAGTTGAAGAAACTGAAATTAATTTGCGAAAAGCTCATATTAAGTTTTTAGAGAGGGAAAGCTTTCGATTTTTAATATTCCACAAGAGTTCCAAGGACTTTATTGGTGTAGTCAGCATCCAGGGGATTATTTGGGATATTCCTAAAGGGGAAATTGGCTATTGGATAAACACAGAAATGAGCGGTAATGGTTATATGACGGAAGCAGTGCAGGAGCTGGCAAGGATTGCATTACAGGTGCTTAAATTAAAAAGGCTGGAAATCCGCATTGAATCAGGCAATTTCAAGAGTCGTGCTATTCCTGAAAAATTAAACTTTGAACTGGAGGGGATATTGAGAAACGATGATTTATCTGCGGATGGTGAAAGACTTACTGATACTTGTATTTATTCCTTAACAAAGATAAATGATTGATCATGGAAGCAACCAGCTTTGGTCCTCTATTAAAGGAGTGCATTAATCCGGCGAGATCAATGCACTCGTATTTTTAGGTTTATTTTTACTGATGAAACCCGCATAAAACGGAAAATATGCTAGTCGTAGTCTCCTTTGTCAAAGCAGTGACTCTGCACCATCGATATAAACTTCCGTACCCGTAATATGGGAAGACATATCTGACGCTAAAAAGAAGACGAGATCCGCAACCTGGTCTGGCTTTCCTGAACGTTCCTCAAGCGGCTGATTGCCTTCAGGATATTCAACAGGCACTTTGATTTTTTTAAGATTTTCTTCCTGAGGAAAGGTGTTTTTGCCGATGTTCGTTTCAATTGCTCCTGGACAAATGATATTGACTCGTATTTTGTAATGCGCCAATTCTAATGCTGCCATTTTGCCGAAGCCTGTCTGCCCGATTTTTGAGGTGCTGTAAGCAGACATGCCAAAATTCTTATATATTCTGTTACCATTGATTGAGCTAGTGATGATTATACTTCCTCCTGTTTTCTTCATATGCGGAATCGCATATTTCACAGTAAGGAATGTACCCTTCAAGTTTGTATCGATGGTTGTATCCCAATCTTCAGGGGTTAGGTCTTCAATAGGTGCAATTACACCATTAATCCCAGCATTTGCAAACACGATGTCCAAGCGATCCCATGTATCAATCAGCATTCTATAGCTTTTTTCAACTTCCTGCGGTTTGGAAATGTCACATTCAAGGATAATAGCACTACCGCCCATATCATCGATTTTTTCTTTAACCTCTTTAGCGTTTTCTTCTTTAATATCGACCAGCGCAATCTTCGCGCCCTCCTCAGCCAGTTTAATTGCTGCTGCCTTTCCTATTCCAGAGCTAGCACCAGTAATGAAAGCAACTTTTCCATCCAATTGCTTCAATTCTCAAACCTCCTTGTGAATAGAATCCTTCTACTATCCCAAATTCAACTTAAATAAAACGGTTGCTAGCACTGTGGGATTTTGGATTGTAAGGTGCTTAGAGAGATTATTGGAAGGTGAAGAACAACTAAAAGAAAGACCGTCTTTAGTTAAGGGTGTTTCAACCCGCAGGAGCACAGCGACGAGGAGGCTCACCGCACGCCCCAAGAAAAATTTGCTCTTGAAAAAGCCGGTAATTAGGCTTTTTCAAAATTTATCAGAGGAAAGCGAAACGCCTGGAACGGAAATCAAAAGCCTTTTATTACAAGTCGCAATAAAAAAAACAATTTGCCCGGCAGCTTGCTGATCGCCTCGGCATGGATATCTAAAATGCTCAGACACTTACTATATAGAAGGTGTTTTAGTCATTTAATAGACAATATGTCACAGTAATTTAACAACATATCAATAGTGACAATCTCCTTGTTTCCCAACTTTTTTAGTCCAAAAGCTTGGAATTAAAAATGTCAGTTTATGTAGAAATAATAGGAAATCAAGTCGATATCAAATTTTTGGAAAATTCATTAAAATTTTACTCATACTATTTCTGGTTACGAATTTTACAGAAATAGAAGACTTCCATTGTTTATACATAGGGATGATCAATTTTTATGAAAAGGGAGGAATTTATTTGAAAAAGAGGATCTTAGTAAACACAGCTCTGGCTGGCGCATTGGTTTTTTCAGCGGGAGGTACGGTCTTTGCTCATGATGAATTTGGCGGAGGCGTCGAAAAAGGGGATAGTCTGGCAGGTGTTGAACTTGCAGTACCTTTGCTTGAAGGCAGTAAGAATACAAGCAATTTCAAAGAGGTTGCCGCAGTACCGCTAAAAGAGATTCGTCCCGGAGTTCAGAACTCAACTGGAGATGTTTATGCCTATAAAGGCTATGCATACCTGGGAACGCACTCCATAAATGGCGGTGCAGGCGGAGTCCGTGTGTTTGATATGAAGGATCCAGCTAATCCAGTAGAGGTTGCTGCCTTTGCGGACCTTCAAGGAACATGGCAGGAAAAAGTCATTGTTAAAACTGTTAATACTAAGCATTTTAAAGGTGACCTTGCTGCTGTCAGCGTCCAAAAGCTGGACAGGAATGACCCGAATTCCAAAGGCGGCTTTGTATTATATGATGTGACAAATCCAAAAGAACCAAAGAAGCTTGGCTTCTGGGAATCAACTTCCGGCGCCCGTGGAACGCATGAATTGTATTTGACGGTGCAAGGTGACAATGTCTATGTCCTTACAGCGGATTGCTATGCTGATTATTATTCACATGGAGAAAAAATGGATGTATCCATCGTGGATGTATCCAACCCTGCAAATCCGAATACAGTCTATGAATTCAATCCAAGGGACTATATTCCAGAAGTAAACGATGAAAATTATAACGGCTATAATTGGACCGATGAAAACGGTGTTGAGCGCGTTGCATTTGCACATAGTGTAAAGACGGATGAAACAG
Organism: Mesobacillus sp.; assembly: GCF_057785455.1. Taxonomy (NCBI): domain Bacteria; kingdom Bacillati; phylum Bacillota; class Bacilli; order Caryophanales; family Bacillaceae; genus Mesobacillus; species Mesobacillus sp. The sequence continues at coordinate 228,685 of NZ_JBYNSB010000020.1, forward strand.
GCAAGACTGCTTTCTTGTCCTATTGGGATTTAGGGACAATCATGCTCGATATCAGCGATGCCGAGAATCCGGTTTACTTAGGAAGAACGGACTTTGATGATAAAGTTCAGGGCTCTGCCCATTCGATGGACCTGGCAAAGGGAGGAACTGTCCTTGTTGAGACAAGAGAAGTATTTGGTCCAGTAAGGGATGGGTTTGAATCTGCATATGGCTATACAATGATCTATGATATCAAGGATAAAGCGAATCCTAAGCTGTTAAGCACATTTAGAACAGATTTCACAGAAAAAATTCCTGGTGGAGCGACGGTCCATGATCCAAAGGTCCACGGGAATACGCTTTATCTATCGCACTATTCAGGCGGTGTCAGAACGGTTGATATTACAGATCCAGCAGCTCCTGTCGAGACAGGGATGTACATCCCAAGCAAATCGAACATCTGGGGCGTGTTTGTAGACAGGAACTATGTACTTGCATCTGACATGGGCACAGGCTTAAAGGTATTGCAAAAATCTGGCGGCACTAAGGCGGCAGGTTTGACAGAATAAAATGAATGAACTAAAGCACATTCTCCGGGAGAATGTGCTCTTTACGTTTCAGGCAGCAAATAAATTTCATGATAAGGAGGAGTCTCCAGCTTTGCCTGTTTTAAATAACCATCAGCAACCAGTTCCTCAAGGCCCTTTTGTATTTCTTCAGGCGTTACCCCAAAAATATCTGCAACTTTGACAGTGGAAACCGTCATTTGCTTCGGCCTCTTTGTCGAAGACTTAATCATTGTTTGAACACGAATTAACAATTCATTTTTATCCATCATTAAATCCTCGCTTTTAATTTTCTTTTATTCTCCTAAATAATTTTCCCAGTAATGTAAATATTATTAGGGAATTTAAAGGAGATGATCATCATATGGCATTCCATGCTCCATTCAAAATTGCCCAATTGACAGCCGAGCACGGTCAGAAAAAAGCAAATCTTCCTTTTTCCAGTGTCCTTGTACTTGGTTTTTTAGGCGGTGCCTTTATCTCTCTTGGCTATTTGCTCGATATTCGCGTGATTGCGAACCTTCCAGAAGCATGGGGGACATTCAGTACCTTGATTGGCGCTTCAGTTTTTCCTGTAGGACTTATACTGATTATCATCGCTGGAGGGGAACTGCTGACAGGCAATATGATGGCTGTTTCAATGGCCGTCCTGACTAAGCGTATTTCGGTGGGCAGGCTTGTTAAGAATTGGTTTTGGATTACAGTGTTCAATTTCCTCGGTGCCTTGTTTGTCGCTTATTTTTTCGGCCAAGTTGCGGGACTGACCTCTCAAGGTCCTTACCTTGAAAAAACTGTTGCTATAGCGGGTGGTAAGCTGGATGAGGGTTTTTTTGCCTCGTTAGTTTCTGCAATTGGCTGCAACTGGCTTGTGGGACTGGCTGTATGGCTCGCATATGGAGCAGAAGACATTGGCGGAAAAATCCTTGGGATATGGTTTCCAATCATGGCTTTCGTTGCAATTGGCTTTCAGCACGTAGTGGCCAATATGTTTGTCATTCCGGCAGCGATTTTTTCAGGCTATTACAGCTGGCAGGATTTTATCGGCAATTTCATTCCGGTTTTCATCGGAAATGCTATTGGCGGTAGTGTATTCGTTTCAATGTTCTATTGGATTGCCTATAGAGGGACGATGGAGACAGGCACAGGTGAAAAAGCGAACAAACGCCAGGGAACAGCAAAAACAGCCATCAAAAGGCAAGGGATTAATAAAGTGGGAATAAGGAGGCATGGCAATGAGTAATACACGTTTCACGATCAACATTAACGGGAAGGATTATCCCGCTGTCGAGGGCCAAAAAGTATTGGAGGTAGCAAGGGCCGAGGATGTTTTCATACCGGGTATCTGCTATCATCCGGATTTAGGAACCATTCAAACTTGTGACACTTGTTATGTGATGGCAGACGGTCAATTGGCCAGATCCTGCACATTAAAAGCAGAGCCAGGCATGACGATTGATACAATGTCCGAAACTGTTAAGTCAGCGCAATATGAAGGGATGTCGCGAATCCTTAAAAATCACGAACTTTATTGCACGGTTTGTGACAATAACAATGGCAATTGTACGATCCATAATACGGTTGAAGAAATGGGGCTTGCCCATCAGAAGTATCCATTTCAGGCCAAGCCATATCCGCCTGACAATTCTCATCCTTTTTACCGTTACGAGCCTGATCAGTGTATCCTCTGCGGCCGATGTGTAGAAGCCTGCCAGGACCTGCAGGTGAACGAAACGCTTACGATTGATTGGAGCCGTGAAGTACCGCGTGTCATTTGGGATAATGATGTACCAATCGATCAATCTTCCTGTGTTTCATGCGGACACTGTGTCAATGTATGTCCATGCAATGCATTGATGGAAAAATCAATGCTGGGGAACGCGGGCTTCCTGACCGGAATCGCACCAAATATCCTGGCGCCGATGATCGATATGACAAAGGAAGTAGAACCGGGCTATCGGGAAATTTTTGCTGTGTCTGAAGTCGAAGCAGCTATGCGCAAGGCGAGAATCAAACGGACCAAAACGGTTTGTACATATTGCGGAGTAGGCTGCAGCTTTGAAGTCTGGACAAAGGACAGGGAAATCCTGAAAATACAGACGAAAACAGAAGCGCCGGTTAACGGCATATCCACCTGTGTAAAAGGTAAATTCGGCTGGGATTTCGTTAACAGTGAAGAGCGCCTGACTAAGCCTTTAATTCGAAAAGGTGAGGAGTTCGTCGAAGCGACATGGGATGAAGCGTTATCGCTAATCGCAGAGAAGCTCTCGGGGATTAAAGAAGAATATGGACCGGATTCAATTGGCTATATCGCTTCGTCAAAATGCTCCAATGAAGAGAATTTCCTATTCCAGAAGTTCGCCAGGGCTATTATGGGCACGAACAATGTGGACAACTGTTCCCGGTATTGCCAATCACCTGCAACGACCGGCTTGATGAGGACAGTTGGCCTTGGCGGCGATTCAGGGACGATGGAAGACATCATGGCTTCCGAGCTTATCATTGTCGTTGGTGCCAACCCTGCTGAATCACATCCAGTACTCGCAACCCGCATCAAGCGTTCTCATAAGCTATTTGGCCAGAAGCTGGTCGTTGTTGATTTGCGGGAAAATGAATTGGCACAGCGGGCCGATCTCCATCTCCACCCTAAGCCAGGTTCAGATATTGTCATGCTGAATGCAATTGCGAAATACTTCTTTGACCAAGGCTGGGAGGATGCAAGTTTCCTTGCAGAGAGAGTGAACGGAGTAGAAGAATTTAAAGCCTCGCTGGAAAAATATACGCTCGAGTATGCTGTTGAAAAAACAGGCCTAAGTATGAAGCAGCTTCTTCAGCTGGCTGAGATGATCAAGGAAGCAAAATCAGTCTGCATGCTATGGGCGATGGGAGTTACTCAGCATATGGGAGCTTCCGATACAAGTACCGCCATCTCCAACCTTCTGCTCGTAACAGGAAACTATGGCAGAACTGGCACAGGCGCTTATCCATTAAGAGGACATAACAATGTCCAGGGAGCCTGTGATTTTGGTACATTACCGCCTTGGATGCCAGGATATGAACCTGTACAGGATGAAGCTGTCAGGTCTAAGTACGAAAAAGCATGGGGTGTGAAGCTTCCAGATAATCCTGGTTATGATAATCACCATATGGTGGAGGCCATTAATAAAGGAAAAATGAAGGCTCTGTACCTATTTGGTGAAGATATGGCAATTGTCGATGCAAACTCAAACTATGTTCATTCTACCTTTGAGAAATTGGATTTCTTTGTTGTCCAGGATATCTTTTTCAGTAAAACAGCCCAATTTGCAGATGTGGTTTTACCCGCAGCACCTAGCCTGGAGAAGGATGGCACATTCACAAATACAGAAAGACGGATCCAACGATTTTACAAGGTTTTCGAACCGCTGGGTGATTCAAAGCCTGATTGGCAAATTTTCCAGGAGCTTGCAAACCGGATGGGAGCGAACTGGAATTATCAGCATCCATCAGAAATTATGGACGAGGCAGCCAAGCTTGCTGACATTTTTGCCGGTGTAAGCTATGAACGTCTTGAAGAATGGGAATCCCTCGTGTGGCCGGTTCAAGCAGATGGTAAAGATACGCCTCTACTGTATACAGACAAATTTGGTTTCCCGGATGGAAAAGCAAGATTGGTGCCAGTTGACTGGACTATTCCTTTTGATCCAGGTGGAGATTTCGACCTGCACTTGAACAATGGCCGCTTGCTTGAACATTTCCATGAAGGAAATATGACCTTTAAAACCGAAGGCCTGCTGCATAAGGTACCAGAAGTATGGCTGGAGGTGTCGCCAGAACTGGCAGAAGAACGCGGGTTGGAAGATGGTTCACTGGTCGGGCTGACTTCCCCATATGGCCATGTAGAAGTACGGGTAATGGTAACAGACCGTGTCAAAGGGAATGAATTGTATCTGCCTATGAACTCTGCCGAGGATAAGAAAGCTGTGAACAGGCTGACCAGCAGCTATCACGACATCATCACCCATACCCCAGCCTATAAAGAAATGGGTGTAAACATGGAAGTGCTTGAAACGACAGGAGAGCCGCCGCTGCCTAAGCATAATCACCGTTTCGGGAACAGGATTCCGCAAATCAGCGTGAAGGTCGAGGAAAAGTGGAAGCGTTCGGATTATATACCGATTTCAGAGATTGATGATTTGAAGGAGGGTCAATATGGCGAAACCGATCAGGCAAATTAGCAGAGGAATCCCCAACCAGGCAGAAGAACAGGCTGAAGCCATTGATGAAATACTGAAGGCTTTGGCTGACAATAAAGAGGCCGTTCTTTCCTTCATTGAAATGACGAAGGAGCTAAATGAGGTAAAAGTATTCGAGGCCGCCAGCTCAATGTTAAAGCAGCGTAACGAGGTTGGTGTGATAGCCATGCAGCAGGTCAATCAGCCTGCCGTCCACAATATCATTAAAAGCGGGTTTGGGCTGTTCAAGTTTCTTGGAGGTCTTCAGCCTGCCCAGCTTGGAACATTATTGGAGGGCATTACCCTTGGCCTTAAGCGGATGTCACAGACAGGTGAAAAAGGCAAGAAACAAAGCATCTGGAAAATGCGTATCAGGCTCCGCAGCCCGGAGATACGCGCCGCGATGACAACGATGGTCGACTTCATGGAGGGAATGGGAGAAGCCTTCCTTAAGAACAGGGAGAACCATAAATAAGGAAGGTGGAACGATTGAAGGAACAGGTTTTTCATATCAGCAATCTTGGATCAAAGGAAGATGAAGAGAAAGTTACTAAGGCGATGCTTGATGTCTGGGGGATTTCCCAGGCAGAAGCAAGTGCCCATCATAAGACTTTATCCATCAAATATGATGAGCGGATGGCCTCCTCCGAGGACTTTGTGCAGGCATGCCGTGAAGCAGGTTACAAATTATCCAATGATTCTATTCAGTGAGGTGAGTTCTGTGCGACTATGTGAGATATGCGGGACCAAAGAGAACTATGTAGAAAAGGAAGACGAAGTGATCCAGGAAGTGACACTGCACATATGCGAGAGCTGCCGAGAGGACAGGAAATTCCGGGCTCTGGGGGATTTTGCATATTAATAACTTTTCTGCGAAGAAAGGAGTGGCAAATTTTGAAACCAATTGAGGTAAAACGGGAAATCCTTCGTTTGGGAGCAGACGGTGCTGTTAGGATTGAAGATTGCATTGTAACAGAGCATCCTGTAACAATTAAAATCAATGGTAACGAGTTTGCCACTCTGGTTTGTTCACCGGATTTTATAGAAGATCTTGTAACTGGCTACTTAGCATCAGAAGGTGTCATAAAAAGGTTCGATGACCTCGAAGATTTTTGGCTTGAATCAAAAACAGGAACTGTCCATGTTAAAACAAAAAACATCAATCCATATTATTTGAATTTCCAAGGCAAACGCTATATTACTTCTTGCTGTGGAGCAGGAAGGCAGGGATTTGTCTTTATAAATGATGCACTGACTGCGAAAAAACTGGCTCATGTCCGGGTGAAGGTCTCAACGGAGGAATGCTTTTCCTTGATGAAAGAAATGCAGGAATCATCTGCTATCTTCCAAAAAACCGGGGGAGTGCATAATGCTGCTCTTTGCCATGAAGGGAAGCTGATCCTTTCGAGGATGGATATAGGACGCCATAATGCACTCGATAAAATCTACGGCTTTTGCTTACGGAACAATATCCCTCTTGAGGATAAGGTACTTGCCTTCAGCGGCCGGATTTCCGCTGAAATATTATTGAAGGCATCTAAAATCGGCTGCGAAATCGTCCTTTCAAAATCAGCACCTACCGAACTCGCACTAGAGCTTGCAGAACAGCTGGGAATTACAACTATCGGTTTTATCAGGGAAGATTCCCTCAATGTTTATACTGGACAGGAACGGATTTTATTCAGTTAATATAAAATCGAAATTCCAGGCCTATGCCCAAATTAAGGCTGCTGACAAAAGGCAATGAGATTGCTCGCTGCCTCTGTCTTTTTGAAAACACAGTTATAAAATGAGGGCTGCCATCCAGTAATCCTAGGGCGATGTTTTTCGGTTACTGTTTTAAGTGGTGCTCCTGAAGCTAAAATAAGCGGAGCAATTCCGCTTATCATTTACAAAAATGGGGTTGGGGCTGATATAAGCGGAGTAATTCCTGTTAATTCCTCTAATTGTGCCTAATATGAAAGATCTTAATCGTATAAGCGGAAAAACTTCTCTTATTTCGCTTGAAACCATGCTATTTTCCAAAATAGGCGGAAATGGTCCGTCTATTTTATAAATCCATGGAATACCAGAGCCTAGCTGTAGGCAACCTTGAATATAATTTGTCTATTGAGACTGAGTCCAGGCTTATGCCTGGATTTTTTTAATGTGTTAAAAAGGGAATAGACCTGCCTGAACAGAAATAAGTAAAAATATAAACATTTTTTAGTAGAAGTACAATGTGAAAGAGCATGGCTTTGCAAAGAGGAAGTACAGGCTGGAAGAATCTAAGGAAATGAGGGGAAGCGAATGGAAAAGCTTGGACTTGCACTTATTATTTTTGTGATTTATTGTTTTCCGTTTGTATTTATTTCCTTATATATGGATTTTGCCTATCGTACTATGGCCGGTTACGCCCTGATGCTTGCGGTTACATTTATATTAGCATATGCTGGAAAAATAACAGACAATCTTCCAGCTGTAATTGGCGGCAACCTGGCATCCCTGACCATTTCGTGCTATTTACTAAACTCGATGCCAGGCGGAGGGCTATGGCGAAGTTTTTTTAAGCCGCTCACTCCTGAACAGCTCCTCGTGTTAGTCAGCTGTCTACATTGGATTCCACAGTTCATAGCTGTCAGTATGGCAGGAAAGTATACCAAAAGATAAACCAGAAAGGATCAGTCAATGTTAAAAGGAAATCAAATCTATCTTCGTCCTTTAGAACAAAGTGATGCAGAAAATAACCTACAGCTACAGCTTGCAAATCGTGAATTCTTCGAAACATATTCAATGACCCGTATTGAAAATTATTATTCAATTGAGGGGCAAAATGCGCTCATAAAACGACAGGTCCAGAATCGCAATAACGACGAGGGATATAGCTTTGGCATATTTAAGAATGAAAATGACTCCTTGATCGGAACGATAAATTTGTTCCAGGTTCTAAGAGGAGATCTGCAAAGTGCGTTCATAGGTTATTTTCTGGATAAACATGAAAATGGCAAAGGCTATACAACAGAAGCAGTCCGTCTGATTACAGATTACGGATTCTCCGAGCTGGGCCTTCATCGAATTGAGGCTGGCGTCATGCCCCATAATATCGCATCCATTCGGGTACTAGAAAAAGCAGGTTTTGTGAAGGAAGGAATCGCACGCAAAAATGTCAGGATCAATGGGAAGTGGGAGGACCATCAGGTATTAGCGAACTTGAACCCTATGGATTCAGTTTAATGCTAAGACGTCAATGTTTCACCTGCTGATGCTTTTAGAGACACCTTCAAAAGGTTGCTGGTAATACGAATCCAGGCTCTCTTTAAATGAGAGCCTGTTTTCATTTTCATTCCACTTATACATGTGCTGTAATGGTTTTTTAACCTGCACTGTAAATCCATTTTTTCAAACCTTCTTAAAATGAAAGTAATAAAGTAAATGAATTAGGAGGACCATACAATGGAGTTTATAAAAAGCAATAAAGACCTAATTCTCTATGAGATAGAGATTATGAATTCACATCCGGTGTACAACATTCTTTCGGAAGGAAAGGCTGTCCTCAACTACGAAGATTTGATAGAGGAGCATGAGGAAGAACTGGAAAAAGAGCGATATATTTTAAAAGTTGGAGAAGACATGATAGGCATTATCGATTTTATTATGGAGAATCCCCGGGATAAAAAGCCATGGCTCGGACTAATGATTATCCATAAGGATTGGACAGGCAATTCCTATGCCCAACAGGCTCTGGCAAAATATGAAGATATGATGCGTGAGAGAAACGTTTTTGCAGTTCGGCTTGGTTGTTTTACCGAAAATATAAACGGGATGAATTTTTGGCAGAGGAATGGATTTGAAAAGGTGAAAGAAATAAGTTTCGGTGAAAAACCACTCTGGATTATGGAAAAGAAATTATAGCAAAGGAATACTAGAAATAGATTAGTGTATCGAGTATTGCCTGTACCATAATCACTATTATATAAGGTTTTTGTATGTTCAGACGTTCAGTTTATCTAATGCATGAAGATGCAGTTCATCATGCGTTAAGGAAGTAAATCACATGTTCTTTTTTATTCATAAATAGTAATACAGGTTATTCATTTTACAAAAGTTAATTACCTAAGGTGCTGCTTGATAATTTCTGCACAATTTCCTGTTATAAATTTTTTATACACACAAAGGAGGAAAGAAACATGAATTTCAGACACAAAACTACAATGATAATTATTTCCATTTTTACCACATTGGCACTTACAGCTTGTGGAGGCGCAGAAGAAAAAAAGGAGACGGGATCTGCTGACCACAGCAGCCATGCTAATATGGAGCACTCTGGTTCCGGCGAGCTGCCAGAAGGCTTGAAGAATGATGAAAACCCGACATATAAAGTAGGCAGCAAGGCCATCATTAACGAGGATCATATGCCAGGGATGAAAGGGGCAGAAGCTACTATTGTTGGTGCCTATGATACTGTAGTGTATGCATTGTCCTATGACCCGACGAACGGTGGCCCAAGGATTGAGAACCATAAGTGGGTCATTCATGAAGAACTGAAGGATCCAGGAGAGGAGCCTTATAAACCAGGTGATGAAGTTACCATCAATACAGAACATATGGAAGGAATGAAAGGGGCTAAGGCTGTTATCGATACTGCTGAAGAAATGACTGTGTACATGGTGGATTTTGAGCCAACGGACGGTTCTGAAAAAGTAACGAACCATCAGTGGGTAACAGAGGATGAGTTATCACCAGCTAAATAAACAGAGCAGCAAATAATGATACGCGAAGATCAGGCCTATAAATCTGAGTACTTACCTTGGAAGGTCACAAGTTGGCTTTATTGATGACCATAATTATGAGGATTCATGAAAAAATACCAGAATAATGCAGGATTGCCTCACAATTAGCCTGGGTATATATACGGTAACAATTGAGGAGGTAATGCTCATGAATAAACTAGTCAGAATGGCAATTAAATGGGGACCTGTACTTTATCCTGTTGTTAAAAAAATGATGGATAACAGAAAAAACAGAGGGATTAAAACTTCATACACGAAATAATCGCTTTATGATAAGCTGCATTCTTACAGAAAACTGTTGGAGTGCAGCTTTTCTTTTATAAAACTCCCGTCGCCATCCAAAACTGCTCATCCAATAAATTATCAGATTCTTTGCCAAAAGAGTGAATGGTTCGTGTTATAATGGTGAAACAGCATATTCAAATTGCTAAAGCATACATATACGAGAGTTTTACCAGTGCAGGCTGCTGGTTAGTTAAAGGAAGGTATTTATGGTTGAGGAAAATATTACAAGGCTGCATTTAAATGGTAAAGAATACATATTGATAGGAACGGCACACGTCTCAAAACACAGTGCTGAACAAGTAAAAGAAGTGATTGAAGCGGAACAGCCGGATTCAGTTTGTGTGGAATTGGATGAACAAAGATACCAAACAATCACCGAGGGTGCAAAGTGGAAGGAAATGGACATCATCCAGGTCATCAAGCAAAAAAGAGCTTCGCTTTTGCTGATGAATCTTGCCATTTCTTCATTCCAAAACCGTATGGCAAAGGAATTGGGGATTAAAGCGGGCCAGGAAATGATCCAGGGAATTCAATCTGCTAAGGATGTTGGCGCAAAGCTGGTGCTTGCTGACCGTAATATTCAAATTACATTTTCGCGGATCTGGGGTAATCTTGGCTTTAGAGGAAAGACGATGCTTCTGACTCAAATCATCACAAGCATTTTCAGCCAGGACAGCATCTCAGAAGAAGAACTTGAGAAAATGAAAGAGCAGGACACGATTAATGCTATGCTTAATGAATTCACTGAATCTTTTCCGCGTTTGAAGAAACCGCTGATTGATGAACGCGACCAGTATCTGGCGCAGAAAATCAAGGATGCGCCGGGTGAGAAAATTGTTGCCGTCCTTGGAGCAGCTCACGTCCCTGGTATCAAGGAAGAGATAAAGAGGGAGCATGACCTGTCTCAGCTTAATGCGATTCCTCCTAAATCAAACTGGCCCAAAATCATAGGCTGGAGCCTTCCTGTTATGCTTGTCGCGTTAATTCTGTATACATTCATTGCCAATCCGTCAGCAGGTCTTGATCAATCTATCAGCTGGGTTCTTTGGACAGGCAGCCTTTCAGCATTAGGTACGGCGATTGCGATGGGGCATCCATTGACAATCCTGACGGCATTCCTTGCAGCACCGTTCACAGCGTTGCATCCGCTGCTGGCGGCAGGCTGGTTTGCCGGCCTGGCACAAGCTTACTTGCGGAAGCCAAGCGTCAAGGATTTTGAAACACTCTCTGAGGATGTATTCAGTGTAAAAGGCTTCTGGCGAAATAAAGTTAGCCGTATACTCCTGATTGTTGTGCTCTCCAACCTTGGAGCATCAATGGGGACATTTATCGGCGGAGCTGATGTAATTAAAACCTTCTTTCAAAATTTTTAATAGCGCAGGTTAATATGTTTCATTTGTTGAAAAAAGCTTGAGAACTAAAAAGTCCTCAAGCTTTTTTGTTATTTTTTATTCACTTGCTTGCCGCTTTTTTTCTGGCTTTGTGACTTGGAATTGCCTATCTGGAATTCGCTGCCCAGTTCTATATCGTTTCTTTTATCCTGTTTTTCGATTCGTTCCCTTGTCTGGTCTTTATTTTGTCTGCCTTGTTTTGACATCTTCATTCATCTCACTTTCATTTTATCTCACCATTAAGATGCTCATTTTGCCATGCATTTATAAGGAAAATCTACTGCACGGAACTTCTGAAAGTTTTGTCATACAGAACCTGGAACCCATACATAACAAAAGACTTAATTAAAAAGATAATGGAGAGCTGAAATTTATTGATTCTAACCAGAGTGGCATAACCATTCTTCTTCAGTATATCAAGACCAAAATAGGTAAATACAGAATCAACAATAATATTGACTAACAGATACAAATTGAACTTTCTGTAGGTATATTTGAGAATCCAGAATGATCCGACGAAAAAAGGGCCCCAAATCAACGGTAATTCGGCAAGGACATTCGGCTTAACTGTAAAAGGGAACCACCACCATTTTCTTCTTTCGGCAACCATTCCCTCGAACGTAACATAAAATGCCATGAATAAAGTGCCTGGAAGAAATTTTCTTATCGTTTTTTTGCCAAGCAGCGGTACTGTAAGCCATGGCAAAATCGCAAGTAAAAATACGAACAATCGCGAATTGATTTTCACTGTAATCACCCTTAAATAGGAATGAGAAACTCCAAGAAGTTTTTCTTAGTATTTCTTAATTCGAACAAAAGATGAGCTTAAATCGAAAAATCATAACTAAGGTGAAATTTTTTTATTTCATCATTTATTCCTTCGGTTTCTCGTATTTATTAGATAACGAAGGAGGGAGAATCATGATTTCTCTATGGGATGAACATTTATTTTGGCTAGAGATGCTCCAGGACCATGCTTATTTTGTCAGGGATCATTTATCACCTGCTGAAGTACAATATGTGAATACAGCGCAGCAATATATTAACGCATATGGAGAACTATTGGCTTTGCTGAATACAATTCCCCGAACGGCACAAGCCGCTGATCCATTAATGGTCCAATTTGCTTACAAGGTTTGGCCAATCGCAAAAGGGTATCTTGAATTTGAAGGACAAATGCAGGCGTTAAGGATAGATAATAACGTCAATCTTAATCTGTCACCAACCTATTTTAATGGAACACAAATTGAAAATAGTGAATATTTGCGGATATTAGGGCAGTTAGCCGAAGGGAAAGAGCCTGTGCCTTTGCCCCTGACAGAGCTGCTGGACCTCTGGCTCGAGGATCAGCTTGGACATGGTGTGTTATTTGAGAATATGCTCGATCCAATTGAAGTGACGGCCAAGAGGCAAATTGAAGCCTATATTAGCAAGTTCCAGCTTTTCATTGTTCAAAACCACCATATGAAAGGATATTTAAGGGTAAAAGAACCCGGATTTGCACGGCAGCGAGAATTTGTATATGAGGTAGGCAAGACAACTATTGAGATGAACCGCTTTATCATTAGCATGGTGAATAAATTCAAAGGGGACCAGCTGCTGAATAAAACGGATTTGCGTTTTCTGGAACATCATTTTCCTGAGACATGCTATTTCTTGAGAAAGCTCAGTCACTATGAACCAAGGCTCCAGGCAGAAGTCGGAAACTGTTCACTAGTAAAGCCATCATTTAGTTAACGTATACCAATGATTAAATGCCTCAAAACCGGGTATAAAAGGAAAAAACAATAGGAGGCATTTATGCAGATCGACCTTAGCCATACACTATTGTCCTTTTTACCGATATTCTTGATCCTGGCATTGGTAGTTGGATATATCTACTTACGTAAAAGCAAGAACAAAAGCAAGTAAGCAATGGACACAACCAGTTCCATTGCTTTTTTTGATGAAAGAAGGAAAGCGTATTTTCTAATATACGGTCACGAATGAATTTGAAATCACAAATTTAAAAAATCATTTAGTATCCATTTCAGTATTCTGACCCATTCCTGTTGGACATCGATTGGTGCATCTTCAATTTTATTTAGAACTTTCCAGACCTCGCAGACACTAAAAGCCTTTAGTTTTTCGGCGGATATTTCAAAACTAGCCTCCTGTTAGGCGTACAGATTCAAAAACTCCATACTTGTCTTTCAACAGTTTCTCTAAAAAATGAACACTCACGAAAATCACTCATTTCCGCAGTTTGTGGCTTAATTATAAGATTGGATAAATTTATTGTGAGACTTAAAATCCTAAATGTGAAAATTTATTGACCATTTTGTGAACATTATGTGACATTTTTTCGTAAATTCTGTTAATATTAAAAGTACAAACGAAAAAGTGGGGGAATGAGAAGTGGGAAAACTTCTTATGTATTTTTATCTTATTGTCAGCATTTATTGTCTTGTAAGCGGATTCCTGGCATTGTATTCCCATGGATTCCAGCATGCAGTATTGTCTTTATTCCTTGCTGTCTTCAATTTTGCGATGTTCAGCTTGTTTAAGAAAGAAGGGAAGCTGCCTAAGCTCCGATTGATTAAGGGACATAAAAGCGAATTGGCCTAAAAAGCATAAAAACTTTTCTTGGGTGAGAGCAGCAATTTTCAATAATAATGGCTGTTTTCGTAAAGATTGTTGTTAAAACCCATTTTGTATGTCCGTACTAAGTTAGCCAGCTCTTTTCTCATAATAAGCGATAAGTTTGGGAAGAAATTGAGTAATTCAATCTTATTTTGCAGTCAATAGCAACATAGTTTGTGAAAAGAGCCATAATAATTAAAAAGGCGCTCCCCAAGGGGAACGCCTTTCTGTTATTAGTGAGAGTGTCCGGAAGTCATGACCCAAATCGAACCTGCCACAATCACAACTGCAATAAATGCAGAATAGATGATGTTGATGTTATTTGTAACCTTGTCGTCACCCTCATTGATGTGCATGAACATGTATAGCTGGATACCAGCCTGGACGACGGCCAATGAGCCGATGATCCACATGATGGCTTTCATGGATAATGAAGTTTGGAGCGCTACCCATGCTGCACCGAGTGTCAGAATCAGTGACATGAAGAATCCGATGACATGGCTGATTGGGAATCCTTTTGAATGATTATCCATTTACATCACCAGTCCTTTTAAATAAACGAATGTGAAAATGAAGATCCAGACTACGTCCAGGAAGTGCCAGTAAAGGCCAAAGATAAAGGTTTTACGAGCTGTTATTGGCGTTAATCCGCGCTTTAGGACTTGGATCATCAGCAAGATTGCCCAGCCGATACCGATTGTAACGTGCAAACCGTGAGTACCAAGAAGGACGAAGAAGCTGGAAAGAAACGCACTTGTCTGCATCGTTGCGCCTTCATGGACATAATGCATGAATTCACGAACTTCCATGAACAGGAATCCGCCGCCAAGCAGCAGTGTAAAAGTAATCCATGTGAGCATTCCCTTAATATTTCTGCGGCGCATCTCATGAATCGCGATGCCCATCGTGAAGCTGCTCGTTAACAATAGGAAAGTTTGGATCATTACATCTTTTACGATAAATATATCCTGTTGGGTAGGTCCCCCGGCATAACGTTCGCCGAGGACCCCATACACTCCGAACAGGGTGGCAAAGAGGACAATTTCCGCTCCAAGGAAGATCCAGAAACCGAGGATATTCATCCTGTTCTGTTCAGTCTGGTATTCAAGCGGCAATGCTGCATCGATTTTAGCTGACATGGTTCTTCACTCCTTTGCGAACATTTCTCCACTTGCGCTCAGTTTCAATAATTTCATCCTTGTGGACATGGAAGCCTTCATCATAATCAAATGAACGGAAAGCAAGGCCAGCAAAGATTCCAAGAGCCGCAATACCAGCTGCGATGGTCCATTCGAATACGAGCAGGAAGCCGGTAATGCCGAATACCGCACCCATATAGATCGGAATCCAAGTATTGCTTGGCAAGTGGATTTCCTCAATTTCATCTTCGCTTAATGGTTTGATTTCATTGTTCTTTTTCATATGCCAGAATGCATCAACACTCTTAACTTCCGGAAGGGAAGCGAAGTTGTAGTGCTGTACTGGTGTTGCAGTTGCCCAATCAAGTGTACGCGCATCCCAAGGATCGTTTACGATATTGCGGTCTGCGTTACGAGCGCTCCAGTAAATGTTATACACTAGAGCAGCAAAGCCAGCAGCAAGGATTACTGAACCTACTGCTGAAAGCATCATCAGTGGCCCAAAGCCAGTTTCCGCCGAATAGGTGTAAGCGCGGCGTACTGCACCATCGAGGCCAAGGAAGAACATCGGCATGAATGTTACGTTGAATCCGACTACGAACAGCCAGAAATGCCATTTACCGATTTTTTCGTTCAGCATATATCCAAACATCTTCGGCCACCAGAAATACAGGCCGGCAAAGATTGGGAACACAACCCCAGGAATCAATACATAGTGGAAGTGCGCCACAAGGAATAATGTGTTGTGATATTGATAGTCGGCAGCAGCCATAGCAAGCATGACTCCAGTTACCCCGCCAATGACAAAGTTCGGTACGAAAGCAAGTGACCAAAGCATTGCAGTCGTAAACTTGATGCGCCCTTTCCTCATCGTGAACAGCCAGTTGAATACCTTAACTCCAGTAGGGATGGCGATTGCCATTGTTGTAATGGAGAAGAAGGAGTTAACACCAGCGCTATTGCCCATCGTGAAGAAATGGTGGACCCAGACAAGCATACTAAGGACCGAAATCATTACGATGGAAACGACCATTGATTTATATCCATAAAGCGTCTTGCGTGCAAATGTTGAAATTATGTCCGACAGCATTCCAAATGCTGGAAGGACTACGATATATACTTCAGGGTGTCCCCATAGCCAGAACAGGTTCGCCCAGAGCATATCCATGCCTCCGCCAGAAATGGTGAAGAAATGGGTCCCAAACGTACGGTCAAAAGTCATCAAAGCAAGTGCTACCGTAAAAATAGGGAAGCTTGCAACGATTATGATGGATGTGATAAATGTTGTCCAAGTGAACATCGGCATTTTCATCAATGTCATGCCTTTTGTACGCATCCTTAACACTGTGACAACAAAGTTAATACCCGTCATCAATGTACCTGCACCGGCAATCTGCAGGCCAACTGCGTAAAAGTTATTTCCGATACCCGGGCTGAATTCTTTCCCGGCAAGAGGGAAGTATGAAGTCCAGCCTGCATCAGGTGAACCACCGATAATAAATGAAATATTGAATAGAGCCGCACCGCTGACAGTCAGCCAGAAGCTAAGAGCGTTCAGCTGCGGAAAGGCAACGTCACGAGCGCCAATTTGCAAAGGAACTGCAAAGTTCATTAGACCGATCAAAAGCGGCATCGCAACGAACAGGATCATAATGACACCGTGTGTTGTAAATACTTCGTTATAATGCTGTGCATTCAGAAATTCATTTTCAGGTACCGCAGTTTGGCCTTTCATCATCAAACCATCGATACCGCCACGGAAAAACATCACCACTCCAAGAATGATATACATGATCCCGATTTTTTTGTGATCGACAGTTGTCAGCCAGTCTCTCCATAGCCAGTTCCACTTTTTAAAATAAGTGAGAGCAGCAAAGATACCGACCATGGTCAGGGCAATTCCGATTTGCGAAGCAAAAATTAATGGATCACCTGTTACGAAAAATTCATCCCATTTAATGCCCACTGTGTTCACCCCCGTGTTCATCAGTTTCAGATTCTTTATGTTTCATATCTTCATGATTTTCATGATTAGTTGTTTCATTGTTGCCGTCTTTATTCTTGTAGTTATTCTCGTCTTCAAAGATTTTACCTGGCCAGCCATGTCCTCGATCATACATTTCTGGGTTCGTGTAGTTCTTTGAATGTGGATCTGAATGGTCAACCCATTCTAAGTGTGTGTTTGAGAATGTTTTACGTCCCAAGTGGGAAGGTTCAAGCATTTTTTCATACTCAGCCAACGTCATTTTTGGTGCAGTGTCCTTAACTTCTTTAACCCACTCATCAAATTCCTCCTGAGTTTGAGAAAGGACCTCGAATTCCATTCCTGCATAACCCTGTCCATTGAAGTTGGTATTGCGTCCAACATAAGATCCAGGATTATCTGCTACCAGGTAAAGCTGTGTTTCGGCATGGGCCATTGTATATTTTTGCCCGCCAAGCGCAGGTATCCAGAAGCTTTGCATTGTGCCGGCTGAAGTAAGCTTGAAGTCAACTGGCCGGTCTTCCGGTATATTTACGTAATTGACAGTTTCAATTCCTTGTTCAGGGTAACTGAAAATCCATTTCCAATCTGCTGATGTGACATTGATGACTAGAGGTTCTTTATCCTCATAACCCTTAGGTACTTCATCTATAGCATAAATCGTTTTTACCGTCGGAATAGTCAAAGCGACGATAATGAGGATCGGAATGACAGTCCAGATAATTTCCAATACAGTACTGCCATGTTCTTCAGGTGGTTCATAACCCATATTGTCTTTCCGCTCACGGTATTTCCAGACGATGAACGCGAAAAGCCCGAACACGACTACCGTTACTAAAAGCATTAAAGCAATCGAAAAATTGATCAATTCGAGAATTTGTCTTGCTATTGGTCCTTGTGGATTAAATACGACCATGTTATTCTCGCAGCCGCTTAGCAAAAGTACGGCCATGATCGAGGTGAGTGAAAACAAGAATAGTTTGGATTTCTTCATCACTGCAGCTCCTTTCAGATAAAAACCTTGTTCATTATATCACAAACTTTTGCTCATCTGTTCACAAAGTTGTCGAAACTGTTCCTGAATCCTCAGGTAAGTTGTGGCAAAAGGTGTGATAAAAATCACACAGGTCTGTTTGTAATGATTCTAACATAGAAGTTAGTTCACAAAATCGTGCAATTGTGAACAAAATATGAAAACAATAAATGGTATTGATGTGAAATAAATGTGAAGTCCCTTGACGCAAAAAAAAACAGGGCCCCCCAAGGACCCTGCATTTAATCACGAAACTTTAGTTACCACATAAGTCTCCAAAGCTGGATGGAATTCTTTTTCGTAATGACCCTCCAGACAAAATTTTGTGACAATCGTTTTTGACTCTGCACCCGACTTTGACTGTAAAGCCTTTTGGCATTTTGGACATTTATCATGGGCTAACAGCTTGAAAAGTTTCAAAACAAAAAACCTCCTCAAATTTTATTCATTAATCCTATGAGTTTACTATGAATTATACCTCGTTTACTTAAAAGTTCAATGGATATAATGCCCAATTAGTAACATCTCTACATAAAGGCAGATGGGTACGTAAGTGAGCTAAGAGGAAAACAAATTAAGTTGGCGTAATGTAGGAGTAAACCTGCAAGCTTAGGAGAGCAGGAGGCAGAATTGATAGAGATTAGGCATTAGAGAGGAAAACGATTACAATACACTCGACTAAAATGAGCTGAATAAGAAGAAGGATAAAATAAAAAACCCCGCTCCTAAAGAAGAGCGGGGAATGAAGCAAATAAGAAAACGGTAATCTGAGTATAACATAGACTCCAGAATCACAGAACATATTTATATCAATGTCCAAAAATTGCATTTAAAAATAACATATTGAGAGATGGAGTGGTAAACTGTTGGAAAGAATAATAGACATAGAGGTGCAAAAACATTGTCAGACGAGAATTTAAATGGAAAAATGATGATTATCACCGGCGCGAACAGCGGAATTGGATTCGAAGCAGCTAAAGCACTGTCTGCCAGGGGAGCGCATGTGATCCTGGCCGTACGCAATCTGGAAAAAGGCCAAATAGCCTTAAATTCATTAATAATGGAAAATACTTCAGCAAAAATTGATTTAATGGAGATTGACCTTGCAGACCTTAGCAGCATTCGCCGTTTTGCAGCTGAGTATAGTTCACGTTTTTACCAATTAGACATATTAATTAATAATGCCGGTGTAATGATTCCTCCTTATGGCAAGACGGCAGACGGCTTTGAACTGCAATTTGGAAGTAACCATTTAGGTCACTTTGCCTTGACCGGACTTTTGCTTCCTCTTTTGAAAAACACCCCGGATTCTCGTGTCATTACTTTAAGCAGCATTGCCCACCGGGGAGCTACTATAGACTTCGAAAATCTGGATGGTTCAAAAGGTTATAAACCGATGAAGTTTTATGGACAAACCAAGCTTGCGAATTTATTGTTCGCCAAGGAATTGGATCTGCGCCTTAAGGAGCATGGGATACAGACCATCAGCATTGCATGCCACCCCGGAATCTCGAATACAAATCTTTTTAAGCTGGGGAAATCCGCTACTCCTGGATATATGAAATGGATCATGAATCTTTTCTTCCAGCCTGCCGAAAAAGGTGCGCTGCCAACAATTTACGCTGCCACTAAAAAAAGCCTTAAAGGCGGCGAGTATATCGGACCGGATGGCAGAGGGAACAGGAAAGGGAATCCGGCAATTGAGATACCTGGAGCTTCTGTTTATAATGAGGACACGATGGCTAAACTTTGGGAGATATCCGAAGAGTTAACAGGGGTAATATATGAATTTTAAAAGATGAATTTAGTATTGATATGGACCTTTCCTAAACCTCAGTGTTTTCACTGGGGTTTTTTGATGTTTGACACATCTGGAATATATTTCTATTCTTAAAGTAAGACTTATCTTTAAGGGGTTAGCAGATGAAACCTAACTTTAACAAACAATTTTATAAAATTGGGGGATTTTTTTTACTTTATTTTTTACTGATGTCATCAATTATTTTTGGAATTATCTCAAGTAACGGCCCAAAAAAAGAGCTTGGTGAAAGTAAATCAAACATCCAGAAATTTGAAGAAACATTTACATCTGAATTAAGTGTTCACGAAAATAAGATAGAAAAAAGAAAGGCGACAAAAAGCGATCGCTGGATACCATCGGACCGATTTGTTATTATCGCGCTTACCCTGTCCTCCATCCTTGATATAGTCATCGTCCTTTATTGGGCACGTTATGAGAATAGAAAAAGGGAAGGACAAACCCAGCCAGCAGGACCCCGGCTAACTGATCGGAAATGGTTTTGGAATATCATAGCCATAGGCATTATCCAGCCAAAAAACAATAAGCTTGTCTTGAATTGGAGAAATCTGATCTTTGTTGTTATTGCTATGTATTTAATGAAAAAAGCTATAGTCGATCAACTTTAGGCAGGCAGCAGAGGACAAAAAAACAGACCCTCGAGGGGTCTGTTTTCTGTTTAACTATAAATTATAGTTTAACAACGTTAGCAGCTTGTGGTCCACGAGCTCCTTGCTCAACGTCGAAAGATACTTTTTGGCCTTCGTCTAATGACTTGAATCCTTCAGTCTGGATAGCTGAGAAGTGTACGAATACGTCTTCTCCACCTTCGCGCTCGATGAATCCGAAACCTTTTTCTGCGTTAAACCATTTTACTGTACCTTGTTCCATTTTTGTTGCCTCCTAGTGCTACATGCACGATATGTTACTATCCTTGCCCAAAGTGATCATTAAGACGAAATATCCAATCCTTTACACCGAACAAAAATAATTCTATTTCATAATAACAGGGATTTTCGAGAATAGCAAATGAAAACTATGTTTTTTGAAGATCTTTTACCAGCACATTATTTTCTAGAAGTGATATCTGACAACTCTGTGGTAATGGAAGTTTCTGTTCCTTTACCATCTATCATAAAGAACTCTTTCTTAACGAGGCCGAATTTTGGTGCCCAGTACTGCCGGGTGATGCTGCCGTCCTCAGCTTCTTGTTCTAGTATTACAGCATTTTTAATTGTACCTATTGGCAATTGTAAAATTTGGTCAACATCAATGATTTTCCACCCATTAATCATTTCCCCTGATTTCACTGGCTTAGTAAGGATAGGCACCTCTTTGAATTCGTCTTCCAATTCAGAAAGTGCAGGAATCTGCTCTTCATAATATTCAGGCAGCTGGTATACAAGGTAGATTCCTTCATCGGTCAGTTTGTAAATCTTCAGCATGCTGGTTCCGCCATTGCTGACTATAGTGGGGAGGTAATCACCCTGCATTTCAAAAATAATTTCTTTTTCTTGTGCAAATTCATTGCCTTTCCCATCGAAAAATTTAATTTGATTTTCATACGGGAAAAATTCACTTATTTCAATCTCCTGATGAGCACGGTTGGGGTCTGGGCTAACGGGTGTTGCAGGTTTACCTGGGGTTGCAGGAGAACCTTCATTGTTGGGAGGTGCAGGCGATACGGGTTTTTCATTTGGTGAATCAGATGGTTTCTCCTGGTTTGGTGGATTTGCTGTCTCATTGAACGAGCAACCGGCTAAACTAAATATTAATAATAAGGAAATAAAAGCTTTCAATACACTCACATCCTCAGTAACGTATTCATTCACTTATTTTGACGGTGTAGATGAGGGGGATGTTTCTTATTTTTTAAAAATGGGCTAGCCTTTCTTGTTGTTTGATTCAAAGGTCCCTTTTTAGAAACATTTCCAAATACAAGCTGTTTACGCAGAAGAGCCGTTGCTTTTTTATCCCGATTATTGTGTGGAGGTCCTAATAGCCTTTATTAGAGCCATGCCGGAAGAAAATTTAGGACTGGATGGCCTTAATAATCTTTATTAGAGTATATGCAGGAAGGAAATTTAGGACTGGATGGTCTTAATGACCTTTATTAGAGCCATCTGGGAAGGAAATTTAGGACTGGATGGTCTTAATAATCTTTATTAGAGCCATCCAGGAAGTAAATTTAGGACTGATAGGTCTTAATAATCTTTATTAGAGCCATCTAGGAAAAAAATTTAGGACTGGATGGTCTTAATAATCTTTATTAGAGCCATCTAGGAAGAAAATTTAAGACTGGATGGTCCTAATAGCCTTTATTAGAGCCATCTGGGAAGAAAATTTAGGACTGGAAGGTCTTAATGACCTTTATTAGAGCCAACCAGAAGATATTTGTAAGAACTGAAAGGTTCTTTTAAATTAATTAGAACCATCCACGTTGAAAATTCACTACTGAAAAGTCTCTTTTTGGGAATAGCGCGAAAAAGGGTGAAATATAGTTTAAATCTCTTCGAAAAGCAAATATCCTCAAAGGAACCAAAGCTCTGTTCAGGTATCCTAATTCATGGAAAATATATAACAGATGGAAGGGAGGACAAGCCAGCAGTCTAATAACACATAATGTAGTAAAAGGTGATTTGCTCTGGTCGATGGGTTTTGATGTTGGTGAAATTTTTAATTCTTTTGGTCTGGTAAAGCTGAAAGTTGTTTTTTAACGCTGTTGTGTGTAGTGGAGGGGGCGCAAACTCCTTTGGGATTTGGCGGACAGGTGAGACCCCGCAGGAGCTGAGCGACGAGCAGGCTCATTACCGCACGCTCCGAGGAATGCGAAGCGTCTGGAACGAAAATTAACAGCCTTGTTTAACAAAGCCAATTCTTTTGGAGAAGAAAAGACCCGCAGATTAAATCTGCAGGTTCGTATTATTTCTGTATCTGTTGTACATTCTTCATTATAAAGCCACTCTCAGGAAGGGTAGGCATCCTGACCAAACTAAAGGTTAAATCCTGTTCAGGTACATCATAACTGATATCATTTATAATGAAACGAAGGGTAGCTTTCATAATCTCTGTGGTTATCCCTTCACCTGGACACCTGTGACCTTTTGCGGGGTCGCCACCACCCTGGGGGATGAAGCTGAAAAGATTTCCTTCCCAATTCTTAAAACGCTCGGGTTTGAATTCATGAGGTTCTTCCCAAATGCGCGGATCATGATTTGTTCCGTATAAATCTAGCAGTACCAACATTCCTTCTTTAAATATTGCTCCTTGCCAGATAAACTCCTTCTTTACTCTAGCACCAAGGAATGGACCGAAAGGATAATATCTCCTCACTTCATTCACAAACATTTCCAAATAAATATCATCGCTTTGATTTTTCAATATTTGTTTAAGAGAAGGTTTTTGATGTAGAGCTAAAACGGAAAAAGTAATGAAAGTGGCTATTGCTACAATGGGCCTCAAGACATTTATTAGTTCGATTGCAGACATATGCGCCTCCAACCTGGTTCCATCAGGTTTATTATAAAAAGCCATTTCATACAGAGCTGAACCCTTCGTTGCTATGACATTCCCAGTACGTACCTTTTCAATAAGGTTAGTAATCCATTCTTCGGTTTTCGTTCTTGCTCTGCGCCCTTTCCAGTGTCTCGGACCAACCGCACCGAAAGCATCCACCATATTATAAAAATCATCTGCACGCTCGTTAACTTCTTTCTCGTCTAAAGGTACACCAGCCCAATAGCATGCTGATCGGCACAAAATAGCTTTTGCCTCATTAAATAAGACCACTTCATTTTGTCCTTTCCATTTAGAGGCCGCTGCCTGCCATTCCTCTCTTATTAGTGTTGCCAATCTTTGTTGATGAACGGGAGTCATTAATGACATAAAGAGGATTTTACGTTGGATATGTGAATCCCCATCCATGGTCTGAATTGCATTTTCACCAAAAAGAGTTTTTTAAATTCTTTTAGGAGCAGCACCTTTTCGCTCGAATATGTCATTGTCGTAAAATAATCTGGCTGCTTCCTCTCCTTTAATACAAATAACATTTTCACCCAACAATCTGGCTTGAAATAAATCTGTTTTATAACGATCCATTCTGTTCTGGATAAACAAGTAACCTTCTTGCATTAAAGCAATACTGTTATCAACGCTTTTATCATGTGGGATATTTTCATTCATGTTTTTTTGCTCCTTCGCTCAAAGTTCTTCTTTTATATACACTTTCTATTGCTGCATAAACACATCCGAATATTAAACATCAATGCTAAAAACATCGAATGACTTTTTTTCAGTTAACAAATAGTAAAGTAGAAGGAGGTAATGAAGATGAAGAAATGGAATGAAGAGAGTGCTCCAAATAATAATTTAGCAAACGAAACAATTGCTAACTCCACACTCGTGGAGGAGAAGGGAATTATGAGCCATCCATTTGCGGAAGAACTTTCCGATGGCGGTGAAAGGAACGAATCAATTGAACAGCAGCTAAATGAACATCAGCCAGGGATGTAAAGAAAGGGAGAAAACTATGAAAAAGGATAAAAGTTATCTTGATAAGAGGGGAGATTTCACTGCTCCTCCTTCAGGGACTGCGGAATATCCAAAAAAACCAGAACATCAGCCTATTTCTAGTAGTAATAAGGAAGATGGTAAACATTAAATGAATTTCGGCTGTCGCTATCTTTTCTTAGTGGCAGCTATTATGAATTTATTACCATTGTTCTTCATTAGCTAAAAGTGTTATTCTACTTTAGCTGCTCGGACAGCAATGAAATTTAGTAAGTAGGTCATACGGAATTTCCATAAATTGTTTGTTGTCTGAGGGAGAACATTGATGTTATTATAGGTGAACAGCAAGCGAATGACTTGCTTCGAAAACACTTTAGAAATTATGGTGTTGACAACAACCTAGCAACATAGTAAGATATTAAAGTTGCTTCCTTGAGAAGCTAACAACATTGCTCTTTGAAAACTAAACAAACAAGCGTCAACAAACAATAAATTTTCATGGCTTCTATTATAGAAGATCATGAGCCAACGTTTTAAATTATGAGCTAAACTCATACTCTTTTTTGGAGAGTTTGATCCTGGCTCAGGACGAACGCTGGCGGCGTGCCTAATACATGCAAGTCGAGCGGATCTTCATTAGCTT
>NZ_JBYNSB010000021.1:0-16649 GCF_057785455.1 Mesobacillus sp.
GGTACAAAACCTCAAACAAATAGTCTGGTGGCGATGGCGAGAAGGTCACACCCGTTCCCATACCGAACACGGAAGTTAAGCTTCTCAGCGCCGATGGTAGTTGGGGGTTTCCCCCTGTGAGAGTAGGACGCCGCCGGGCACACGAAAGAACAGCTGATATGGCTGTTCTTTTTTTGTTTTAAAAGGTTTGATCATCGATGGAATGGTGGGATGAACAATGTTAACCTCGTTTTTCCCCTGTTATTATCGTTATTCTCACAACCAGTTGGCTTCACACTCCTTGCGAACCATTCAAAACCAATTCGGAGGGGTTAGGCTAGCCTGGTATGACAAAACCCCCTGGCGGCTATGCCAGGGGGTTTTCCCGCTTAATTTTTCTTTTTCTTATTTGTCCCAAGCGACTTTAATTGGCCCATTACGTTTGCACGTGATTTCTGGTCTCTCAGCAGATATGCGGTTCCTAAAGCAACGGTTGTCATCATTAATTTTTTTCTGTCCATTTGTTAGTCCCTCCTTGGAATTCTTGTTTTCATATATAAGAGATTCCCGATTTGGGCTATAATAAACGCTCATATGCATTATGCTGCTGCAGGTGGCAGCCTCAGCCTTGTTATATTACTTGTTCATCAGATATTGGTAAATTAAGTAAGGGCCTTTTTTTATCGTTGAGCTTAGAAAGGTTTGAATTAAGGGATAATCCTCGTTTGGCATCATTTTGATCAGCTCACTCCACCATTCTGTTTCATAGCGGGCAATCATCCCAAGATTGTATAACAGCAAATAATGCAGCAGCAATTCTGGAAATAAGAATAATTCTCCTTTGTTTAAAGGAAAGGAATAATGTTGTTCTTCAAGGTTATATCGAAGCGGCAGCGGTTCAGAGGCTTCTGCGATATTAGCCTTGAAATAAATATTCTGCTGATCTTCTTTTAAAAAGGAAAGGGGTATTACGGATTTGCTTTGGAAATACTCCTTGAAACGATTTTCAGTCATATGGAAATGATCGATAATACTTTTTGGCAACGAGTAGACAGAATCAGCTTTCTCTACTTTCTGAAAGCTGTTTTGACGCTTCAATGCTAAATAAAGGGTGGAAAGCTCCGGTATTAATTCCATTACTTCCCCCATTGTTGCCTTCTCGCCTTCCAGTTGTTTCATGTGGAACATTTTCTCAGCCATTAGCGAGAATAAGCCGTTCTTCTGGAATTTCACTTCATCCTCCGTAAAGCTGTACTGCTGCTTTTTCCGTTTACGAGTTGAAACCCCATGAGCCAGGACAGAAGTAGTTTCAGGATAATCAGGAGCAACAGTGAGTATACATGCTTTTATTAAATGGACCAGTCCATAAAAGAGCATAATCGGCTGGATTGCCAGCGGTGATTTTTCCGCCTGTTCATAATAAAGTTTTCCATGCTCGAGATAATACATAAAGGGATAACAATTTTCAAAGCTTTTTAATTCTGGCTGATCAAGATTCAACTTTTGGTAGCATTTTTTCAGGTAAGCTTGGGAATATTCAGCTGAAAAAAAGAGTGTGTAGCTATTCCATTCTTTATAAGGCAAAGACACATAAAAAACCTCCAAGTTATTTGAAAAATCGGACAAATAACACCTTTCTTGACAGTATTTTAACCAATTGATAACCTACAAATAATATTTTCTAAAAGGGGGTCATTTACTATGTGGGAAAGTAAATTTGTAAAAGAAGGATTAACGTTTGATGATGTGCTGTTAGTACCGGCAAAATCTGAGGTCCTGCCAAAGGATGTCAGCCTTAAGGTAAGCCTTACGGAGACCTTGAATTTAAACATTCCAATCATCAGTGCCGGGATGGATACTGTTACCGAAGCTGAGCTGGCGATTTCCATTGCAAGGCAAGGCGGACTTGGCATCATCCACAAAAATATGTCGATCGAACAGCAGGCTGAGCAGGTTGAAAAAGTAAAACGTTCGGAAAGCGGGGTCATTACCGATCCGTTTTTCCTGACTCCAGACCATCAGGTTTTTGATGCAGAGCATCTTATGGCAAAGTACAGGATTTCTGGTGTTCCTATTGTAAATAATGAGAATGAACAAAAACTTGTCGGAATCATCACCAACCGTGACATGCGATTTATCCAGGATTACTCGATGAAAATAGAAGAAGTAATGACAAAGACCAATCTGGTGACAGCTTCAGTAGGTACGACACTGGCTGAGGCGGAACAGATCCTTCAGTGCCATAAGATAGAAAAACTCCCACTAGTAAATGACGAAGGCGTGTTAAAAGGACTGATCACCATAAAAGATATTGAAAAGGTGATTGAATTCCCTAACTCATCAAAGGATGCACAAGGCAGGCTGCTTGCAGGAGCTGCTGTAGGCGTCACTGGTGACACGATGAAGCGTGTTGAGATGCTTGTGAAAGCGAATGTCGATGTAATCGTGGTTGATACTGCACACGGCCACTCACGCGGTGTCCTGGAGACGGTTAGGCAGATTCGTGAAAGCTATCCCAATCTGAATATTATTGCTGGAAATGTGGCAACTGCAGAAGCAACAAGAGATTTGATTGAGGCTGGCGCCGATATCGTCAAGGTCGGTATTGGACCTGGCTCCATTTGTACAACAAGAGTTGTCGCAGGTGTAGGCGTACCGCAAATCACAGCTGTATACGATTGTGCGACTGAAGCACGCAAGCATGGTAAGGCCATTATCGCCGACGGGGGCATCAAGTACTCCGGTGACATCGTCAAAGCACTTGCTGCGGGTGGACATGCCGTCATGCTAGGAAGCCTTCTGGCAGGTGTATCTGAAAGCCCTGGTGAAACGGAAATCTATCAGGGACGCAGATTCAAGGTATACCGAGGCATGGGTTCTGTAGGAGCAATGGAAAAGGGCTCGAAGGATCGATACTTCCAGGAGGATAATAAAAAATTCGTTCCAGAAGGAATCGAAGGAAGGATTCCTTATAAAGGACCGCTATCGGATACAATTTACCAATTAGTCGGTGGCATACGTTCCGGAATGGGTTACTGTGGTACAGCAAACCTGGAACAATTAAGGGAGAACTCCCAATTCATCAGGATGACTGGCGCAGGATTAAGAGAAAGCCATCCGCATGATGTCCAAATCACAAAAGAAGCACCGAATTACTCTATGTCATAAATGAAAAAAAGCTAGCAATAAGGCTTTATACCTACAAAAACAAAAGATATTTTCCTGATTTTACAATAGACAGAGTGACTATTCTCTGTCTATTTTTTTCGTTTTTTTTGTGTTAAACTTAACGGGTGTGATTTTTGGGGTCATTAATATAAAAGGTTAATAGATTATTTTAATAAAGTTGGAGGGAAAGTCGCCTTGAATCGAAAACAGAAACAGCTTTCTATGTTCTTCGCTACATTCATTTTAGCGATTGCAACCGTATTTTCAGGATTTTCAATGGAAGCAGAGGCTGCTGGTGACCAGTTAGGAATTGAAGCAGAAGCTGCAATCCTGGTTGATGCAGACACAGGAAAAGTATTATACGAGAAAAACTCCGATGTTGTCCTTGGTGTAGCTTCGATGTCAAAGATGATGACCGAGTATATGGTGCTTGAAGCCATTAAAAAGGGCAAGCTTCAGTGGGACCAAAAGGTTAAGATCAATGAATATGTCCACAAGCTTTCTGGAGCACCTGGCCTGTCGAATGTCGGCCTGACACAAGGTGAGGATTATACTGTAAAAGAATTATACCAGGCTATGGCGATCCACTCTGGTAATGCTGCTACTGTAGCACTTGCTGAAGTACTTTCAGGTACAGAGAAGAACCATGTCGAAAAAATGAATAAAAAAGCAGCTGAGCTAGGCTTGAAGGATGTTAAATTTGTTAACTCTTCTGGTTTGAATAACAGAGATTTACTAGGAAAGCACCCTGCGGGCAATCCTGACGAAGAAAACGTCATGTCAGCCCGTTCTCTGGCAAAACTTGCTTACCGTTTATTGAAGGATTATCCGGAAGTATTGGAAACAGCAAGCATGCCTTCCTTGAAGTTCAGGGATGGAAGAGAGTACAAGAATTTCAACTGGATGCTTCCAGAGCTTATTTTCCCTTACGATGGTGTTGATGGACTGAAGACGGGTTCTACAGATTTTGCTGGTTATGGTTTCACAGCTACGGCGATGAGAAATGGCCAAAGATATATTTCAGTCATCATGAAAGCAGATTCGAAGGATAGCCGTTTTGCTGAAACCCGGAAAATCCTTGATTATGCATTCAATAACTTTACAAAAGAAGAATTAGTGAAAAAGAATTATCAGCTTAAAACGAAGAAAACTCTTCCTGTAACCAAGGGTAAGGAAGACAAAGTTAAAATCCAGACAAAAGCGTCAATCACCATGCCTGTAAAGAATGGTGAAAAGGATCAATATACTCCTGTTCTGGTTTTAGATAAAAAGAAACTGAACAAGAATGGCGAACTGACTGCCCCGATTAAAAAAGGCGAGCAGGTAGGCTATATGACTGTCAAGTCCAAAAAGGGCGAGGACATCAGCTTCCTTACCGAAGATGGCCTTAAGCAAGTCCAGGTGCCAGTAGTTGCTGGTGAGAGTGTAGAAAAGGCAAACTGGTTTGTATTGATGATGCGCGGCATCGGCGGTTTCTTCGGAGATCTGTTTGGCGGTATTGCCGATTCAGTTAAAGGCTGGTTTTAAAATTTTATATTCTAAAGATAAAGGCTTCCTGTCTTGACAGGAAGCCTTTTTTATTGTTTATTTTCATTAGGGTAACTAAAATCCGACTTAATAAGTCTGCTTTTGAGTTAGTGTAGTTGCTTACATATAATCCTTTTACAAGGGACAAGGGGGAAAAAGAATGAAGACAGGTACTGATCGTGTTAAACGTGGGATGGCAGAAATGCAAAAGGGCGGCGTCATCATGGACGTTGTCAATGCTGAGCAGGCAAAGATTGCAGAAGAAGCTGGCGCTGTTGCTGTAATGGCATTAGAGCGTGTTCCTTCTGATATCCGTGCGGCCGGCGGCGTTGCAAGAATGGCTGATCCTCGTATCGTTGAAGAAGTTATGAATGCTGTCACTATTCCCGTTATGGCAAAAGCAAGGATTGGTCACATCGTCGAAGCACGGGTTCTTGAAGCGATGGGTGTTGATTATATCGATGAGAGTGAAGTATTGACTCCTGCTGATGAAGAATACCACTTGAATAAAAGAGATTATACTGTACCGTTCGTGTGCGGCTGCCGCGACCTTGGCGAAGCTGCGCGCAGGATTGGCGAAGGAGCTTCCATGCTGCGTACAAAGGGCGAGCCGGGAACAGGCAACATTGTGGAGGCAGTACGCCATATCCGCAAGGTGAACGCACAGGTCCGCAAGGTTGTCGCTATGGACATGGATGAGCTTATGACAGAAGCTAAGCTTCTAGGGGCTCCATATGAGCTTCTTCTAGAAATTAAGCAGCTAGGGCGCCTTCCGGTTGTTAACTTTGCAGCAGGCGGTGTAGCGACGCCAGCAGATGCTGCACTTATGATGCAGTTAGGTGCAGACGGAGTATTTGTTGGCTCCGGAATCTTTAAATCTGAGAATCCGGCCAAGTTTGCGAGAGCGATTGTTGAAGCTACTACTCACTATCAGGATTACGAGTTGATTGCGAACATCTCGAAAGGCCTGGGAATCCCGATGAAGGGCATGGAAATCTCCTCACTAGCTCCAGAAGCCCGCATGCAGGACCGCGGCTGGTAAGGGGCCTGTTATGGTGAAAATAGGAGTTCTTGGCTTACAGGGAGCTGTCCGTGAGCACATCTGGGCGATTGAAGCATCAGGTGCTGAAGGAGTGGTCATCAAGAGACCTGAACAGCTGGAAGAAATGGATGGGCTGATCATTCCTGGTGGAGAAAGCACAGCCATTCGCAGATTGATTGATAAATATGGATTTATGGAAGAACTGAAAAAGTTTGCGGCAGATGGGAAACCGATGTTTGGTACTTGTGCAGGGCTGATTCTGCTGGCCAAAGAATTGGAAGGCTATGATGCTCCGCATATTGGTGTCATGGACGTGAAGGTCGAAAGAAATTCCTTCGGACGCCAGCGTGAAAGCTTTGAAGCGGATATCACCATTGCCGGAGTCGGGAACGATTTCAATGCGGTATTCATCCGCGCGCCCCATATCGTCGAGGCCGGTGAAAATGTCGAGGTGCTCGCAAAGCATAACGATCGAATTGTTGCTGCGCGTGATGGCCAGTTTTTAGGCTGCTCCTTCCATCCGGAATTGACCGATGACTATCGGCTGATGAATTATTTCGTGAAAATGGTTGAGGAGTCCAAATCGAAAAACTTTGCATAAACCGCTTGCAAGTCGAACATAATTGTAGTAAATTATGTATTAAAATTCGATACCTAAAAAGCTATGAGAGGGATTAGTAGTCTGTTTTCATTCTTAAGAGAGCCGGTGGTTGGTGCAAACCGGTGTCTGGAACATATGAATCCGCCCTCGAGCAGAGTATGGAACGCCATTTGGCCAGTAAATACTTTCGGTAAAAACCGTTATTTTATGAGTGGAAAGCAATTTATGCTTTCAACTAGGGTGGCAACGCGGGTTAACTCTCGTCCCTTTCATGGGGACGGGAGTTTTTTGTTTTTTTATCAAGGAAGCAACCGTATCTAAAAAGAAAAAGGAGGAACCACCAGTGTTAGATGTAAAATACCTACGAGCTAATTTTGAAGAAGTAAAACAAAAGCTCCAGCACCGCGGTGAAGATTTAAGCGATTTTGGAAAATTTGAGGATTTGGATGTAAAACGCAGGGAGCTCATCCTTGAAACTGAGCAGCTGAAGAGCCGCAGAAATGAAGTGACCCAGCAGGTTGCTGCATTAAAGCGTGAAAAGCAGGATGCTGATCACCTAATCGCAGAAATGCGTGAAGTGGGCGACAAAATCAAGGAATTGGATGACCAGCTCCGTGTTGTAGAAGAAGAGTTAGAAGCTCTTATGCTCAGCATTCCGAATATCCCTCATGAGAGTGTTCCAATCGGTGAAACAGAAGATGATAATGTAGAAGTCCGCAAGTGGGGCGAATTACGCAATTTTGAATTTGAACCTAAGCCTCACTGGGATGTTGCTGAGCACCTGCAAATCCTTGATTTCGAACGAGCTGGAAAAGTAACCGGCAGCCGTTTCGTCTTTTACAAGGGCTTAGGCGCCCGTCTTGAGCGAGCATTGATCAGCTTCATGCTTGACCTCCATGTTGATGAGCATGGCTACAAGGAAGTT
This sequence comes from Mesobacillus sp., assembly GCF_057785455.1. Lineage (NCBI taxonomy): Bacteria > Bacillati > Bacillota > Bacilli > Caryophanales > Bacillaceae > Mesobacillus > Mesobacillus sp. The sequence continues at coordinate 7,243 of NZ_JBYNSB010000021.1, forward strand.
CTGCCTCCTTATATGGTTAACCGAGCAAGCATGACTGGCACTGGCCAGCTCCCTAAATTCGAAGAGGATGCATTCCGCATCGAAAGTGAAGATTACTTCCTGATTCCGACTGCGGAGGTACCAGTAACGAATATGCACCGTGATGAAATCCTGAGCGGTGACCAGCTGCCGATCAACTATGCGGCGTACAGTGCTTGCTTCCGTTCTGAAGCTGGGTCTGCCGGCCGTGATACGCGCGGTCTTATCCGTCAGCACCAGTTCAATAAGGTGGAATTAGTGAAATTCGTCAAGCCAGAGGATTCTTATGCTGAGCTTGAGAAGCTTACTGGTCATGCTGAGAAAGTCCTTCAGCTGCTTGGCCTTCCTTACCGTGTCCTGAGCATGTGTTCTGCAGACCTCGGCTTTACAGCTGCGAAAAAGTATGACATCGAGGTATGGATCCCAAGCTATGGCATGTACCGGGAAATCTCTTCTTGCAGTAATTTTGAAAGCTTCCAGGCGCGCCGTGCAAATATCCGTTTCCGCCGTGAAGCCAAGGCGAAGCCGGAGCATGTTCACACATTGAATGGCTCTGGACTTGCGATCGGCAGAACAGTTGCGGCAATCCTTGAAAACTACCAGCAGGAAGATGGCAGTGTCATCATCCCGGAAGTATTGCGTCCATATATGGGAAATCGCGAAGTAATCGCACCGGAATAAGCCAATCAATACAGGAAATAATAGCATTCGGGCAGGTTTATAAAACTTGCCCGAAAAAAATTCAAAAGATGTGTTGACTCGATTTAAAATACATGATATTATATTTCTTGTCTCGGAGGTATACCCAAGTCTGGCTGAAGGGATCGGTCTTGAAAACCGACAGGCGGGTAACACCGCGCGGGGGTTCGAATCCCTCTACCTCCTCCATTAATTTTTCAATTAAAGCATTAACGCATAAAACAATTTGGAGATTGTGTAAAAAAGCCCGTTACTTATGTAACGGGCTTTTTTATGTGCATTTTTGATATACAAAAAATAAAAGCCGCCCAATTGGCGGCTTATTTTTTCAATAATTGAGTTTGCTTGATGTGTGCTGCGATTTTCTCAACGATTGGCTCAATCGATTCAGGGTTGTTGAACAGATCATAGTCATTGATGTTCAAGCGCAGAACTGGGCATGCATTGAAGTTGTTGATCCAGTTCTCATAACGTCCATGCATTTCTTCCCAATAAGAGATCGGAGTCTGCTGCTCCATTGGACGGCCTCTAAGCTTAATGCGTTCAAGGATATCATCAAGGGAACCTTCAAGGTAAATCAATAGGTCAGGATGCGGGAAATATGGTGTCATGACCATTGCATCGAAAAGGCTCTTATATGTTTCATAATCAACTGGTGACATCGTGCCCTTTTCATAATGCATTTTGGCGAAGATGCCTGTATCTTCGTAAATGGAGCGGTCCTGGATGAAGCCGCCGCCATATTCAAAAATCCTTTTTTGTTCCTTGAAACGCTCAGCAAGGAAATAAATTTGCAAGTGGAAGCTCCAACGTTCAAAGTCAGCATAGAACTTATCAAGGTATGGATTCGTGTCTACCTTTTCAAAGGATGTACGGAACCGCAGGGCATCTGCCAGTGCATTTGTCATTGTGGATTTGCCGACTCCTACTGTACCGGCAATCGTGATGACCGCATTGGCTGGGATGTCATATTTTACTCTTAGATTCATGGTTGTACGCTCCTTTTCCTTAATGATGCTGTAAGCTGGTCGATGATCAGCTGCAGGTCTGCTTCATTTTTGACAAAATCCAGATCATCTCCGCTGAAGCGAAGGACAGGGATTTCAGGATGCTCCTGCTCAAATTGGAACATGGTCTGTTCATAATCAAGGGATAATTGCTCAAGATATAATGGACTGATATTCTTTTCCACTTCTCGCCCGCGCATCTTGATCCGCTTAAGCAGCGTATCAAGGCTCGCATTAAGATAAATGATGACATTTGGCTTTGGCATATCTTTTGTCAGGATGTGATAAATATCAAGATACTTGCTGTATTCCTGTTCATTCAGAGTACGCTGTGCGAAGATCAGGTTCTTCATTATATGATAATCAGCTACGACAGACTTGTTTTTGCTGAGGTAATGTTCATTAATATCTCCAAGCTGCTTGTATCGATTACATAGAAAAAACATCTCTGTCTGGAAACTCCACTCTTCGATATTATCGTAAAATTTCCCCAGGAATGGATTTTCATCAACAATTTCCTTCAATAGTGCAAATTGAAACCGCTCGGAAATGGCACGGGCCAATGATGTTTTTCCAATGCCAATCGGTCCTTCAACCGTTATAAAAGGTGTACCTTCCACAGCATGTCCTCCCTCTCCGTTGTTCCAAGGTATAATAGTATATTCTTACCCTGGATATAATTTTAGCTTCAGCAGGCCGCTTTAAAGAGTAAGTTCGTCCATAACGTCATGTTGTCTGGCGGTATTTGTCGAAATTTCCGCTTTAAAAGGTGCTGTTGCTTTTCTATGTGGTTTACATTTCTGGCATATAAATAGCAAAATCCATTTTATCACACCATGGTATAGAATGGATACGGAATATTAAGAGGCAATTTTAGCAAAAAAAGAAGACAGCCGCATGAATACTGCGCCTGTCTAATAATATCGAAATCTGTAAAAATTTTTCTGAGTATGAATTTTTTATAAAATTTTGTTAATTACTTAATTCCTATAAGGAAAAACGGACTTTTGGATTATCTTTTTACCACATTGAAGTTTTCCTGGATCAATAGCCAGTTCTGCGGGAAGGAAAGGCCCAGTTTCCAATAGCTCATTCCCCTTAGTTTAAGTTCCTTGATCAGGTCAAATTTCGCCTGGATCGAGCGGGCGTCTTCGAACCAAACTTCATGCTGCTTTCCGTCTGCAGTATACCTGAAGGTCGGGGCCTGGGCTCTTGTATCATATTGTATAGCTACTTTGTTGTTGGCAGCTATTTCAATCGCCTGCTGGGGACTGACTGCTTTTGCTGTGGAGCCCTGGACAAAAGGCAGCGTCCAGTCATAGCCATACAGGTTCTGGCCCATCATGATTTTGCCTGGAGGAATTTCCGTTATTGCATATTCGAGCACCTGGCGAACGGGACCAATCGGGGAAACGGCCTGGGCGGGCCCTCCGCTGTAACCCCATTCATAGGTCATGATGACGACAAAGTCGACAATTTCTCCATGGGCTTTATAATCATGGGCTGTATACCATGCACCTTGCTGGGCTGCGCTAGTTTTTGGGGCAAGCGCTGTTGAAATCAGCCAGCCCTCCTGCTTGAAGCGGTCCCTGGCTTTCCTGAGGAACCGGTTATAAGCCTCACGATCAGCCGGCCTTAAGAATTCAAAATCAAAATGGATATCACGGAAGCCGTATTTTTTTGCAGTTGCTACAATATTATTCAAGAAGCGGTCCTGTATCGCCATATCATTCAATAATATGCGGCCAAGTTCATCGCTGAACTGATCATTTTCCTGATTGGTGATCACCATCATCAGCGTATTATTATTTGCTCTGGCGATGGCAGGGAAATCATTGAGCGGCGGTTCTTTTAGCGATCCATCACGGAGTGCCTGAAAACTGAAAGGTGCAAGATACGTTAGATAAGGGGCAGCTTCACGGGCAGCATTTTCAAGTGCCGGGGCCACCGTGCCTCCACGGGGTTCTACATATGCGTTGAATTCAGCTCTGGTTTTTGGACGGGGTGGTATATAGAGGCGGAAGCCAACTGAGAGAGGCTGATTGACAGAAATTCCATTGATGCGGGCAAGCTCCTGATAGGCTATGCCAAATCTCCTGGAGATGGACCAGAGTGTGTCCCCAGGCTGCACCCAATAAAAGCTTCCGATAATCGGGATGACCATTGCCTGGCCAACCACAAGGTTATTTGGATTTGGAAGTTCGTTTGCTTCTGTAATATCCTGAACAGTTGACCCGTAAATCCGGGCAATCTGCGTTAACGTCTGGTTAGGCTGTACCACATGAATTTGCATTTTCTTCCCTCCCTGGCATTTAGCGCTACAACCATTGTATGAGGGAAGAAAATACAGTATGTTATAAACCAAGCTTACCGGAAGGCTCTGTTTCTGCGGACAGGACATTCCTCATCATGGTTAAGGCATAGTTGTTGTCCTGATCATCGTTTGAAGCGATACAATCCTCAGGTATAATGAGGTTATATTCACGCATATAGGCGTCATTTGCGGTGAAAAGAACACAGATATTCCCGGCAATGCCTGTCAGTACAAGAGTATCAACATCCAACTGCTGAAGCAGGGTGTGAAGGGCTGTGCCATAAAAAGCGGAATGTTTGGGCTTAATTAAAAAGTAATCTTTATCTTTTTCCGGGGAAATGCTGTTGATAATCTCTTCGCTTTTCTCATTGCGGCAATGGTCCATTATTTTTTCGAAATCAGCCTGCCATAGATTATAATGATCATTAATATAGATGACAGGCAGATTTTTTTCATTGAAAGTCTTCTTTAATTTTAAAATAGGATCAATGATCTTATTTGTGTTGGCGGCTAGCGCTTCACCTTCATCAAAATTGAAATCATTGATCATGTCTATAATCAATAATGCTTGTTTGGTCATGTAGTTCCTCTCCTTTGCTATATTTTTAGACCGGTGGAGGAATCTTAAACCAGCTGGAAATAAATCACTTGCTAGTAATAGGCGAAAATCAATACAGCCGGAGGGTACCATGTCATTAACTCCAGATGAACAGTATATGTATGAAGCAATAGAAGAGGCGAAAAAAGCAGGGCAGATGGATGAAGTGCCAATTGGGGCTGTCATCGTCCTCGATGGGGAAATCATTGCCCGTGCCCACAATCTCCGTGAGACGAGGCAAAGCTCCATTGCCCATGCGGAAGTCCTGGCTATCGACGAAGCCTGCAGGAAGCTAGGGACCTGGAGACTTGAAGATGCCTCCCTGTATGTCACGCTGGAACCATGTCCGATGTGCGCAGGCGCAATCATGCTGTCACGTGTGAAAAGGGTGGTGTATGGAGCGAAGGATCCGAAAGGTGGGTGTGCAGGTACGTTCATGAATATTCTTCAGGACGAACGCTTCAATCATCAAAGCGAGGTAGTGACCGGGGTGCTGGAGGACGAATGCAGCGCACTGCTGTCAGACTTTTTCAGGAATCTCCGGAAAAAAAAGAAGCTGCAAAAGAGGCTTGCGAAAGAGGCACTGGAACAGCATACAGGAATTGACAGCCGTTAAACATTGCTTTTTGCAGGAGAAGTTAGTATACTATGAATGTGTCCTTGAGACACCCAAATATGGTTTCAATTTTGCCGTGCTAGTCGGGGAGGTAGCGGTGCCCTGTACCCGCAATCCGCTCTAGCGGGGATGAACTCCTTCCCGAGGCTGCTTTACTGTAGGGTCTGCCTTAAGTAAGTGGTGTTGACGCCCGGGTCCTGCGCAATGGGAATCCATGAACCATGTCAGGTCCGGAAGGAAGCAGCATTAAGTGGACGCTCCCATGTGCCGCAGGGTTGCCTGGGCCGAGCTAACTGCTTAAGTAACGCTTATGGTATTCAGTCGACGGAAGGTGCGCGGCAGTTATTAAATAAACAACCAACTCATTTCCTTAGCGGAGATGAGTTTTTTGTTGTTTCAAGAAACCCGTGAAAAAACCTCGAACTTTCCATTTGTAAAAGTGAAATTGAAAAAAATATGCGTTATAATAGGAAAGATAATATTATGAAGGGAGCGGTGTCATTGGCGTACCAAGCTTTATATCGTGTCTGGCGCCCACAGCAGTTCATTGATGTGGTCGGGCAGGAACATGTTACAACGACACTGCAAAATGCTCTGCTTCAACAAAAAATATCACATGCCTATCTTTTCTCGGGACCTCGCGGAACGGGAAAGACGAGTGCTGCAAAAATTTTGGCAAAAGCGGTTAACTGTGAAAAAGCTCCGATTACCGAGCCTTGCAATGAGTGTGATGCCTGCCGTGGCATTACAGACGGTTCTATTCCTGATGTAATAGAAATTGACGCTGCTTCGAATAATGGTGTTGAAGAAATCAGGGATATTCGAGACAAGGTAAAATATGCGCCGAACGTCGTGAAGTATAAAGTCTATATCATCGACGAAGTGCATATGCTGTCCATCGGGGCGTTCAACGCACTGCTCAAAACTCTTGAGGAGCCTCCAAAGCATGTCATCTTCATCCTCGCAACAACTGAGCCCCATAAGATTCCGTTAACGATCATTTCAAGATGCCAGCGATTTGATTTTAAGAGAATCACTGCTCAGGCTATAGTTGGCAGGATGAAGCAAATTGTTGAGGAATCTGGAGTTGATTGCAACGAGAAAGCTCTGCAAATCATTGCCCGCGCCGCAGAGGGCGGAATGCGTGATGCGCTGAGCCTGCTTGACCAGGCGATTTCATTCAGCCAGGATAGAGTTACTCTTGAGGATGCTCTAACAGTGACCGGAACCGTATCACAAAACTTCCTCAATCAGCTTGCGAAAGCCATCTTTGAAAAGGATGCGGCAGCAGGTCTTGAAGCACTGGATGAATTGCTGATGCAAGGGAAGGATCCTGCAAGGTTCATCGAGGACCTCATTTACTTTTACCGGGATATGCTTTTATATAAAGCGGCTCCCGCACTCGAGGAATCCATGGAAAGAGTCATGCTTGATGAGGACTTCCAGGAACTGGCCAACAAGATTGAGCCAGCACAAATTTACGAATTGATTGAAGTATTGAATAAAGCACAGCAGGAAATGCGATGGACAAACCATCCGCGGATCTTCCTGGAGGTAGCGATCGTTAAACTATGCCAGCTGGAAAATCAATCTCCTGCCGGCAATGTGAATGTTGAACCGCTGCTCAGAAGAATTGAACAGCTTGAAGAGAAGCTGGCCCAATTTCAGCAGAACCCAGGAGCCGCTGCGAGTGAACCGGCAGCAGCAGCTAAAAAAGCACCGCGAACGAATCGTAAAGGCTTCCAGGCACCAGCAGGGAAAATCAATGAGGTGCTGAAGAATGCCACGAAAGCGAATCTCCATGCAATAAAAGGCCGCTGGGGAGACCTGCTTGAAATGCTCGCTGCAAAGCAGATGCGCTCACAGGCTGCATTGCTTAGTGAGGCAGAGCCAGTTGCTGCATCCGATACGGCTGTAGTGATTAAATTCAAATATGAAATACACTGTCAAATGGCGATGGAAAACACCAGGTTTACTGAAACAGCCAGCAATGCCATGCAGGAATACACAGGCAAGCGGATGCAGGTAATCGGTGTGCCCGAAGACCAGTGGCTTAAAATAAGGGAAAGCTTTATCAGCCAAAGAGGCGAAGGAGCAGCGGACTCCCCATCAGCGAATGAGGATCCACTGATTACCGAGGCCCAAAAATTGTTTGGCGATGAATTAATACAAATACAAGACTAAAACTGGAGGTAACGTTAATATGATGCGTGGAATGGGTAATATGCAAAATATGATGAAGCAAATGCAAAAGATGCAAAAGAAAATGGAAGAGGCACAAGCACAGCTAGGTGAAGAAAAAATCGAAGGTACTGCTGGCGGAGGCATGGTTACAGTTATCGTGACTGGCCATAAAGAAATCGTTGATGTTCAGATCAAGCCGGAAGTAGTAGACCCAGATGATGTAGATATGCTTCAGGACCTTGTGCTGGCTGCAACAAATGACGCTCTTAAAAAAGCAGATGAACTATCAAACAAAACAATGGGACAATTTACAAAAGGGATGAACCTTCCTGGGGGAATGTTCTAGGAGGAATAATTAAGAATGCATTATCCTGAACCGATATCGAAGCTGATCGACAGCTTTATGAAATTGCCGGGTATCGGCCCTAAAACGGCCGCGCGTCTGGCATTTTTCGTCTTGAGCATGAAGGAAGAAACTGTATTGGATTTTGCGAAAGCCCTGGTCAATGCGAAGAGGAATTTGACATATTGTTCTGTATGCGGACATATCACTGACCAGGATCCCTGCTATATATGTGAGGACCAGCGACGGGACCGGAGCATCATATGTGTCGTACAGGATCCCAAGGATGTCATCGCTATGGAAAAAATGAAGGAATTCAATGGCCTCTACCATGTCCTTCACGGAGCAATCTCCCCTATGGATGGCATCGGACCAGAGGACATCAACATCCCTGACCTTTTGAAGAGACTCCAGGATGAAACAGTCCAGGAAGTCATCATGGCGACCAATCCTAATATCGAGGGAGAGGCAACCGCGATGTATATTTCCCGGCTGTTAAAACCATCAGGCATCAAGATTACCAGAATCGCACACGGATTGCCTGTGGGCGGAGACCTTGAATACGCTGATGAAGTTACACTTTCTAAAGCATTGGAAGGGCGCCGGGAGGTATAATCTGACAGGCTATCCACCCAACTGCAATTCCAAAATGAATAGCTGGTTAACGTTACATTCAACTGGAGGACTGTCATGTTGTTTCGTAAAAAGAAATGGCTTAGAAAAGAGTTCGACCAAAAATTATTGGGACAGCTCAGCAGCATGAAAACAAACTGGAATAATCAAAAGCTATTGGTTGAAAGAAGCTTCGATCCATCCGAGGAATTCATCACTGAAGCAAAAATTGCCGAAGCGAAGTATTTCTTTCTCTTTAAAGAAGCGAAGCACAGGAAGATTACCATCAAGGCAAGATAACTTGAGTTTTCTCTACTAAAGTTCTTATTTCGATAACTTGTACATAAAAATAGTACAAGATATTGAAATGAGGGGGAACAGTATGGATCCTATAGTTGTCATATCGATCCTCGGAGGATTGATATTATTGCTGCTGATCATCGGCGCGCCCACGAAACCGCTCCGTTTTGTCGGCCAGGGCGCTGTGAAAATCTTGATTGGAGCAATTTTTTTATTTTTCCTCAATGCCTTTGGGACCAGCTTTGGAGTTTATGTGCCAATCAATTTTGGGACAGCAGCCATATCAGGGCTGTTGGGCATCCCGGGAGTATTTGCTCTTGTCGCCATTCAGATGTGGATTATATGAAGGGAAATGCCGCTTTTTTAAAAAGCGGCATTTTTTATTGAAAAAGCTATTGACCAAGCAAGCAGAAGTTGTTATTATATTAAAGTTGCTGTTGGACATCAGCTGAACTTCTTAAAAAAAGATGTTGACGAGACAACGACGGTATGATATATTATTTAAGTCGCCAACAAGCGACGCGAAAAATTGCTCTTTGAAAACTAAACAAACAAGCGTCAACAAACAATAAATTATCATGACTTCTATTATAGAAAATCATGAGCCAACGTTTTAAATTATGAGCTAAACTCATACTCTTTTTTGGAGAGTTTGATCCTGGCTCAGGACGAACGCTGGCGGCGTGCCTAATACATGCAAGTCGAGCGGATCTTCA
>NZ_JBYNSB010000022.1:0-2378 GCF_057785455.1 Mesobacillus sp.
TGAATCTGCAAAACCTAAGGAATTAATGGACATATCCTATACCATGAACAGGTGGATATACAGACCTGACCAAAGACCTGAAAAGTGGACTAACATTGCCAGCTTTCATAGGATCGGATGGTCATTTTTCCAGGGACAGAAAATAAAAGGATGGAAGTGGCTCAAAAACTACACGAGAAAGGCAGAGTCATGCCATACATGCCCGCTCGCCTGCAGAGTCTTTTCAAACATACCTGATTCCCAAGGCAGACATGGATCGGCAAAATGTAATCAGTTCTGGTATGAAAGATACGATATGGAAAGGCACAAGGATATAACAGAGGTTTTTTACAAATCTGCCAAAATAGCGGATATGATGGGCGTAAACGGCTTTGAACTGATCGGAATGATACCGTGGCTCAGGAAATGTTTTGAAGAAAAGATACTTATAAAGGAGGATACTGGCATAGCCATAGAGGATGTAGGAACATTGGAATTTGCTGAGAAGCTCATTAAGATGATCGCCTACAAAGAAGGTTTCGGAAAGATTCTTTCAGAAGGCTCTCCGAGAGCCGCTGATATTATCGGGAGGGGCAGTCAGAAACATCTTCCCCATATGAATCGGGGTTTTGCCCAGCACTGGGAACCCCAGCTCTGGTCGCCCCAGGCCCTCTTTTGGGCAATGGAGACGCGCCATCCGGTGAGCAGCATTCATGCCATGTACTGGGTTTTCAGGATGTATGTTAAGGATCTCTGGCCTGCTGCGGGCTTTGCATCGGCAGAAGATGTTGCTGCATGGAGCAGAGAGCTTTTTGGCACTGATAAGGCAGTCGACTACAGTGATGAGAATTTTTATAATCCGATCCATGCATCAGTAACAAAGTGGATTAGGGAATACGACATAGCGCGGAGGAGCGTGATCGTATGCTCATATGGCCCGACTCCTCTATTTTTCAGCTCCTATTCCGAAGCGCCTAATTATAAGGTACCACTACGATCACCGGATCTGGAAAGCCGCCTCGTGAGTCTCGTCACCGGAACCGATATAATACCTGATGGGAAAGAATTAATTAGGGCTGGACAGCGGATACTCAATCTTGAGAGGGTGATTGCCATGCGTGAAGGGAGAAATCGGAATCATGATACCCTCGCCGATTATCTCTTCACAAAACAGAGGCAAGGCAAAGTTACGGGACCTGAAGGAAAGGTTATTACAGTAAACAGAGCATTAAACAGGGAGAAATTTGAGGAACTAAAAACCGAGTATTACAAGATAAATGGCTGGGATCCCGTTACAGGACATCCTGAGAAAAAGACCTTGGAGGAACTTGGGCTTAGGGATGTAGTGATGAAAATATGATGATAAAGAAGGGAAGCACTTTAACTGACAGTATTACTCCAGACACGGATGGCAGTGAGACTTTTGATTATATCGTCCCTCTTGAGAGGTCGCTCTATATCTTCATTAATAACAGCTATTACGCTGCCGTCATGTTGAGCCCTGGTAAGGAAAGAGAATTTATCATCGGACATCTTTACTCAGAGGGGATCATACGTTCCTTACAAGAGATCTCCTCTATGGAGATCGAAGGCAATATAGTGGAAATTGTGCTCCTGCGGAAGATGCTCTCTTTTCCCGGAAAGGTGATTCTAAGCGGGTGCGGTGGAGCCTCAGCAGAAATGCTGAAAGGACGGCTTCCACAGGTAACTACGGAAGCCGTTCTTACCAGAGACGCCGTTTTTGCCGGTATTAAAGATGTATTGAATTCCGAGATGTATAGAAAAACAAGGGGTGTACATAAATGCTCATTATTGAACGCATCCTCTTTAATTGCATCTGCTGAAGATATCGGGAGACATAATGCTCTCGATAAAGTAATAGGAGAGGCTCTTATTGCAGGGTATGATTTTCATAATGCCTGTGCAGCTATTACCGGAAGGGTGTCGTCTGAGATGGTACTGAAGTGTTCACGAGCCAATATCCCTGTTATAGCCTCAACAACATCGGTGACGAGTTTCGCCATTGAGCTTGCTCATTTAACCGGTCTAACGGTAATTGGCTTCGTTACAGGCAGAAGAATGAAGATTTATACCCACAGCTCACGCATAGCAGGTTGCACGGGGTTAATTAGGGACACATCCCATATTTAGTTGCTTTGCCCTTTGGCCTGCCCGGTTTCTGCAGTATGAACCTTCTGCCCATTTTCTTTTCTATCTTCTTTATAAAATTGTCATCTATGAAAAAGATATTACAATAAAAAAATGCACACTCCTTTTTTTCTTTTTCTTATTTTCCACTCATGGAAGCGTAGAGACTCTACTTCTCTCTCGGAGCTTCCATGAGTGGAAAACCTATCCTTATTTACTTATTTAGCCAGTTCTACCTCTTTGGGTCTTAT
>NZ_JBYNSB010000023.1:0-220954 GCF_057785455.1 Mesobacillus sp.
CAATAGATGAATACATACATTTTTATAATCACGATAGATATCAAAAACGATTAAACGGCCTTAGCCCTATAGAATATAGAGCTAACGCCGCTTAAATCATTTTTATTATTTCGATTGTCTACTTGACGGGGTACAGTTCAATGCGGATGGTGCCTGTTTTTACTTCAACATATTAACGCAGTAGGGGTCAGACCCCCAGCGCATTAAAGTGATCATTATCTTTAAGGGTTTGACGGAAAGTCTGAGGCAGAAAATGAAATAGGAGACTGAAAATGAAAATCCTTCATCAAACGATCAGGTTTGGAATGATTCCGCTTAGTCTGTATAATTATTATTTCATCACATCTATGTCATTGATTGGGATTGTGCTGTTCATTTACCAATCAACTATGGATTACGAGTCTTTTATTGAAGAGAATGGCATCGATCCCAGTACGCCAATAATAATGCTTTTAGGATTTACAGTTGTCCCTCTCATAACAATTTACCTGACATTAATCACTTTTAAGATAGTTCGGAAGTTAAATCTTTTGCCTGCCTTATTATTAGTAGTAACTCATCTGTTCATCACCGCATTTCTCTGGCAATTGCTTTAACGCTTTACTGCACTGGGGGTCTGACCCCCAGTGCAGTAAAGCGTTGGTTTGCTAAATGATGGGTAAATAGGATTATAAATATTTGTAAAATATATATTAATTTAAAAAAAACCTATTAACTTTTATAGTCCAATAGGCTACAATATCCTTTGCAAGCGATTACACTATTTAGGGGGAAATACCTTGAAAAAGATGAAAAAACTAGCTGCAACGGCCTTAGCGTTTGGTTTGATCGTCCCACAGGCGACACCGATTATTTCTTATGCAGAAGTAATGGACCAAGACGTAGTTAAACTTCGCATCCTCGAAACAACAGACTTGCACTCCAACATGATGAACTATGATTACTATCAAGATAAAGAAGTATTGAACTTTGGTTTTGCCAAGACTGCTACCTTAATCAAAAAAGCAAAGGAAGAAGCTGATAACAGCTTGCTTTTTGACAACGGCGACTTGATTCAGGGAAGCCCAATGGGTGACTACATAGCAAAGGTTAACCAGCTGAAAAACGGGGAAACTCACCCTGTTTACAAAGCTATGAACCTTATGGGCTATGACGCTGGTAACCTTGGAAACCATGAATTCAATTATGGACTTGACTTCCTTGACCGTACTTTAAAAGGGGCTAATTTCCCATACGTTAACGCAAACGTTTATATCGATGACGCAACTGATGATAAAAATGCGTTCACTCCTTATGTAATTTTAGATAAAGAAGTAACTGATGAGGACGGCGAAAAGCACACTATTAAAGTGGGTGTTATTGGCTTCGTTCCTCCACAGATCACTCAGTGGGATGCTGCCCGTATCAGCGGCCAAGTAATTGCTAAAGACATTATTGAAACAGCTAACAAGTTCGTACCGGAAATGAAGCAAAAGGGTGCAGACTTAATCGTTGCGATCCCTCACTCTGGTATTGATGTAAATGCGAATGGCCAAAACGAAGAGAATGCCGTTTATAACTTAAGCAAGGTTGAAGGCATTGACGCAATTCTTTTCGGCCACTCACACGCAACATTCCCAAGCAGCAAGTATGCTGGTCTAGCAGGCGCTGATCTTGAAAAAGGTACTTTAAACGGAGTTGCAACAGTACAAGCTGGTATGTGGGGAGACAACCTTGGCCTGATCGACATGACGATTGAGAAGAATGCAGAAGGTAATTGGTCTATTCTTGATTCTCAAAGCTCTACTCGTCAGATTTTCACAAAAGATACCGCAGGAACTCACTCAAATGCAGATGCTGACCAAAGTGTCGTAGATGCTGTTAAACATGAGCATGAAGCGACTATTGAATATATGAAGGGCGAGCTTGGAAGAACAACTGCTCCAATCAATAGCTACTTCTCACAAATTAAAGATAATGAAGCAATTCAGGTATTGAACGCTGCTCAAAAATGGTATACAGAAAAGGCAATCCAGGGCACGGAATTTGAAAAGCTTCCTGTCCTTTCTGCTGCTGCACCATTTAAAGCTGGTACACGTGATAATCCAAACTACTATACCAATATTCCTGCTGGCACACTGCAAATAAAAAATGCTGCTGATTTATATTTGTACGATAACAACACGCTTCAAGCTGTTGTAGTAACTGGTGCTGATTTAAAAGAATGGCTTGAAATGACAGCTGGACAATTCAACCAAATCAAAACTGACTCAACAGAAGAGCAAAATATTGTTAACGGGGACTATCGCTCATACAATTTTGACGTAATTGACGGTGTTACATATGAAATTGATGTAACACAGCCTGCAAAATACGATACAGCTGGGAAAACAGTATTGAATGCAAATGCGAACCGCATTGTGAACTTGCAATTCAATGGAAAGCCAATCGATCCAGCGCAAAAATTTGTTGTCGCAACAAATGATTACCGTGCTTCTGGTACTTTCCCTGGCGTAAAAGGATCTGAGATCATTGTAAAAGCTCCTGAATCAAGCAGGGAAGTAGTTTCAGCTTACGTTGTAGAAAAAGGTATTATTGATCCAACGACAGATTTAAACTGGTCATTCAAAACGATCAGTGAAGATGTAAAAGTTTACTTCCTATCCTCACCTGAAGGCAAACAGTTCGTCACATCGGCAGATAACTATAAATATGTAGAGACTAGAGAAGACGGTTTTGCGAAGTATGCTCTTGATATGAAAGTGAAAGCTACAAATCCTGTTCCTCCTCAAAACCCAGGAGAGAAGCCTGCTGAACCAGGAAAACCTGCAGACCTTCCAGAGAAGTTCAAGGATGTTAAAAAAGACCACTGGGCATTTGAATTCATTGCTGAATTAACAGAAGCAGGAATCATCAAAGGTCAGTCTGCTGATAAGTTCAATCCAAGTGGAAACGTTACAAGAGGGCAATTTGTATCTTTACTTGCACGTACTTTAAAGCTTGAATCCACTAAAGAGCATCCATTCAATGATGTTGCTGGCGCACTTGAAGCGGATATCGCTGCAGCATACAAAGCAGGCATCACTGCTGGTCTGACTAAGGACAAGTTTGATCCTAATGCTTCAATCAACCGTGAGCAAATGGCTGCTATGCTAGTACGTGCTTATGAATACAAGATTGGCAAAGCATATGATGCAAAATCAACAGCCAAGTTTGCTGACACTGGCAAAGTATCCAGCTTCGCTAAAGATGCAGTCAACGAAGTAAACGAACTAGGCTTCATGGTAGGAATCGGCGGCAAATTCGAGCCAAAGAGCAAAGCAACAAGAGCACAGGCTGCAAAAGTAGTATCATTGCTTCTAAACAAATAAGATATAAATTGAAGACACAGTAAGTACAAGCCCTCCTGGTTTACAGGAGGGCTTTCTTTATCACATTAACGCGCCGGGGGTCAGACCCCCGGCGCGTTAATGTGATAAAGCCGCGAACCTCGAGAACCGCGAGAACCTCCATTGGAAGCTAGCCTGAAATTATACTTATGCTCTTAACTAAATTAAAAGAAACAAAGTCGAGGATTCCTGCGTCTATATAATTGATGAAAGGTAAATTCCAGGGGCGCATTAAACGAATTAAATCTTATTTAATTCTTCGTCTACATAAGATTAATAACAAGGAATATGAAAATCTGGGAAACTTGTAATGTTAAGTACTACAGGTGTGGCGCAAACATATGGAGTTTAATGCGTTAAAGCACCGGGGGTCAGACCCCCGACACGGTGATGTGGTAAAGCGCCGGGGGTCTCCCCCGACACGTTAATGCGGTGAAGTAATGGGGGTCTGACCCCCAATGGAGTAATGGGGTGATGCGGTGATGGGTGAGGGCAGGGTGTTGGTTGTGGAGGATGAGCTGCCGATTCGGAAGCTGATTTGTTTTAATTTGAGCCGATCGAATTTTGATGTGGTGGAGGCTGGGGATGGTGCTGCGGCTCTTCGATTGGTTGAGGAGGAGAGGCCGTCGATCATGATCCTGGATTTGATGCTGCCGGATATGGATGGCTTCGAGATTTGTACGGAGGTCAGGAAGCGGAATCCGCAGCTGCCGATCATCATTCTGTCAGCCAGGGGGCAGGATATGGACAAAATCATGGGCCTTGAGCTTGGTGCCGATGATTATATTGTCAAGCCGTTCAATCCGCTAGAATTGGTCGCCAGGGTGCGTACGGTCCTGAGAAGGACGATGCCCTTGCAGTCGCCTCCAGCGGCACCCGAAAGGCTGGCAATGGGGCCTTACATATTGGACTTGAAAACTCTCAAGCTATATAAATCAGGAACAGCGCTTAAACTCACGGCCCGGGAGTTTCAGTTGATGAAGCTGTTTTTCGAGCGGATCAATCAGCCGATCACCAGAAACGATCTTCTCGATGAAATCTGGGGAAGAGATTATTTTGGCGACCCGAAAACGGTCGATGTCCATGTGCGCAGGCTCCGGGAGAAGCTGGAGGATGACCCTTCCAACCCTAAATACCTGATCACGATGTGGGGCTTCGGCTACTGCTTCCAGGAAAGCGGCGCCTAACATGAGAACAGGTATTAAAGGAAGGCTCGTTTGGAGCTATTTATTATTGATCATCCTGACAGTTGTATTATTTGAAGCACTGATTGTTTCGGCCCTCAGATTTTATTATGTTGAAAGTGTCCAGCAGACACTTAAAGATCAAGGTGCAATGTTCATTACATTCTATGAGCAGGAGATAAAAAACGGCCAACTGGAAGAAAAGGCACCCCAGCTTCTCCAGGATTACAATTTTTCAATCAGTGCACAGGTCCAGCTGCTTACCTCCAAAGGCAGGCTGGTGGCGGACTCGCATAATAATGAACAAATGGACGTCAGTCAGCTGGAGGATGTAAAAACCGCCCTCAATTCCGGGCAGACCGGTTATTTTACAGGCAGATTAACTAACGAAAAAGTCATGTCCGTTACCCAGCCGATGCTCATCAATGGAACAAATTATGGTGCGATCCGTCTGACGACTTCAATGGAACAGGTAAATCAAGTATTGCTAAAAAGCATGCTCATGCTGATGGGAATCGGTGTGTTCGTTATTGTGGTCGCAGCTGTCATAAGCCTTTTCCTGGCCAGTACGATTACGAGGCCGGTCAGCGACATTACGGCTGCTGCTGAGAAAATGGCATCCGGGAAATTCTCCACCAGGATTAATAAAAAGAAGAATGACGAACTAGGCAGGCTTGCCGATACACTGAATTTCATGGCGGAAGAAGTCGAGAAGCACGAGGTGCTGAAGAACGAATTCATTGCCTCCGTTTCCCATGAGCTGAGGACGCCGCTTACGTCGGTTAAAGGCTGGGCGATTACCCTGCGTTCGATGTCGACGGACGAAACCTTCCAGGAAGGCCTCCAGATCATCTCCAATGAAAGCGAGCGCCTGTCCAATATGCTCGGCGACTTGCTCGATTTATCCAGTCTTTCTGCCGGAAAAGTGAAGTATAGCTTCGAGGAGCTCCAATTAAAAAACACCCTCCATCAGGTAGTGGCCCAGCTGACTCCAAGGGCAGACAGGCAAGGAATCAAGCTGCTTAGCTTCTTACATGAAGAAGCATTGTTAAAAGGAGACGGAAACCGCTTAAGGCAAGTGTTCATCAATGTCATCGATAATGCGCTGAAATTTACACCGAGCGGAGGCAAAATCACTGTATCCCTGGCGAAAAGCCAGGCTGAAGCGTTAATCAAGATAAGTGATACAGGTGAAGGAATCCCCGACCAGGAGCTTCCATTAATAAAAGAAAAATTCCAAAAAGGGAAATCCAAAGTCTCAGGGACCGGGCTTGGCCTTGCCATCTGCGAGGAAATTGTCCGTGCCCACGGCGGCACATTTGATCTGAAGAGCGAGGTAGGGAAGGGAACGACAGTGGAAATCACCCTGCCGACTATTTAACCTTTTTGTTACCTTTTCTTAAAGGAATAAGAGAGATTTCTCTCCCCATAGACGGTACTGTCAAATTAACGGGAGAGAGGAGGATTAGGATGAAAAGGAAGTGGAGGCATACTGCGCCGCTGGCTTTAGCATGTATGGTGCTGGGGGGCTGTAATTTATTTCCTGAGCCAGTAAGTCTCATCTCCGCGCCAGGAGAACCGCAGGAAAGCAGTCTGGAGCAGGAAAATCACATTCAGACAGTTATGGCACATCTGCCCGCTGGAACCTCCCTATATGTGCCGAACGAGCCGGTAGGAAGCGATTCAGTTATTCAAGCGGATTTTAATAATGATGGCAAAATAGAGGTCATTGCTTTTTATAAATCTTCCATAAAAGCCAATGAAGCTGGTGTGCTTGTTCTTGAGAAAAAAGGACTGTCCTGGGAGGAAATCGCCAATTTTGACGGTCCGGGATACGAAATCAGCTGGGGAAGCGCAGAAGACATTACTGGAGACGGAAGGACAGATTTGCTGATCGGCTGGAAAATGGGCGTGTCCGCAGGAAGCATGCTTGATATTTACAGCTGGAAGGACCAACATTTTGAAAAAGTTGCACAGGAAAAGTATCATGAGCTGGATCTTTTAAAATCTGAGGGGCAGTCCAGTTTGGCAATCTGGCAGCGGGAGCTGGAAGATGTCTATGATGTCAAGGTAGTAAAGTGGAAGGGGGGGGCATTTACAGAGGACCAAGAGTTGACCCCTGCCTACTTCAAGCAGGTTGCACATTACTATCAACAGCGAACGGAAGAAGTCCCGGATGCCGCCTACTATTGGTACTATCTTGCCGATAGTTACCTGAAGGCTGATATGCCTGAGGATGCACAAATGGCGCTAAACCAGGGAATGCAGCGAAGAATCAAGATACCTGATTGGAATGCTTTTGAAGTTTTACGAAAAAAAACAGACACGAGTTTGAGCAGAAAAAGTGGAGCGGATGTGCTTTATTATGACCCGCAGGCAGACCTGACAATGAATATTCCTGAGAATCTGTACCCAAATATAACCGTGGAGCCTGAAGAAGGCGAAGCGAATGAATATGTGATTCAGGTTTATTTTACCGAAGGGAAGAATAGGACGCTGCTTTTTGCGATCGAAGTCCATTCTCAGGAGTTCATCGTAAGGGAGGAATTCACCCTGCCAGTCATTGCTGAAAATGAACAGTTGATTTATGGAGTAAGAAGAACCGTTGAGGATCAGAAGCTAGGCGCAATGGTGGACGGGATCATCGGAAGTGTAAGGCTGGGTTCGCCTTTTGCGAAATATGAAATCCTCGAGGATCAGCTATTGATAAAAAAGGTCCAGGAAGCTTATCAAAAAGCTGTATATGTCGGCATGGGCGGAAAAATGAAAGACGGCATGCTTGAAAATTTCCCCCTTAATGACACGGATTACAGGTATTTAGGGGAAGACATTGATACATTAGAAAAAATGAATGCTTTTCTTGGTTCTATTTTTACAAAGGAAAACATCCAAAATTATATGGAAACGATGAGGATCGTGGAGCATGAGGGGAGACTTGCCCAGCCCAATGCGGACGGCGGATCTTTGCTGAACTATAGTGAAGCTAAGGTACTGAAGGTGAGAAATCTGGGGACGGAAGTGCAATATGACTTAAGTGTCCCGCTCGGCAACAGCCTGGTTCACGAAACGGTAACGGTCATATTCAAGAAAACCGCAGAAGGATGGAGGATTTCATCGAATCCAGTGACGTTATGAGCAGCAGCCTTTATGGGTGCTGTTTTTCTTTTTGAGCTGGAAGAATGGATGCTAGCGGATTGCTACACGCTGCGTGTAAAAGCTTTTTCCGATACAAAACTGTAACCACATTTCAAACAACTGTTTACCTCTTCGTAACTTATTGAATTGAATGAAGCCCTAAAATAAAAGCATAAGGAGCAACCACAATACTGGAGGTAATAAAAATGAAAGCTAAATCACTTTTAATCACAGGGCTGGCAGTCACAATGTTAGGATTCTCAATGTTCCCGGGGCAGGAATCCTTCGCCAAGGAAAGTCATAAAGTTTCTCAGGTTTTGATTGTTAAGAAAATGATCACAGATAAGCAAGTCGGAGCAATGGCGAACGAATGGGTAAAAAAGAAAACCTATATCCAAAGCGGCGGGCATTATGCTGAGGGAGAGTACAAATCATTTGAATATAAGAGGTCTTACTATCGTTATCTTTCAAAAGATATTGATACGAAAAAAGAATTGATTGCTTACCTGAAACAAAGCGTCACTCCGGCCTACGCCAATGTATATATCAAGGAAGTTGGGATTATTGAATACAAAGGGAAAATGGCGCAGCCCGAAGCGGATGGAGGCTCGCTTTTGCAATGGGATAAGTCAGTGGTGAGGTTTGATGGCAAATCAGGAAGCGAAAGAAATTACACCTTGTTGGTTCCGGTTGGAGAAACAAAAGAGCTAGCAGCATATAAGATGAGTGTCGTTCGCTGGCCTAAGCAAGGCTGGAAAATCAGCAAGCTGGATTACAGCCATACCGTTGATTTGAATATCCCTGGCAATATCAATCCAGCCTTCGTCTTCTTCAAATACCTGCTGGTGGATTCAAGCGTCTCTGAAGAACAGCTCATCAAAAAGAGCCTGCTAAACGTCAACCAATTTAAAAAAGGCATCAAGAAAATCGAATACCGCGACATGAAAGAACTAAACAGGAACAATGACCAGATCGACTTCAGCGTAACCATCTATGCCGAACTAGACAAAAACTACAAAGGCAAACTCAAAGCCGGCCTGAACCAACTCACCATCACCATCCAAAACACAGCCGAAATGGAATACAAAATAACAGACATTAAGATGTAAAGTATTCAGAGTTTAACGCGGTGAAGCACCGGGGGTCTGACCCCCGGTGCAGTAACGCGGTGAAGTGCTGGGGGTCTGACCCCTAGTGCTTTAAAGCGAAAAAGAGAGCTGCGGCATCAGCCGCAGCTCTCTTTGTTTTATCTTATTTTTTAATGTAGACTTTGATTTTGAGTGTTTTGCTTCCCCATTGGAGGGCTCTTTGTTTGTTCGGGATGAAGACATCGATTTTGTTTCCTTTTACTGCTGAACCCTTGTCTCCGGCGATTGCTTCACCGTATCCTGGCACATAAACTTTAGATCCAAGAGGTATAATGCTGGGGTCAACGGAAATGACTTTGGCATTAGGGTTCTTCTTCAGGTTGATGCCTGTTGCTGTGATTCCGCTGCAGCCTTTGCAGCTTGCTGTATATGCTGTAGCGCGAACTGTAATCTCTTTATAAGCAGGTGCTGGTGCCTTAGCTTTAGTTGTTTTCTTAGCAGCAGTGCTGGCAGCTGCGGAAACCTTTAACACCTGGTTGGGTTTGATTTTATCTGAACTCAGTTTGTTGATAGACTTTAATTGTGTAACGGATATGTTATGTTTCTTGGCGATTCCCCAAAGAGTGTCGCCTTTCTTTACTTGATATGTATTTCCAGCGGCTAAAGTGGCATTTGAAGCTCCGAATAGTAGAACAAGAGCAGTAATGAAGCTGATCGCAGTTTTTTTCAAGTTCTAGTCTCCTTTTTCTTCTTTGCTAGGAATAGATTAACAGCTTAATATAACAGCTGTGTTACATTGGGAAACTATTTTTATTACAAAACAATTTCAAACATGTAATATAAGGAAAAAATGGTCTAGTAGAATATGCTTTTTATAAAAGAAGGCAAAAAGGGGAGGTGTTTTATTAAAATCAAACAAAAAAATGTGGGAAAATTTTTAAGAAGAATTAAAAAAAGGCGGCATAATAGCCACCTTTCATATCATTATAATCTTTTAGCGCCCATGAATTTAGGCTTCCAATATGAATTGTTGATGCTTGCGATTGATACACCTTTGGAAGTAGCAGCATGAATCATTTGGCCGTTGCCGATATAAATTGCAACGTGGGTAACTTTTCTTCCGCCGCTAGTTGCGTAGAATAATAGATCTCCCGGCTGGTATGAAGTTACCTTTGTACCTACATTGAACATTTCGCCTGCAGTACGAGGCAGCTTGTTGTATCCAGCATTTCTGAATGCATATGTTACCAGGCCTGAACAATCGAAACCGCTTGGAGTCGTTCCGCCCCATACATATTTAACACCCATTTGGCTTTTTGCAACAGAGATTGCGTTTGCTTTATAGTTGCTGCTTACAGTAGAAGCCGTTGTGGAAACACTTCCCGCAGTGATATATTTAGAACTTACATATCCGATTTTTCCACTATATGAAATTCTAGCCCATCCATTACCTTGGCTAGTTACTGTAACGTTGTAGTTTTTTGGTAGAGTTGCAATCACTTTACCAGAAGTTGATGGCTGATTACGAACATTTAATGTGCCTGAGCTTACATTTACATGATATGCAGTTGAAGCAGCTGAGGCTTGATCCATAGACGGAGCGGCAGTGGCAAGTACTGAGATTAGTACAGTTGAAGCTAAAATTCTCTTAAACAAAGTTGTTTACCCCCGTTTGGTTTATGTTAAACCTAGTATATAAGGAAAGGGGTTACAGACAAATAACAGACAAATTACAATAATGTTACAAATACCGACATATACCGCTAGAGGAAAGATAAACCTTAGCGAAATATGGCAAAAAGCCTTGCTGTTACTGGGTTTTGCTTCCTTTGGAAATTTTTTAAAAAATTGCCCAAAAACTAGTGAAGATTTTATGAACTGTAAGAAAATAGGGTTAAATTAATATTTTTTCCAATAGAATAAGGCCCTTTTTACAAGTTTTGTAACATATATGTAATATAAAAAATAGAAGTTTCCCAATAAAAAAAGGGAAACTTCTATACATTAACCAATTCTTTCTCATTATTACTATTAAAATCATACTGCTGCTCAATCATTTCGATGAACTGCTCTGCATAGTAGGCATCGAATTGCTGACCTGCACAGCTGCGGATTTCCTCAATGGCCTCGGCAAAACTCTTCGTTTTCTGGTAAGGGCGCTCGGTCGTCATTGCGTCAAACGAATCAATGATGCACAGCATTCTTGCCAGCTTCGGAATGCTCTCTCCTTTAAGGCCGTGCGGATAGCCCTTTCCATCGTATCGTTCATGATGCAGCTCCACCAGTGGAATCAATTCCTGCAATTCTTTGTTCGTTGAAATAATCTCTTTTCCCCAGATTACGTGCTTCTTAACCATTTCCCATTCATGCGGCTCGAGCTTGCCTTTTTTATTGATGACATCGCGGGGGATTTCCAGCTTGCCAATATCGTGGACAAGGGCGCCCAAAGTGAAAATGCGCCGTTCGTGTTCAGACAGCTCCAGTTTACGGGCAAAGTCCACGGAGTACTGGAACACCCTTTTGCTGTGGCGATATGTGTAAACATCCTTTGATAGGAAAATCTTTAACTGCTGTTCTGCCTCTTCGAACTGTTTTTCGAACGAATGGGAAGCATCCAGAGTTTCGTCGGCCTTATCAAAAATATGAACCATGTTTTTTCCCTGGGCTTTTGAATAATAAAGCGCCTGGTCTGCTTTATTTAAAAGCTCTGCAATATCATAGGTGCCTTTTTCAAATTCAGCAATCCCCGCAGAGAAGGACAGGCAGCCGTAAGGAAGGATGTCCACTCCTGTTAATGCCGTATCATTGATGGTCTTCCTCAGCTTATCAAGGAATTTGAAAGCCTCCGCTGTCGTTTGATTTGGCATGATGACCGCGAACTCTTCGCCGCCGTATCGGGCAACGAGAAAATTTTGCTTTTTCGAATGCTGGCGAAGCAGGGTGCCGAATTTCTTTAAGAGAATGTCTCCCTGAATATGTCCAAAAAGGTCGTTGTATTTTTTAAAATCGTCCAGGTCGATCAATGCCACACTTAGCGGCTTGTGATTTTCGGCTGCAGCTGCAGCTTCTTTTTCCAGCTGTTCCTTAAAATATCCATGATTGTATAACCCGGTCAGATAATCGCGATTTGCTTTTTGTGAAACCGCCTGCAGGTTCTGGAAATGCTGGTTGAAGGCAGCGGACAGCAGGAGGGCGATCGAAACAAACAGGAATAGCCCAAAAATGTGCTCATGCTGCATAAGGATCGCCAGGACAAGCGACAGCAGGAAAATAATAAAATAGCTGACCTGGAAGGTTCTATCCTTAAGGACACCACCAACAACACTCATCAGGCTTTCCTTTTGTGCAAGGAAGAAATAGGTGCTGACAAGGGTTGTATTCAGGGTAAAATATACCGTCAATGCTGCAACATATGGAACGATGTTCGATGAATGGACGTCACCGACTACTCCTCCGGTAAAAATAAACGTATAGTATGCGGAGATAATCATTATTGAATAGAGAGAAAAATTGAAGATATGCTTCCACCACTTAATTTTCCATTGGATGAGAGTGAATACTAGGGCAAACATGAACAGGACATCCAGTGTATCTCCCAATCCATACAGGAAAATGGCAGCAAGAAAAATGGCTGAGTCCATAGAAATGGAGTTGCCATCGGGCGGCAGTGGAATGGGGTATTTATCAACGAGAAGAATTGCGCCAATTAGAGCATATATTACAACAGTTTTGGCGCTTGCATCGAAATGTACTTGATGAAGGGCAGCGAAGGCAATAATGCCAATTAAAGAGATGGCGGTTAAATAGAGATTTGATGGGTTTGTTAATTTGTTCATTATTATCACTCACAATATTAAATTAGAAAGGAGAAGGAGGTCATAGCGCCATCTTCTCCCAAACTAGTATTATTAGATTAGTCTGAAGCCAGATGTCAAAGCAATGATTAAAGAACCAAGGATAATTGCGTTAAGAACGATGCCTTTTGTGTTTTTCAATTTGATTCACCCCCTTTCAATTGAAAGGAGACGTCGTCTTTCTGGTGGCTTTTTAAATGGCCGAGCATGAGCTGCTGGATGAACATGAAAACTCCAATATTCATTAATACATCGCCAATGCTGATTACCTGATTTTTCGGATAAGGGTCTGTCAGGGGAATGATGTCCCCAAGGAATCCGAGATTCGAGGAGCTGGTCAATACTGCATGCTTCGCGTACAGCTCTCCTTTTATAGCTTCGATATAACCAGGATCAAGGATGACTGCAGCTTCCATCGACACAGGCATGCGGCCGCCGTTGACTGCCATAACGAGAAAATTCAAGAAAACACCTATTAATATAATAATAAAACCTTTGTAATGCCAGTTCAGGGCTAAAAAGAACATCCCGGCAATATAAACGAGCATAAAGATGTAACCGCTTGCCTTGCCAAGAAAGGGAATCTCATTTTGCAAAGAGAAAACAGCAACCTGTACGAGCAGGAGAAGCGGGAACACCAGGCCAAATTTAAGCTTAAGCGTGCCCAGTGCTTTGAGATTGCCTTTTCGGAGATACCCTACAATCACCGATAAAATAATACCATCAAATACCATGCTTTGTACTCCTGTTAAATATAATTGGAATTAGAAGAAAAATATAACAATTTATTCATTTTTATAGTATAGCAATAACATCTATTAATAGGAAGGGTCTTTTTACCCTATGATTTTCAATTGCCTGACAATTATGATCGATGGCTGTAAAATTGCAGGCTGAATTATTATAGGTCATCAGAACCCTTTACTGTGCAGAAAAAAAACACATTGTCCTGTCAACAACGTGTAAAATGAGAGAAGATAAATTTACAAATTTTTCTTTTTAAGTTTATTATTAACTTATAGGGTTTAATGCTCGAACGGCAAATCTACATTCGGCGTTGGAGCCTCTGCGTGTACCGCAGATTGAGCGGCAGGAACAGCGAATGACATAATACCCAGAACGGCGATTCCAAATAATAATTTTGATAGTTTTTTCATGTTAATCCCTCCTGAGACCAATATACCATGAAGGAAATATTTAGGTATTTTGGCTTGGGGGCGGTTTTGGGTTATTTTATTGGAATTTTCTAACTAAATGACGGCGTATCTTGTAAGAATATTCTTATAGGAATATTTTTCAGCTAGGATAGGAGATTTACTTATGACAGATTTCAATTTTAAAAACCTGGGAGAATCGATACATTCGATAAGAGTGAAGCTTGGGATCAGCCAAAAGGACCTGGCCAGCGGCATATGCAGTCAATCACAGATCAGCAAAATAGAAACGGGGGAAATCAGCCCCTATATCCACACGCTGGTGAAAATTTCAGAACGGCTGGGCATCAATACGAGCCATTTCATCAACCAAATTTCCAAGGAACATTACGAGTTTGTCTCCCAGGCGAAAAACATGGTGAGGGAGAATATTAAAAAGAAGGATTATAAGGAAGTGAAGAGGCTCCTCAATAAGCTTGAAAAGCATCCATCCTTCCAAAATATTGAGGAACGGCAATTCATCTCATGGCATAAGGGCGTTTGTGCCTATTATTTGGAGCATGATTCCGGGAAGGCAATTCAACTTCTGACAGCCGCTCTTGATTTAAAGGATTCCATCCAGGCGACAGAGCAGGATATCCAAATCATCAACAGCATCGGAATCATCCATGGGGAAAAAGAACAGTGGGATGAAGCGAAGAATTCTTTTATAAGGGCCCAGGAGATATACAGCAAAGCGCTTTATTCAATGGATTTTACCATCTTGATCAGGATTTACTATAACTTGAGTAAAATCTATTATAAACTCGCGAATGTTAATGAAGCGCTGGCCGTTGCTGGCAAGGGCATCTCCCTCGCGCTGGAAAACGACTCGAGTTATTTGCTTGGCGAGCTATTATATCAGAAGGGATTCATTTTCGCCGAACGAGGGGATGTGACCCAGGGCATTTATTTCTTGCAGCAGGCGGGCACCATTTTCTCTCTGCAGGAAAAAGAAAGCTATATCCAGCTGGTGCAGGATAAATTGGCGATTTTCCGGCAGTGATGCGGGTTTGGAATTGGGGGGGCGCTGGTTTATCGCTGCCTTTTTCGAAGAGAGGCTGGACACCTGGTCAGGTAAGAGGGGGAAAGGGCTGGGTCGCTGACAGAAGAGGTCCAATTGCCTGAGACAAGAAAAAAGTGCAGGAACCATCTCCTGCACCTTTTTGCAATCTTACTTTTTATCCTTCAAATCTGCAGGAACAACCTGATTCTTGTAGGCTTCCTTAAATGCCTTCACTAAATCAGATTTCTTCGCTTCGCTGTCGACTTTGATATCCCCAAATGCAGGAACAACAGTATGCCAATTTTCGGATTCTAAGTATCTTGTGGCAAATAAATATGTCTCACCAGGGACAAGCAGCTGGTCGTCTTCGATTAGAAGAAGTTCTGTCTCACCGGCTTCATTTTCAATGTAGCCGCCCTGCTGGTTTACCGTAACGCTTCCGTCTAGCTTTCCTTTTACATTCGTAATGACTTCAACTGTAAATTGAGTCTCCGGACCGCCATCCAGCGATTTTGCTCCAGCCTGTTCGACAACTTTTCCAAGGAAAACGTTATCCGTTGCGCCTACGAGCTTCTTTTTATCTGAAAAATCATCAATAAAATTCGCATGTGCTTCTCTTACTACTACTTTTTCCGCGCTTGCTTGTTCACCGTTAAGATAATTTGCTCCTAAAAATCCGCCTGTAATGACAGCTGCTAGGGTTAGTGACATCGTGATTTTTTTCATATTAACCGCTCCTCCTATAAATTAATAGCCCCAAAGGGAATGATAGTCAGATTTGTCATGTGATCCCAGGGATGTTTTGGAGGTCACATAGGCATACATAATTTGGTCTGAGTAGCTATGGGCAAGTCCAAGAGCATGTCCAAGTTCGTGAGTGAATACGTTCTGCCTTTTAGCGGCTGTGTAGCCATTCAGGTAATAGTTGTTCAGCTGGATTCTGTCAGCACCGGATAAATTGCTGTACAGCCCGGCCCAGGTTACATCCGAACGGTTCGCGTCCTTGAAGGATAAATCCTCGACTGTTGTTGCTGTATCACCAAGGATATTGATTGGGTTAATGCCATTCCAGGTAGAAATCGCTGCACCCCTTGCTGTCGTCCACTTTGTAGTCCCGTGGTAAGTTCCCCAGCGGATTTCCTTGCCGTCAACTGAATCGTAGCCCAGGAAGTGAGCGGATGCAGCTGAAGGCAAAAGCATCAAGCCTAAAGCTCCGACGATAAGTCCTTTTTTCATGAATTTCTTCATTTTTCTCCCACCCTTATTCATTTATTATTTCGTTGATTATGTCTGTTTGGAAAAATTTAGTGATCAGGCTGGCCAACCTATAATAGGAGTATAGCAGGAGGAAAAAAGTAGTTGTTGAAATATTCGGATAAGTTTAGGTGTAAATGAAATTAGGAGAAAAAGAGAGAAAGGATGAGGACGAGTGGTAAAACCCTATGAAAATCGATTATGGAAAAACTAGAAATTAGTAAAAAAAGTGCACCCAACCCCCAAAATACCCCCCACAAAAACGAAAATTATCCATACATAAAGAAGAAACACCACACTTCACCACTCTAAAGCGGTGGGGGTCAGACCCCCGGTGCGGTGATGCGTTAAAGTGTGATGTTCAGATTAAGTTGGCAAAACGCAAAAAAATCCCAGCAGCTGCTGAGATCTTTTTGATATTGCTATATCTGGTTTGCAAGAATTGTTACGAATGCGCTTAAAACTACGGAGAGCAGCATTAGGGAAGCATACATAATTGCTTTGTTCCTTTTTTTCTTTCTTTGCTTCTCCTCTGGTGTAAGCCAATAATACGAGGACATCAAAATTCTCCTTTACTATTTGATGGCAGCTGGCTGGCCTTGTGCTGGACGGAGGCCCCTATAGCTTTGCGTCATCACCTTTCAGTGATTTTGCCTTTATTTATATCGGCTACTAAATTATATATCTTTATAACATTTTTGTAAAAAAATGTTGGCTTTAATTATAATCCCATAATATCGTCCATTCTCCTTTATGTTTTACTACATAAACATCCTGCTGAAAATGGAACTTTCCGTATTTGCCATTATAGCTTTGCGTCACAGTCATTTTGTAACCATTTTTTATAGTCTTTTGGCTAGCATCTGGTTTCCATTTTTCAAATTCTTCAGCTTCACTTATTTCATATGTAAACGTTTCTGCGCCGAAATGGCCAATAAAAACATGGGCACGATCCTGTATGAAAGCTGATTTTGTGAATTTTTGCTTCATATAGGGGTGGAAGAGCTCCCAGGATTCTGAAAAGCTGCCTTCCTGTTCATAATCATAAAATTTTTCAACTGCTGCTATGGCTTGGTGAGAAGGTGCGTTTAGAACAGCTCGCAAGATGATTACTAAAAATGCGAGCAAAAGAATACCTATTATTATAGGGACAGCTTGAAACTGATGTCGCCTTTTCATCGATAAGAACAACCCCTTATTTAAGAAGTTCTTCAAATCATATGTCCCAATTTCTGGAATTATGCTATGAACCGTTTTGTGAGGGAGGGAAGGGGGTAATAAAAATATATTAACAGCTAGGAATTATGTAGGTCTTTAGTCCCTTAACAATTGTGGTCAAATTTGGTAATTTCAAATTAGATAACACATAAAACGTACGATAAGGGCAAAACCATTGAAAGATGGTGACGCAAAACTACAGGGACTAAAGTTGCGATTTTGTGACTACGTCAGCCAGATTCCGAACACGAACTCCTGCGATTTATGTGAAGAAAAAAGGAGGATATAATGTGTTAAAACAAGGATTGAAACTAAAATATCGTTTTCATTTGCTGCTGCAAAAGTATAATGAGGCATTGATGGAAGATGCCATTTGTAAAGAACTCAGGGCGAGATTACAGCAAAAGGCAGTATATCATAGACGGCAGGCGAGTTTTATAGAAGTAAAAATGTAGCGAGCAGACAATTGTCTGCTCGTTTTTTAGTGTTTAAGCTAAGCTAATTGGTCATTCTTTTTCGAGGCTTGTTCCAAAATTTAATATAAGTATGGCCTTCTTTGCACTTAAATACCTTGATTCCGATCAGTTTGAGCGGCGTGTAAACTTCCTTCATTTGAAGCAAAGGCATATATAACTCCTCCCAAATAGTGTTAATTCCATTCTATCCAAATAGAGAACAGATTTGTACAATTTGTTCTCGATAAGAAACGACGGCAATCGGGAGGAGTTATAGTATATTGTTCTTATTTGATGTTCATAATGGCAGGTAAAAAGGATGATTCACCTTGTTGAGAAGCCTTTTTCTGGCACTTTGGTCCATGGCCATTCTCATTATGACTTGTACGACAAAATTCGAGTTAGCGAACAGCCAGCTGGCAATTTATTTTTACTGGAACCCTAATCCGTTTTACCAGGAGTTCCTACTAAGTCCTCCCACAAATCCCTCAGAAGGATTCATATTACAAAAAATAGGGTATGTTATTGCATTTTCAATCTTGTCCATTTTATTAATACTGCAGTTGAATAAGCTCCAATCGATATTTCTCTCCCTAGCCTTCGCATTACTAACTGAGATACTACAGCTCCACCTGTTAAGAGGAGGCAGGCTCTTCGACGTAGGCTTCGATTTGATAGGAATCCTGCTGGGGCTAGCCGTTGCAGCAATCCTGAAGAAAACCAATTATGAGCAGCACCCAACCACACTAAAGCGTTAATCCGGTGGGGGTCAGACCCCCACCACTTCACCGCATCACCGCGCCGGGGGTCTGACCCCCGGCGCGGTGATGCGTTAAAGGCTGCTTCCTTGATTCAAGCTAATAAAATTGAAATTTCAGTCGATATAAAGGATAGTTTTACCAAAAAACTATCCACCTGAAAGGGGACTGAAATGAAAAAGTTATTAATCGCTTTACTCGTTTTATTCACAGCAAGCTTTACTTTTGGTTCAACCGAGAAGGCTCTTGCGCAGACGTATTTTAAAGACGTTCCAAACGGCTATTGGGCAATTGAGGAGATCCTGTATTTACAGAACCTTAAGGTTATTTCTGGTTATGCTGACGGCAGGTTTCTGCCAGGCAGGCCTGTAACTAAGGCGCAGGCGGCGATGATGATGAATCGCTCCTTGAAATTCGATACGAAAAATGTTGTTAACCCAGGATTCAGCGATCTCCCAGCAACACATCCTGCATACAAGGATGTTGCGGCTCTTGTAAAAGCAGGAGTCATCCCAAAGGCATCGGCCTTTCATCCAAATGAGGAACTAAAAAGAGGTGAGATGGCTAAGTATCTGGTGAATGGATATAAATTAAAAGGTACTTATTCTGCTGTAATCACAGATGTTCCCACTGACTTGCTTCCTGCTGTTAAGGCTTTGGCCGCAAATGGAGTGACTGCAATTTTCAATGATGGTACATACAAACCGAAGGACTCGGTTACCCGCGCTCAATTCTCAGCGTTTATCGCCAGGTCACTTGATCCGGAATTCCGGGGAAGCTATTCTGTACTTAACTTGTTCCTGCCGAGCATTAAATACGATATGACTTCTTCTCAAGTAAAAAAGCTGATGGCGAATTATAAAATAGAAAGTGAAATTAAACTGCCCCTAGAAACAAATGACCACCAAATCGTTTATTCTTCTAAAATCACCGGACTATCGGCAAATGAACAATATTTATTTACATTTAAAAACGATAAATTGAATCGAGTAGTTATTAACGTAGATAACCATTTGGATGCGCCGCCTGCTTCCTCGCAGTTGGATAAAATGTTCACTGCTTACCAGAGTTATTTGAAGCCATACGTTGGCCTGCCTAAAACTTTCGATACTGAAAAAATTGATGAAACAATGCTGTATAAGAAAAGAGGATTTTATAAAGGAAGTTATACAGAAGAAAAAATCTACTTATCTGTAGAGGGATATGATTTCCGAAAACACGGCGGCAGCTATCAGTCTAGCTATATGTTTGTCATGCAAAATTTTTAAAAGAGATTTTTGATACGCCATTCTTTTACAAGGATGGTGTTTTTTTATTTTTCAGAAGCAGCAGCTATTCCCAGGATTCGTTATAATGATATAATTTACCCATAAAGAAAGGAGGCTGTAGTTCGTTAGATAAAAAATTTAATAGAATAAAAAGGAGCTGTCCACATGTCCCGCAAACCACGAACCTGGTACCCTGGCGCGGTCTATCACATTACCGACCGTGGGAACCGGCAAATGCCGATTTTCATGGATAATAAAGACCGATACCAGTATATGGACTTCTTAGAAGAAACCCGCATCTACTTCCCGTTCACTCTTCACGCTTATTGCCTGATGACCAACCACCTTCATCTTCTGCTCGAAACCATCAACCACCATCCGCAGGAAATCATGAAAATGCTGAATTCCCGATATGGAATCTATTTTAATAACCGCCATGATTTTGTCGGTCATGTGTTCCAGGGCCGTTATAAATCTGAGTTAATCGACTCACCGGAATATTTCTTGAATGCCAGCAGGTACATTCATCTAAATCCCGTCGAGGCAAAAATAGCCCAAGATCCAGCAAGTTATAAATGGAGCAGTTATCAAGCTTATATTTCCAATGTGAAAAATCCTCATGTCACCACAGACCGAATCCTATCCTATTTTCCCGAGCCGCCAAAAGAGTATTATAAGAGAGTGATAGAAAATGAACTGGTTCTGATGAAATAAAAATTAATTCTGCCCATGCCTATTGTTTGCCGGAATAGGTGTGGGCTTTTTAGATTCTCACCGGAAGTAAATCTTCTGGATAATATAAGAAGCGAAGGGTACGTCCCTGTGCTTCCTCCAAGGGAAAAGAGAAGCAGAGGGTACGTCCCCCTGCTTCCGTCCCCATAAAAAAAGGAGAAGTTATGTTCCTCCAAAAAAATCGGTCTCAGGTCTTAGAAACCTTTACAGTCTAAGCCTGTTAAAAGCAGGAGAATTTATGGGTAATATGGAACTATGGAATAGTGAAACATTGACCCCATGTCAATCGTATATAGAGGAAGGATTCCAAGAAGGAGTGTAATGACGATGAACCCAGTACTTTCTTTTATTGCCCGTACCCTGGCAGCCATCCCTTCCGCCGGGTTTATATGGCTTTTAACGTATATTGGCTTTGATCTGACATTCGGAACGGCTATCCTGGCCGGCATCGCGGCGGGTGGACTTGTGTATTTTGGGCTTGGCAGTTTCATGAAGACCCGATTCCTCAATAAACATGGCCTGACGAGAAAGGAATATAAATATATAAAGAAGAATCTTGATGAAGCGAAGCTGAAAATCAAGCGCCTGCAAAAGGTCCAGTTTTCCATCCGGCACATCAAGTCGCTTAAGCAACGCATGGAGCTGATCAGGATGGTCCGCAACATTTACAGCCTGACTCGCAGGGAGCCGAAGCGATTTTACCAGGCCGAACAGTTTTATTTTTCCCATTTGGACTCGGTCCTTGAGCTGACTGAGAAGTACGCCTTCCTATCCGCCCAGTCAAAAACGAACCGCGAGATGAAGTACACGCTCGAGGATACGCAAAAAACGTTGATTGAAATGACCGGAGCGGTCGAGAAGGACCTTTATCAGGTACTGGCTGACGATTATGACCACTTGAATTTTGAGATAGATGTAGCCAAGCATAGGCTGAATACGGTAAAAGAAACGAAATTTCTTGATGGAAATTGGAGGACGAAGAAATGAACGAGAAGGACCTCGATTTATTAAAAAATAGCGGCAATATTGTAGACGATATCCTTGCCAATCCGTTTGGCGATCAGGGAGATTTAGTGCTGAAGCCAATTGCACAGGAGTCAGAAAGCAAGCCGGTAAAACTGATTGATGTGATTCCGGAAGAAAACCGCGCAAAGGCTTACCAATTGGCAGAGCAGATCGATCCGAAGAACCACCAGGCGATGATTATGTATGGTACTCAGGCACAGGGGAAACTGCTGTCTTTTTCCCATGCGATGCTTGACCATGTTCAAAAGAAGGATGTCGGCGAAATCGGGGAAATCATCAGTGATTTGATGAAGCACTTGAATCAGGTGAGCCCGGATGAGCTGCGTGCTGAGAAGCCGTCGCTGCTTTCAAGGATGTTCGGGAAGATGTCCGGCACGATTCAGGAGGTATTGTCCAAATACCAGAAAACCGGCGCCCAGATTGACCGCATCAGCGTGAAGCTCGACCGCAGCAAGAATGTGCTGCTATCTGACATTGGCATGCTGGAAAAATTGTATGAAACGAATAAGGAATATTTCCATGCGTTGAATATTTATATCGCAGCAGGGGAAATCAAGCTGGAGGAGCTTCATGAAAAAACGATTCCTGCCATGAAGCGGGCGGCAGAGGAAACGAACGACCAGATGAAGTTCCAGGAAGTGAACGACATGATCCAGTTCGCCGACCGCCTCGATAAAAGGCTTCATGACCTGAAATTGAGCCGTGAAATCACGATCCAGAGCGCGCCGCAAATCCGGTTGATCCAGAACACCAACCAGGCGCTTGTGGAAAAAATCCAGTCGTCCATTGTGACGGCGATCCCGCTTTGGAAAAACCAGGTCGCCATCGCGCTGACTCTGATCAGACAGCGTCATGCCGTTGAAGCACAAAAGCAGGTATCAAAGACAACCAATGAACTGCTGCTGAAAAACGCAGAAATGCTGAAGACCAACACGATCGAGACCGCAAGAGAGAACGAACGCGGCCTGGTCGATATCGAAACCCTGAAAAAGACTCAGGAAAACCTGATCTCCACCCTCGAAGAAACATTGCGAATCCAGGAAGAAGGCCGCACAAAACGCCGCCTCGCCGAACAAGACCTCGCAGCCATGGAAAACGAACTGCGGCTCAAGCTGCTTGAGATTAAAGATAAATAAGAGCGGGGCCAGGCCCCGCTTCACCACTTTAAAGCGCCGGGGGTCAGACCCCCGGCGCTTTAAAGTGTAAAAGGGTTAGATCTGCGTCCCGAAATAAATCAATCACCCAGTTCGTTCATCCTGCCTTCTTGCCCTTGCTTTTTAATACGTCTTCGCTCTATCATGGAAGCATTATGATACATAAAGGATGAAAATGATGGATCAAAAGATTCTGCCGGCTTCTTCTAGCATGAAGGATTTTGAACGGTTTTTGAAAAGCCCTTTTGAGATTGGGGTTTTTCTCGAAATGCATATCGCACAGCTGAAGCATGTGAATGCCATGGCGGAGGCGCATGGGAAGAAGATGCTTTATCATATGGATATGATCCACGGAATCAAAGCCGACGATTATTCGACCGAGTTTATTTGTCAGGAATACAAGCCTTATGGGCTGATCTCGACGAAATCGAATGTAATTTTAAAAGCAAAGCAAAAGGGAATTATCGCAGTGCAAAGAGTTTTTTTACTGGATTCGCATGCTCTTGAAAAAAGCTATAAGCTGCTGGAAAAAACAAAGCCAGACTACATTGAAGTCCTGCCTGGATTAATGCCTGAGCTAATTTCAGAAGTGAACGAACGGGTGAGTATTCCCCTATTTGCTGGAGGTTTTATCAGGAAGGTTGAGGACGTCCAACAGGCCTTGGATGCTGGTGCAGTCGCTGTAACGACCTCGCAAAAAGAAATATGGAAGCACTTCGCATAGATAGCATTGTTGGTAATATAGTTATAAAAAATATCTGACAAATTTATTGACAGCGTTTTCAAAGTCTAGTATACTTCGAAATACAAGTTAAGAGACGTGACGGAGAATGGGAGATTCACACAGAGACGCCAGAATTTTTTGGTGTGTACTGTTGTGGATCTCCCTTTTTATTTTATCTCCTGACTCTACTTGATAACAATCATAATACAGCAACAGGGAAGGGGAATCTCTATGTCAGCTTTTATGGGAGAAGTCATTGGGACGATGATCTTGATTGTGTTCGGCGCAGGAATCGGAGCAGGATCAACGCTCAAGAAATCTTATGCAAAGGATGCAGGCTGGATTGTCATTACGATTGCGTGGGGACTGGCGGTAACCATGGGTGTTTTTGCAGTAGGATCGATAAGCGGGGCACATTTGAATCCGGCTGTTACTCTCGCACTGGCGATTAACGGATCATTCCCGTGGTCAGACGTTCCAGGCTATATACTTGCTCAGTTAATTGGAGCTATTCTTGGAGCAGCGCTTGTATTCCTTCACTATCTGCCGCACTGGAAAGAAACATCAGATCCAGGGGCAAAATTAGGAGTCTTTGCAACAGGCCCGGCTATTCCGCATACATTTTCAAATTTATTCAGTGAAGTATTTGGCACTTTTATTCTCGTTTTAGGATTATTATTTATTGGCGCAAATAAATTTACCGAAGGCTTGAATCCGATTGCAGTCGGCCTATTGATTGTTGTCATTGGCATGTCGCTCGGCGGCACTACGGGATATGCAATCAACCCGGCGCGTGACCTTGGG
Source organism: Mesobacillus sp. (assembly GCF_057785455.1). Classification (NCBI taxonomy): domain Bacteria; kingdom Bacillati; phylum Bacillota; class Bacilli; order Caryophanales; family Bacillaceae; genus Mesobacillus; species Mesobacillus sp. The sequence goes on from NZ_JBYNSB010000023.1 coordinate 24,222, forward strand.
CCAAGGATCGCTCACTTTATCCTGCCGATTCCTGGCAAGGGAGGCTCAAACTGGGGCTACGCCTGGATTCCGGTAGTGGGGCCGCTGCTAGGAGGCGCAATGGGAGCAGTGTTCTACCAGGCGTTTTTTACCGGTGATTTTACTACGACTTTTTGGATCGTAACTGGTATAGTTGCATTAAGTCTAGCATTAGCTTATACAGTAGGACGAAAGCAAGCAGGCGAAATCGATACTTCCAAAATCGGGAAACTAAAAACATATAACAGATAAGCAGCATGTGAAATGAAGACAGCACTTTAACAACTCACCGCATCACCGCACCGGGGGTCTGACCCCCGGCGCGGTAATGCTTTAGTGTGGCGGGGTGCCGGGGTGCCCGGTTGCCGTGATGCCAGGATTCCCGGAGTGCTAGACACAGAACACTGCATGCCAATAATTTCACCAAATTAATCTCATATGGACTTTATATAAGGGAGGAATTTTAAATGGAAAAGTACATTCTATCTTTGGATCAGGGGACGACGAGTTCGAGGGCGATTCTTTTTGATAAGGCTGGGAAGATTGTGCATGTTGCGCAGAAGGAATTCACGCAGCATTTTCCGAAGCCTGGCTGGGTTGAGCACAATGCGAATGAAATCTGGGGCTCGGTCCTCGCTGTCATCGCTGGGGTTTTATCCGAGTCCAATGTTAAGCCGGAGCAGATTGCGGGAATAGGTATTACCAATCAGCGGGAAACGACTGTTGTATGGGACAAGGAAACAGGTGTCCCTGTCTATAACGCGATTGTCTGGCAATCACGTCAGACGAGCGGGATATGCGATGACCTGAAGGAAAAAGGCTACAATGACTTATTCCGTGAAAAGACGGGCCTGCTCATCGACGCTTATTTTTCAGGCACGAAGGTAAAATGGATCCTTGACAATGTAGACGGCGCACGGCAGAAAGCCGAGGAGGGCAAGCTATTGTTCGGCACCATCGACACCTGGCTGATCTGGAAGCTTTCCGGCGGCCGTGCCCATGTGACGGACTATAGCAATGCTTCGCGCACGCTCATGTTCAATATATATGACCTGAAATGGGATGAAGAGCTGCTGGAGATCCTCGGGGTGCCGGCATCGATGCTTCCAGAGGTCAAACCATCATCAGAAGTCTATGCTCAAACCGTTGCCTACCATTTCTTCGGCCAGGAGAAACCGATTGCCGGAGCGGCAGGTGACCAGCAGGCGGCATTGTTTGGCCAGGCGTGTTTCGAAAAAGGCATGGCGAAAAACACTTACGGCACAGGCTGCTTCATGCTGATGAATACAGGCGAAAAAGCTGTTCGTTCCGAGCATGGCCTGTTAACCACCCTTGCATGGGGCCTGAATGGAAAAGTTGAGTATGCGCTTGAAGGCAGCATTTTCGTGGCAGGCTCTGCCATCCAATGGCTGCGCGACGGCTTAAGGATGCTTAAGGATGCGAAGGACAGCGAGGGCTATGCCACAAAAGTCGAATCAACGGATGGGGTTTATGTCGTTCCTGCATTCGTCGGCCTGGGCACGCCGTATTGGGACAGTGATGTCAGGGGAGCAGTATTCGGCCTTACCCGCGGTACAAGCAAGGAGCATTTTGTCCGCGCGACACTCGAATCACTTGCTTACCAGACTAAGGATGTTCTGTCCGCGATGGAGGCAGATTCAGGGATCGAGCTGAAAACTCTGCGTGTTGATGGCGGAGCTGTTAAGAATAACTTTTTAATGAACTTCCAGAGCGACATTCTGAATGTTCCTGTTGAACGCCCGGTCGTAAATGAAACGACTGCTTTGGGAGCGGCCTATCTGGCAGGGCTCGCAGTTGGCTATTGGGAAAGCCAGGAGGAAATCGCGAAACAGTGGGCGATTGACCAGGCCTTTGAACCGAAGATGTCTGATGAAAACCGCACACAGCTTTACGACGGCTGGAAAAAAGCAGTTAAAGCAGCGATGGTTTTTAAATAAGTTTTTACAATATCTTTTACCTCATAAATTTGATACAATAAAGATAAGTTAATAAATCGGCAGGAGATCTGGAGAGACCGCGAAGCATTACCTACTAATGGTGATGTTCTTTGCGGTCTCTTTTTTCTGTCCAAAAGGAGGAAACATCATGTTCACTAATACTAAACGTACAGATATAGTCTCCAACTTAAAGGAAAAGAAATTCGATTTGCTCGTCATCGGGGGCGGGATTACCGGCGCGGGAATCGCGCTTGACGCCACAACAAGAGGAATCAGCACAGCCCTTGTCGAGATGCAGGATTTTGCAGCCGGCACCTCCAGCAGGTCGACAAAGCTCGTACACGGGGGATTGCGTTACCTCAAGCAGCTCGATGTGAAGGTCGTTGCTGAAGTAGGAAAGGAGCGCGCAATCGTTTATGAAAACGGACCCCATGTAACGACTCCAGAATGGATGCTGCTTCCTTTCCATAAGGGCGGGACATTTGGCAGCTTTTCAACATCAATCGGTCTTAAAGTCTATGATTTTTTAGCAGGGGTAAAAAAGAGCGAGCGCCGCAGCATGCTTTCCAAGGAGCAAACCCTTGCGAAAGAACCGCTGGTTAAAAAAGAAGGCCTTAAAGGCGGCGGCTATTACGTAGAATATCGCACAGATGATGCAAGGCTGACAATTGAGGTCATGAAAGCCGCGGTGGAAAAAGGGGCAACGGCTTTGAACTACTCCAAGGTAGAGGAGCTAGTTTATGAAAATGGCAGAGTCATAGGTGTCTTGGTAAAAGACCAGCTGACAGGCGAACAGTACAAAATCCTCGCGAAAAAAATCATTAATGCTACTGGCCCCTGGGTCGATGTTCTACGGGAAAAAGATGGCTCCAAGAAAGGCAAGATGCTGATTTTATCAAAGGGTGTCCATGTTGTCATCGACCAGTCCCGCTTCCCGCTGAAGCAGGCGGTATATTTTGATACACCGGACAAAAGAATGATTTTTGCAATCCCGCGCAATGGAAAAACCTATGTCGGGACCACGGACACTTTTTATAATGATGAAAAAGCAAATCCGCGCATGACCCAGGCTGACATGGATTATTTGCTCAATGCGATCAACTATATGTTCCCTGATGTAAAAGCCACACAGCAGGATGTGGAATCCAGCTGGGCTGGCATCCGTCCACTGATTCATGAAGAGGGAAAAAGCCCATCCGAGATTTCACGGAAGGATGAGATTTGGGAATCAGATTCCGGCCTGATCACGATCGCCGGCGGAAAGCTGACAGGATACCGGAAGATGGCTGAAACAATCGTCGATGTGGTAGCGGAAAAATTCAGGTCGGAGGAAGGGAAGGATTTCGGATCATCCAGGACAATGCACATGCCAATTTCAGGCGGTGATTTTGGCGGGTCGGAGAAATTCCCGCAATTCATAACGAAAACAGCAGAACTGGGAGTTAAAGCAGGCCTGAAAAAAGAAGAAGCCACCCACCTGGCGAAGTTCTACGGTTCCAACGCGCCTGCAGTCTTCGAACTGGTAAGAAACCAGCAGGCCAGCATGAAACAATATGGAATTCCGGCAGTAACGTTCGCTAAACTCCTATATGGCATCGAATACGAAATGGTTGCAACCCTGGTAGATTTCTTCAATAGGAGAACAGGAAAACTGCTATTTGAAATCAACACCGTCCAGCAAACAAAAAAAGCAGTCAGCGCCTATATGGCCGACACCTTCAACTGGAGCCAGGAAGAAAAACAAAAACAAGAAGCCGCCTTGGAGGCAGAAATCAAAGCAGCCACCACACCAATCCAAGAATAAGAGCGGGACTTTACCACATTAACGCGCCGGGGGTCAGACCCCCGGCGCGTTAATGCGATAAAGGCTCTGCTAACGATAAAAGGGCATAAAAAAACCCCCGTCTTTTACCAGAAGAGGGGGAAGCCCAAAGTGGCTATTCAACCAAAATCTACTATAGGTTACGCTAGCTAACTAACTTTTATAAGGGTATTTTATTATGGCAAAATAATGCAGTTTATGTTAATAAATCACAGATTTCACTATTGTCGCCATCTTTATAGGAATTAATCTCTATTGATTGGATAATTTTAGACGTTAATTGGATAAAGTGAGTAAAAAATTTAAGGATTTATTACTAAAAAAATTTTTATTCTTTTATTTCTAAATGTGATTTTAATTCTTCCTGAACCCTTTGTTTCTCGGCATCCTCTACCTGATAATAATAAATCCCGCCAATTTTGCCGCCTGTCCCCTTCAGCTCAAGCTCCTCAATTTTTTTGCCAGCCTCCTTGTATTTGGACTGGATATTGTACATTTCGCCAAAAGTCATGTTTGTTTTAATATTGCTGCCCAGAGCTGCGAGAATTTCTTCGTAATTCCCAAGCGAAGAAAGACTGGCTCCTTCACGGATGACTGCCCGGATGATTTCCCTTTGCCTGTGCTGCCTGCCAAAATCACCTCTTGGGTCTTCGTATCGCATTCTTGAAAAGGCCAAAGCCTTTTTGCCATCAAGCTGGATTTGGCCCTTCGGAAACTCATAACCGCCATATTTAAAGCTAAGGTCATTTTCAACGGTCACTCCGCCAACCGCATCAACGATGTCACGGAATCCTTCCATATTAATCTGCAAATAGTAGTCGAGCGGGATATCAAGCAGGTTTTCGACTGTATCCATCGACATTTCGACCCCGCCAAAAGCGTAAGCATGGTTAATTTTATCCTGCTTGCCCTTGCCGATGATCTCCGTCCTGGTGTCCCTCGGGATGCTCAGCATTTTTACCGAATTCAGATCGGGATTAACAGTAAGGACAATCATTGTATCCGAGCGGCCTTTATCGCCATCGCGCTCATCAACGCCAAGCATCAGAACAGAAAATGGCTCCTTTTTTTCCAAAGTAATAGGTTGTGCCCGTTTTTCAGAAACCTCGCGGCTGATTGGCTGATGCATCGTATCAACTGTTTCATTGAATGATTTATAAATGGAATAAGCATAAATCCCAACTGCAGAAATGATGAGTAAGAAGAATGCGGAAAGGATGGTGATCCACTTCTTTTTTTTGCTTGTGGTTGTACGTGGCATAAGTAAGAAACCTCCAAATGTAATTCGCTTTTTAGATAATCGGAAAAATGGAACCAGCCAAAACGCTAAAAGGGCAACTTACCTCTCTTTAGCTGAACTGCTTCAATTCATCAAGCCTTCTTTATCCTTAACAAGATATTCGTACTTTAATACAAAACTATGCCGGTAGGGAAATGATTTGCAGAATTGATTTTTGAGGGCTTTAATTTAGTAGTGCAAAATCCTGTGGAAAAGGGCTTCGATTCCTGAAATCATCCAAATTTAAAACTGTCAGCACAAGATAATAAAATAGCTAATTAGAAATAACTAGGGCTGCTGTTAAAAGAGGGCTTAAATGCCAGTGTTTATGCCATTTTATTCTAAATGTATTAGGGAATATTTACATGTATTTCAAAAACATTAAATCTGTTAAAATCTTTTTAGCAAGAGAGGATATATCTTGTAAAGCTAGCAAATTATTATTATTTTTTCCAGGAGGAATTAACTTGGCAAATCACTCTTTTAAAAAATTCCTTGCTGCAGGTACTTCAGCTGCAGTAGTCGTTTCTGTTGTAGCGCCAGCAGCATCTGCTGAAGCTCTTCATCCATTTAAAGATGTAAGCGCAAACTATGATGAAGCAGTTGGCGCACTTTATGAGTGGGGAATTGTTAATGGAACATCTAAAACAACATTTGGAACAAACAACAATCTGACTCGTGGAGATGCTGCTGTTATCATGGCTAACGCTCTTGGTCTGGATACAGAGAATGCACCTGATGCTGGGTTCACTGACTTGATTCCGCGTATTGAAGGTTCTGTTAACGCTTTGGCGGAAGCAGGCATCATTTCTGGTGTGAGCAAGGACAAATTTGCTCCAAACCTGCAATTGACACGGGGTGCTATGGCGAAAATCCTTGTACTAAGTTTCGGGCTTGAGGACTATGCTGAGGAAACTCCATTTAAGGATGCTGTAGGTGCATTCGGACCTTATATTGAAGCGCTATATGGCACGGAGATCACTTTTGGTAAAACAAAGGACTCCTTCGGAACAAATATGAACATCACTCGCGGTGACTTTGCTAACCTCCTGTACAGAACATTCATGTTCATTGATGAAAATATGTATTATCCATATGCAGAGTCTGCAGAAATCGTAGATTATAATACTTTGAAGGTTACAATCGATGAAGCAGCTCCAGAAGAACTTACAGCTCAGGATGTTGCTGAAGGCCTGATGATCGGCTTCGAAGCAAAGGATGGATCGATCACTCTTCCTAAAATGCTGAACGCAGAACTTACAGCAGACCGCAAGACTGTAACGTTCGATATCACTCCAAGCCTAGAAGGCAAAGAAGGCACTCTATATATTGATGACCTGGAATTGGCTGTGGATTTTGCTGCTCCTGTTGCAGGTAAGGGATCAATCACTCTTGCAGGCACTGCAACTCCGGCAGCATTCGACTTCGCAGGAAAAACAACTGCAAGTGTTGAATTGGCAGGAACAAACGGCTCAGCTAACCTTGACGGCATGAAGATGTCAGTAGTAGACAAGTTCGGTACAGCCCCAGCAAATGTCATTGTTACCCTTGATTCCACAACAGTGGAAGCTGCAAAAGCTGGCGAAGGCAAGACATGGGGACAATTGCAATACAAAAACGGCAGCTGGGAACTGATCAACGATGCAGTTTATGACAACATCCCAGCAGGCACATACGTCCTGAAAGCACCATTCACAGACGCAGCCAAAAACACAACAACCCTGACACTAAACGTAACAGTAAAATAATAGTGGCACTTTAACGTATTAACGCCCTGGGGGTCAGACCCCCAGGGCGTTAATGCGTTACTGCTTTAGTGAGGTGGGGGTCAGACCCCCAGCACGGTGATACGGTGAAGCGCCGGGGGTCAGACCCCCGGCGCTTTAAAGTGGTGAAGAGAATTTATTCTTCACCGATGTACTCGATTGTGTAGGTGTCGACTGCGCTCCATACTAGTTGTTTGAGCAGGTTGTCTTTGTTGTTTGTACTGTTTACATAGTAGGTGTTCAGTCTGCTTAGGAGAATGCTGTATGCCTGTTCTGGTGTCTTTTTCAGCATGTACTCGCTGTACTCGCTGTCCCAGTAGCTGATGGCGAACATGATGATTTCCTTCTTTTCAGCAGAGGTCATCTGCTGCCAGGCAAATCCATCAAGGTAGGCAAGTGAATCATATTGGAATGACTTGTATACACCTTGGAGATAGTAGGCGATATCGTATTCTACAACTTCGCCGTCATCATATGTTACTTCAATTGTATCCTCGTCAATCAGCGTCACATCGACGGCTTCTTCCACCATCTCCAGGATGATCCGGTTCAGTGCGCGTTCGAAATACTTATCTTCTTCCATCTTAAATCTGTAGGTTAGTTTGGCGAATGCTTCACGTGTTGTGGCATCCTGCGGGAAGTAATACTGCCCGTTTCCTTCAATAAAACCAATTTCCTTTAAAAACGCGACATGAGGCTGTGCCCAGCTTGAAACCTTGTAAAAATCCGCAAATGCTGGATCATATTCAAGCAGCCCGGCGAACTCCTCAAGCCCCATGGCGCGCACGAACATAACAGCCATTTCCTGACGGGTAATCAGCGCATTAGAACCAAACAAAGTCTTTGATTTACCGTACGTGATATCTGCCTTAACAAGAGCACCGACATAAGGTCTTGACCAGTCAGCCAAATCGGTGAATTGTGCGGCGGCCTTTGCGTCCAGTGGCAGCTCCATAGCCAATGCAAGCATTTTAGCGAATTGGGCACGTGTTAATTTTTCCTTCGGGCGGAACGTTCCATCCGCATATCCGGTAATTACTTTGTTTTTTGCAAGCTCCTCTATGTAGAACTTCATCGGCGACGAATCGATATCTTTAAAAGTAGTTGCAGCTGAAGCAGATGAGTTGCTAAGCAAACTGAAAAGCAATGTAAAAGAAAACAAAAAAGCGAACAATTTCCTCATTTGCATTTTTCCCCCTTATTCTTTAATCAGCTAAATTTTACCGGTAATTTTCAGATAAATATATTGGTAATTTAAGGGTTTTTGAGACCTAAAAAACTGGTAAAAATCAGGCTTATTATGTAAAAACAGCTAATTATATCCTTCCTTAGCCATTCGACAAAATTTGTTGGATATGGTAAAAATATTTTGGTAGAAACAGATAATGGAAGAATAATATTTAGGGGGAAAAGAGTTGAATTTAGCAAAGAAGGTTGTTGTCGGAGTCATTGCAAGTTTTCTTGTCTTTCAGTCAGCAGCGCTGCAATCTGGTTTTGCGGCTACATATGAACAATACCCAGTGTCATCTGGTGTAAAGTACAAGGAAAATAGAGAAGTGATCAATGGATATGATCAGTCTATTAAGGTGCTGGAGGTTAATCTCCAGGATCAATATACACAGTTGAATTTATCTGTGCCGAAAATCGGTACGATTTCAGGCACTACTGCCCAGGCAAAATTGGTCCATCGTGATGGAAATAGAGTGGTAGGGGCAGTTAATGGATCTTTCTTTGACACGAAGACAAAGCTGCCAATGTATCTAATCGCCCAGAATGATACATTAGTAAACTCTGGAATCATCGCTTCCGGGCGTGACCAGTATGTCAATGAACCTATTGCCTTTGGTATTAATGCTTCAAAAAAAGCCATGATTGATTACTTTGATTTAGATCTTTCAGCTGCCCATAACGGCACCGCTATGGAAATTACCAGCGTTAACAAAGTCAGGACAGAGAATAACCTGATTTTATTCACTCCTGAATATGGCCAGTATACGAATTCTAACCAGTACGGGATGGAAGTGATTTTTACAGGCGCTTCGAAAAATAAAGACTTGAAATTCGGTGATAAAATCACTGGGACCGTCAGTGCGATCCGTCCGTATAACACAACAACCAATACTGCTATTCCGGCAGATGGCTTCGTCCTGTCTGCACACGGCACCGAGAACCTCCAGTTTTTAAAAGGAATGAACATCGGCGATCAAGTAGAGGTTTCCATTGATATTGACGATAAGTGGAAGGGTGCGCAATACATGCTTGCCAGCGGCCCTAGACTAGTTGACAATGGTGCTGTCTCTTTAAGTATCGATCCAAAGAGCCAACGTGCATTGGAACGTGCACCAAGAACTGCTATTGCGGTTGACCGCACATTGACGAAAGTCTTCATGGTTACAGTAGATGGCAGGGCAGAGGGTTACAGTAAGGGAATGAACCTGACTGAATTCGCCCAGTACCTTGTAAAGCTTGGAGCCTATAAAGCTCTTAATCTTGATGGCGGCGGCTCAACAACGATGCTGGCGCGTAAATATGGCAATGATATGGCGTCATTAATCAATAAGCCATCTGATGGATGGGAAAGGGCAGTCCATACTTCATTACAAGCCATCAGCACAGCACCAATCGGTACTGAAAGCACCTTTGGAGTAGGGGTGTCCAGCTCATCCGTAACAATAGGGGAATCCATCACTGTATCTTTAAAATATGTTTTAGACCAATTCTACAACCCGCTGGCAAAAGACCCGGCGAAATTGAAGTTATCCAGTACACTAGGTTCATTTGAAGGCACTACCTTAAAAACGACTAAAACCGGCGACGGTGTGATTGTCGCAACTTATGGAAATTTACCGCCAAAAGAGATTCCGATCAAGGTAACGGCTGTGGCATCACCATTCTCTGATGTCCCAAGCACAAGTAAGTACTATCCGCAAATCAAGTACTTGTATGATCGCGATATCATCGCAGGATATGCAGATGGGACATACCGTCCTGCTACAACATTGAAGCGCCTGGACGCAGCATTGCTGCTTGTAAGGGCATTGAAGCTTGATACGTCCAATATAACGGATGTCAATTTCGTGGATGTTCCTAAGGAATACCGTTTCTATAAAGAAATTGCAGCAATCACAAATGCAGGCATCATCAACGGTAAGGAAGGCGGAACAAAATTTGACCCGAATGCGCCTTTGACCCGTGCAGAGATGGCAGCGATCCTCGAGAGAGCATTTAAACTGCAGCCATCAGGTGAAATGCCGTTTACAGACGTGCCACCGTCCAGCTTTGCTTACAAGTCCGTCCTAAGCTTGTATGCAAACGACATCACAAAAGGATACGGAACCGAGTACAGACCAAATGAAAGCGTAGACCGCATCCAATACGCATTGTTCCTGTACAGGGCAGTAACAAGGTAACAAAAACAGCGATTACGATAATCATAGGAACAAAAGGGACCAGTCATTCCGGCAAAAGCACAATGCCGGAGACTGGTCCTTTCATAATTTACCGCATCACCGTCCCGGGGGTCTGACCCCCGCCACATCACCGCATCACCGCACAATCGCACTGGGGGTCAGACCCCCAGTGCTTTACAGTGTTAAAGCCGTCCCCACACCCAACTCCACATCCACATCCACATCCACCGCCATGCACCTACATTCCACAAATCTCCATTTCTCTCCTTGAAATGACATTGTTCGCTAATTTATGTATAATTGTGCAGTAAATATTTTTAATGAGGGTGCGTGTGCTGTGTTATTTAATTCATATGAATTTATATTCTTTTTTCTGCCTTCTGTTTTTGTAATTTACTTCGCCCTCCAATATGCGGGCTTATCGAGACTGGCGAAGATTTCGCTGGTAGTGGCATCCCTGGTGTTCTACAGCTGGTGGAATATCAGCTATCTGCCGCTGATTCTCATTTCGGTTGTCGTCAACTATGCCGTCGGTACTTATCTGGCGAATAGTGACCACCTCAAGACGCGCAGGATCGCTTTAACGATCGGCATCATATTCAATGTCATTTTACTTGGCTACTTTAAATACACGGATTTCTTCCTTACTACCATCAACTCAGTTGCGAAGGCAGATTTCCCGCTGCTTCACCTGGCATTGCCGCTGGCGATCAGCTTTTTCACGTTCCAGCAAATCGCCTACCTGGTGGACAGCTTCCGTTATGAAACAAAGGGCTACCGGTTCGATGAATACATGCTGTTCGTCGTGTTTTTCCCGCAGCTGATTGCCGGGCCGATTGTCCATCACAAAGAGGTCATGTCCCAGTTCCATAACGAAAACTCACGCATGAACGCAAAAAATATCTCGCTCGGCTTATACATTTTCGGCATCGGCCTGTTCAAAAAGGTCATGATTGCCGATACGTTCGCAATATGGGCGACCGACGGCTTCGCAAATGCATTCGACCTGAATATCGTAGAAGCCTGGATCGCATCGTTATCCTACACTTTCCAGCTGTATTTCGACTTCAGCGGATACTGCGATATGGCAGTAGGAGCGGCATTGCTATTCAATGTCAGGCTGCCAATCAACTTCAACTCGCCATACAAGGCGCTCAACATCCAGGATTTCTGGCGCCGCTGGCATATCACGCTCAGCCGCTTTTTAACCCAGTACATCTACATCCCGCTGGGAGGAAGCCGGATCAGCCCATCCAGAACCTATATCAACATCATGATCATCTTCATGGTCAGCGGCTTCTGGCACGGCGCAGGCTGGACGTTCATCATCTGGGGCTTCCTGCACGGCCTGGCATCGGTCATTTATCGCTGGTGGAGCCGCCGCGGCTATTCAATGCCAAAATGGCTCGCATGGTTCATCACCTTCCAGTTCGTCAACGCGGCCTGGGTACTGTTCCGGGCTGAAACCATCGCCCAGGCGACAGTTATTCTCAAGACAATGTTCGGCATGGGAAAAATCGAGCTGCCAACACGGGTAGCAAGACTGCTCGAACCAATTTTCAATGTCAGCCTATTGCCGGACGGTCCGATGCTCTATACAGCAACCAGCGTCATCCTGGTCATCCTCGGCCTGATCATCACCACAACGAGAAGAAACTCGTTCGAGATGCTGGATCGTTTCAGTCCATCGAATCTTAACATGGTATTTATAGTGCTAATTTCAATCGTATCGATTTTACAGCTTGGAAAAGTCTCCGAGTTCCTGTATTTTAACTTTTAAATCTCAAAGGAGTTCTGCAAGTGGAGCCAATCTATAAGAAGTTTGTTCTTAAGTTTTTCATCGTCTTCGCAGCAGTGCTCTTGCTCATTGCTGGAATCGTCTACGTGACCGACCCGTATGTTTATTATCATAAAGAAGGGGTTTATAAACGTACGTTCACGAAAAACTTCAATATGCGCTACCAGATTCCCGGGATGATCAGGAATCTGGAATACGAAACCTTGTTTGTCGGCACCTCAATGGGCCATAACTTCAAAGAGGACAAAATCAATCAGCTTTGGGATACAACATCTTTCAATGCCACGATTTCCGGTTCATCTGCCAGGGAGCAGAGGAAGGCGGTCGAGCTGGCGCTAAAATCGCACGATGTGAAGCATGTTTTTTGGGAAATCAATTATGACTCATTAGCTGGTGATCCAGAACGTGTGGATGCCACCTTCCCGAAATTCCTGTACGACCGCAACATCGTGAACGACCTGCCGTACCTGCTGAGCTATGAGGCATTCAAGAAGATTGATTACCAATGGGAAAATCAGCATCTGGTAAAATCGGATGTCGACCCATACAGCTTTTATAAATTCGGCGAGAAAAAGCAGCCGTTGACCATCGAAGCGATGAAAAAGGAGCTGGAAGGGCAAAGTGCGCCGCCAGCATCTGCCCACACACTTGAATCGTACGTCGAAAGCTTTAAAGAAAACATGCTGCCTATGCTGAAAAAGTATCCTGATACGCAATTCACGTTCCTTTACACACCATATCCAATCACGCGGCATATGATTATTCAGGAAAAAATGCCTTCAATCAATCAGGACCGCCTGCAGGCGAAGCTCGAAATCTATAATGAACTTGAAAAATATCAAAACGCCGCAGTCTATGATTTCCAGGATGAAGCGGAGATCACTTTTAACGTAGGAAACTATATTGACCGTTCTCACTACTTTCCTTATGTAAATGATCTCCTTCTTGAGAAGATGGCCACAACGGAACCAATCCAATCAGAAGAAGAGTATAAGGAAAAGGTGGAAAGTCTCGCAAACCAGCTTAAGAATTTTTCCTATGATCAGTTAAAAGAACAGCCGCTGACCGCGAGCAAAAACTAGCAAAATAGCTGCCAATCCCAGGCAGCTATTTTTTTATCTCTGAAAAAATTCCTAAAAGTATATTATCCCCACCACCCCATAATCCCTTGCTATATTCCAACAAAATCCACCAGAAAATGTCGCCTGCTGCTGGAAATCCTTGCATGTTATTAGTTGTAAAATTCTACTAAAATGAGTAACATGTAAATTGGATATGAATTCCAACGAAAGAAAGACAGGGGGAGAGAACGTGGGGAAATGGAAGAAGAACCTCGTTTCGATTGGCGTAAGTGCAAGCCTGATAGCAGGCGCGGCGTCCGTGCCAACAGGAACGGCATTTGCAAAAACGACTGCTGGAAAGCATGTGGGGATATCCGCAGTTTCAGTCAATTCACCATTGCTGCAACAGAAGATGAATCAGAAGAAGTCACCGCTTAGCGAAGATACTTTGGTCATCAAGTACCAGAAGCCTCTTACAGCTTCAGAGCATAAGAGATTGGGAGGCACTCTCGTACGTCAAGTCTCGGGAATGAATTACGCTGTTGTAAAAGTGAAGGACAAGCAGAACCTGCATGCCGTCATTTCTAAATACCAGCAGCTGGATAAAGTAGTATCCGTCACTCCATCTGTCCTTTACCAGCAGCTTGGCATGAGCGATCCGAAAGTAGGAGATCAGTACCATCTGACTCAGCTGCAGGTCGCCAAGGCACAGAAGCTCGTTGGAAAAAATAAAGTGAAGGTCGCTGTAATCGATACAGGCATCGACCGCAATCACCCGGATCTTAAAGGTAAAATCCTTTCTAGTAAAAACACCGTCAATCCAATCAGCCCTGGAATGGCCGATTCACACGGCACGCATGTAGCCGGGATCATCTCGGCCAAAAAGGACAATGGCATTGGCGGCTATGGAGTCGCACCTGATGCCGACATCCTATCAATTGACGTTTTTGACCGCGGCTGGGGAGCGAGCGATTTTGCCATCGCTGAAGGAATCATGGAGGCTGTCAGAAGCGGCGCGAAGGTCATCAATATGAGCCTTGGCGGACCGATGCCATCACCAGTCATTGAGGAAGCCGTCAAGTTTGCGGTTGCCCGCAATGTAGTCATCGTGGCGGCAGCAGGAAACGATGCCAGCGATTGGACAAACTATCCTGCAGGCTATGAAGGGGTCATCAGCGTCGGCTCAACTAATAAATATAAAAAACTGTCAAGCTACTCTTCATACGGACCTTCCGTTGACGTTGTAGCACCAGGTGAAGAAGTGTACAGCACCATCTATGAACCTGAGAAGCTATCAAGCTTCCGGAAGATGAGCGGCACATCGATGGCTTCGCCAGTAGTTGCCGGAGCGGCTGCGCTGCTGCTATCCAAAAATCCGAACCTCACACCTGCGCAGGTAGAGTACATACTCGAGCACACTGCAGATGATCTTGGTGAAAAAGGTTTCGATGTCAAATTTGGAAACGGCCTAGTGAACCCTGTCAAAGCGCTTCAATTTGACACAAAGAAATTGCCGGCATTAGTGAATAAGAAGCTGACGGAAAAAGAAATCTTCGCAGCTGCAAAGTCTGTGAAGGTTGATAACCAAGCTTTATTCACAGATGCCATCACCAAGCCATATGAAGAAAAATGGATCAAATTCAATGTTAAAAAGGGAGAAAACATCCAGGCAGTTTTATCTGGAGCTTCCAAGTACGATTACAAGATGATGATGCGTTTCACGTCTTCAAGCACAAAACGCATCCATGAAATCAATAAGGTCCGTGAAGGCAAGGCAGAAGGAAAGCTGTTCACGGCACCAGCTGACGGTGTCCTTGCAATCGGAGTGAAGGACGTAAATGCGAACTATGATGATTCTGCGAAAAAGCTATCGAAATACACGCTGCAGGTCAATAAGATGGTCGGCTATTTAACGGATGATTCAGATTTGGAGAATCCAGTGGCGATCGAAGCGATTCCATTCAGCACGGATGAAAATCCGCTCACTTTTACGGGAAGGGATGGTACTGACGACGATTACTTCACTTTCTCCGTTGAAGAACGCCAGCTCGTCAAGCTTGAAGTAAGTGCTGTGCCGGGTGCGAATACGGCGATCAGCGTTTATCCTGCTGATATGCTAATGCCGGTAGGCGGCGAAATGCCTGAAGGTGAATATCCGGAAAAAGGGGAATATCAGGCAGCGCATGAAGGTGAGCATGGCGAAGAAATCGAGCCAATGTATTATGCGAACAATGGAGGAACCAGTGAAGAAGAAGTGCTTACATTCACTGCTGAACCAGGAATTCCTTACGCGGTAAAAGTATCGAATAACCCTGGCAACTATTATGGCATGTACGAGTTCTTCTATGGATTTGACATGTTCATGGAATCGAGCCAAAAGCCGGAAAGCTCGCTTGTTCCTTATATGTTCAGCATCACCGGGAAAGTCATGCCGGCTGATGAGGACAATCTTCCATTCATGGAAGAGCCAATGCCTGAAGAAGGCATGGAGGAAGGAATGCTTGAGCAGCAACGAATGAAAATCGCTTCATCCTATAAAGCAGCACACGAAGAAAATCCTGAAATGGAATACATCAATATGGTTCAGGAAAATGCCCGCCCATACACAATCGGGCAGCGCGGCGAAGGCTATCTGTCTACTTTCGAAGATGAGGACTGGTTCAGCCTAAGCGCGAAGGAAACAGGAGTTTATGAATTCACTCTCAGCAACAAAGGCAATTTGCCTTGGTTTGAAATCTATAAGCTTGAGACCGATAAGCTGGACAATGGCGAAGAAATCCAATGGCTGAACTATATCGGCACAAATGTAACATGGGATATGTTCGGCAATGGTTTTAACACTAAGGTATACACTGGCCTCAAGAAAGGCGAGAAGTATTTCATCAAGCTGAACAATGATTACATGAAAAACCAGATCAGCTTCGATCCATATTCATTCACTTCAAAGCTTGTAACGAAGAATGCAATGGATAAATATGAAGACAATGACAAGCTTGAGAAGGTAAAAGACATTCCGGGCTCAGTCGTCGAAGGCAATTTCGGCATGCCGAACGACCAGGACGTCTTCTACTTCCAATCCAAAGCAACCCAGGTATTTGGCGTAACAATTGAGCGCGGAGCACTTACAAAAGAGCTGAGCAGGCTTCCAAAGGAAATCATCAGCCCATTCTACGGCTTCGTCCAGGTTATTGAAGACAAAAACAAAAATCGCAAGCTTGATGAAGCAGAATACCCGTATGCCCAGTATATTGAAAAAGGCGTGTATGGCGGTTACACATTCGGTTCCTTCAAGGCGAAAAAAGGCAGCAATTACATCATTGTGGCTGCCGGCTGGCCAGAAAGTAATACACCGCTGACTCTGCTGCCATACAAGCTGACACTTGCAGCGGCAAATGCTAAGGACGAGGATGCAGGCAACAAGGTCACGAACAACAAAGCCTCCAATCCTGTAAAAATGAAGAAGCTTACAGCCAACACATGGGAATCTGTAGGCAACTTCAATTCTGGATTGACCTTCGGAGATGAAGACTGGTACACCTTTACACTTGACCGCAATGCATCTGGCGTAATCAAGCTGGAAGGCTCCATCGAAACCGACGGTAAAATCGAGCTTTATCAAAATGGCAAATTGATTTCATCAGCAGACTTCTATCCAGAAGGCGATCCGGAAGTTTTATCAGCTTCCCTGAAAAAGGGAACATATCAGGTGAAGATCACTGACTTCCACGGTAGCTCTTCTATCAAGCCATATAAGCTTAAAGTCTATATGAAGTAAGATAATGTAAAATGAGAGAGTCCTTAGAACTCTCTCATTTTTTCTTGTGTAACAGAAAAGTAGTCATGAAGATATATTAAATAACCAAAAAATACAAAAGATTTGAATGATTTTGAAAAGATAACCTTAAAAGGCTACAATTAAAAATACTGCTTAAATATGACAATATTTCTTATTTTATCCTTGTATAAAGATGCCAACGTGGTAAAATAGGATTGTAGCACAATTCCTGTTTTGTATTTTCAAATGTGCAAGGGTTGGTTATGGCCGATGGAGAGTACCTGTTTAGATGCAGGTACTCTTCATTTTTTTGTTTGTGGAAATAATAAGCATTATAGTTATAGGTAAAACTATGAAGTGTGTAGCTGGCATACTATTTTTAGTAGAGAATAAGCTGTATCTTTGAAGGTTTTTTATTTGTAAAGGAAAACAGAGACGGCCCTGGCAACTGTCCGAATAGAGGGATGATTCGGACAGAAAAAGCGGAGACATCCGGAAAACTGTCCGAATGTTGGGCTGATTCGGACAGAAAAAGCGGAGACGTCCGGAAAACTGTCCGAATGTTGAGCTGATTCGGACAGAAATAGCGGAGACAAAGGGAAAACTGTCCGAATGTTGAGCTGATTTGGGACAGAAAAAGCAGAGACGTCCGGAAAACTGTCCGAATGTCGGGCTGATTTGGACAGAAAAAGCGGGGACGTCCGGAAAACTGTCCGAATAGAGGGCTGATTCGGACAGAAATAGCGGAGACGTCCGGAAAACTGTCCGAATGTTGGGCTGATTCGGACAGAAAAAGGGGAGAAGTCCGGAAAACTGTCCGAATAGAGGGCTAATTTGGACAGAAAAAGCTGGGACCCACGAAAATCTGTCCGAATAGACAGCTGATTACGGCAGAATTGCGAAGATGGCAGAAAAACACTGGTGGGGCTGTTGAAACTATCCATGGTGCAATAATGGAGAGTGCTTCAATATGGATCGGGATAAAAATTACCCCCAAAAAAATCCGACTCATAACGAGTCGGATTTTATTTATACCGTTTCCTTCTGCTCAACAATCTGGACCTTCCACTTGGATAGATCAGGCTCGTCAGTAAGCACCAATTCTTTTGGGAAAATGAATGTCCATGGCTTGCTTGTGTTAGCTTTTACTTCGAAGTTATCCAGCGCGAATCCGCCTTTTGCAATGGTTTGCCCTGAGCCATCCTCCACCTGGAGCGGAAGCTGGTGCAGCTGGATGTTCTTGTCATTGCCGTTGCGGATCAGCAAGGTGACGCTTAAACCGCCATTTTCGTTTTGTTTTGCCTGCAGTCCCATGAAATTGACTTCGCCAACATTTGGTGCGCCAAGTGAATCAACCATCTGGGCCAGCTTTTCTTTTTCCTTAGCAGGAAGATTGCTTTCCCATGAAGGATCAAGGTCAAGGCGATGCGGTGCCTTGATTTCAAAAGCAAGCTTCCAGCCCTCTGAAGGAATTTCTGCGGACAGGACATCGCTTAGCTGGAAAGCGAAATGCCAAGGCCTGCTGCTTTTTGCAGGGATCTCGCCAAGCTCTGCCAGGTTGAATACGCGGCGTGCCAGATGCTCACCGTTTGGTCCAATCAGCAAGATCGGCGATTCCGCGAGGCGAATTCCTTTATTGACACTGTTGCGGACAAAAGCTGAAACGATGAGCTGGTCCTCTTCAGCCCGCAGCTCGATTCCCGCTAGTGAAACCTGGTTCGGCTTCAATGGGGGAAGCTCATTGTTCAGGAAACGCAGGACGTATTGCGTTTCCTGGGGAACATCCATTGATGGGTGAAGCGACAGCTCTGTGTATACTTCCTGCTCTTCTGCCGCCACCTCATCATTCAGCAATTCTTTTGAAGGAATAACAGAGTCCTGGCCCTGTTTCTCAATTTTATCTTGTTTATTTTTTTTGAAAAAAGAAAACATCTTCATTTTCCTTTCTATTCCTGGGTTTCGGCTACGACCATGAGCTGTGCAGTCTGGATGCAAATTTCTTTGGAAATCTTATAGTAGGCCATTTCAAAAAGCTCGAGTCCTTCTTTTTGATATAGGCGCATCGGGTCTTCCTGCTGGTAATGGCGCATTCCGATGCCTTCTTTTAGCCTGCTCATATTTTCAAGATGCCTGATCCAATTCCTGTCGATGACGAAAGTATTAGAGCCTTTTAATGCAGCCTGCAGCTGTTGATTATTGCTGACAGAGTCTGCTTTTTCCCTGAATTTTGCTGTGCGTTCTGCAAGTAATTTCTCGAGGTCCTTGCGGTCAAAGTCCTCAGTAGGGAAGTCGATCTCCGCGCCAGGGAGGAATTGATCAAACTCAGCCTTCAGTTCCTTCACCGGCCAATTTTCCGGAATTTCATCATCAAGGCAATACTGATCAAGCAAATGATCTACAGTCTTATCCAATAGAGGCAAAATAATCGAAAGCTGATTTTCCTCTACAAGCACCCGATTGCGAAGGGTGTAAATGACATTTCGCTGTTCGTTAATGACGTCATCGAGTTTAAGATTGTACTCGCGCATTGAGAAATTCGCACCCTCAACGATCCGCTGAGTACGGTTAACGAACTCGCTGATTTTTTTATTTTGGATAAGCCCGGTTCCATCGGTTTCAAGAGTCGGCTTGAGCTTTTCAAGGTCTTCCTGGGCAAAGCGCCTGAACATATCATCCTCAACCGAGATGAAAAATTGAGAAGAACCAGGGTCGCCCTGTCGTCCGGCACGGCCTTTCAGCTGATTATCGACGCGCCTGCTTTCATGCCTCTCCGTACCGATTACATGGAGGCCGCCTAAATCGGCAACTCCTTCACCGAGGAGGATATCAGTTCCGCGGCCTGCCATATTGGTGGCGATCGTAATCCGGCCGCGCTGTCCAGCCTGAGAAATCAAGCGGACTTCCTGTTCCACCGTCTTCGCATTCAAAAGCTCAAACTGCAGATTTTCTTTTGACAGATATTCTGCAACCTTTTCCGACTGAAGGATCGAGGTCGTGCCAATCAGGACAGGCTGTCCTTTGGCATGGCGTTCCTTTACCTCTCTGGTAACAGCCTGATATTTTTGGTCTTTCGTTTCGAAGACTTTATCTTCAAGGTCCTCGCGAATAACCGGCCTGTTTGTAGGAATCTGGATGACTTCCATTCCATACACCTGGCGGAATTCGCTTTCTTCCGTTTTCGCTGTACCAGTCATCCCTGACATCATCGGGTACATGCGGAAATAGTTTTGGATGGTGACTGAAGCCTGGGTCTTATTTTCCTCAGTAACCTCAACGCCTTCTTTTGCTTCCAAAGCCTGGTGAAGGCCATCGGACATCGTGCGGCCCTCCATGATTCGGCCGGTGAACATATCGACAAGCAGGATTTTTCCTTCCTTGACGATATAATCGACATCGCGCTCAAACATGACATGGGCACGGACAGCCTGAATCATATAGTGATAAAGTGTCTGGTGCTCCAGATCATACAGATTATCGACACCAAAAGCTTTTTCTACTTTATTGATCCCAGTGTCGGTCAGGCTTGTCGCCTTAGTTTCATCATCGAAATTATAATCGACATCTTTGATAAAGCGCTTTGCCAAACGGGCTGCAATATAATGCAGGTCTGCACTTGATTCCATTTTACCGGCGATGATCAGCGGCGTTTTGGCTTCGTCAATCAGCACACTGTCAATTTCGTCGATGATCGCGAAGTGATATGGCCGCTGGACGCGCTGTGCAACGCTTCCAACCATATTATCACGCAGGTAATCAAAGCCGAATTCAGTGCCGATTCCATATGTAATATCCGCCTGATAGGCCTGCTGTTTCTCATGCGCCTCGATCATTGGGATATTCAGCCCAACTGTCAATCCAAGGAACTCATGGATCTTCCCGATCTGGTTACGGTCACGTGTTGCCAGGTAATCATTGACTGTGATAACATGAACGCCCTTGCCTTCAAGCGCACGCAAATAGCTCGGCAGGGAAGCGACAAGTGTTTTTCCTTCACCAGTCGGCATTTCAGCGATACTGCCATCATTCAGCACAAGGCCGCCGATCAGCTGTACATCATAGTGGCGCAGGCCGAGCACCCGCTTTGAAGCTTCGCGGACAACAGCGAACGCTTCAACCTTGATGTCATCGACTGTCTTTCCACTGGCAAGCTGCTCTTTAAAATAAATCGTTTTATTTTTCAGCTGTTCATCGGAAAGCTTTTCAATCTCGGATTCTAATTGATTGATCTGTTCTACCAGATTTCTATATTTTTTGAGGCGTTTCTCGTTTGAATCGCCAAATTTCTTCTTTAGCATCGACAGCATTCCATTAACGCTCCCTTATACAAATTCGTTTACTAGTATATCATTTATTTCCTTATAATAATATGTTTTGCAGGGGTGACAAATTTTTCTAGTAATCTAGGTAACTTTTCATGGAATACCTTCGTCTATATTATCGATTGAGCAAGATACCCGCGAAATCCTGCCGTTATATCCGAAAAGTATAAGTGAGCTGATTTTCCGTCGGCTCCGCGTTTGCATTGCCGCAAAACGGGAAAATAAATCTAGTACAATGGAGATATTTGTCGATATAATCATATATTAGGTATTTCGGAGATTCATTACTTATGCTATAATGCATTTTGTGGTAATCTGAGCAGCTGCTCAGGAAACCAGGCTGTAAAATCAATCCGTAACCTTAGCCAACTGTTAATTAATAACGAAAAAGTCATCAATTAGATGTTCAAAATAGAGCCGCATTGGTTATGCTATTTATTAAGGAGGACCAACATGATTTATGTGACAATGTTCATTTGTTTTATTACCTCCATATTGATCACACCGCTTGTAAAAAAATTCGCCATTAAAATTGGCGCAACTGATAAACCGAATCAGCGCAAGGTACACCAAAAAATCATGCCTCGTCTCGGAGGCCTTGCAATATATATCAGCTTCATCGTTGGTCTGCTGGTTCTCCAGCCAAGCAGCGAAACCCACTGGCCATTGGTAATCGGCAGCTTGATCATTATTTTAACCGGAATCTTTGATGATCTATTCGAACTTTCCGCAAAAATTAAGCTTGCTGGCCAATTGGCTGCTGCAGCCGTAGTTGTCATCTGGGGAGATGTCCTTGTTTCCTTCATCAACCTTCCATTCGGCGGGATGATCGAATTCGGATACTTCAGCATTCCATTGACGATCCTCTGGATTGTCGGGATCACAAATGCCATCAACCTGATCGACGGCCTTGACGGATTGGCTGCCGGAGTTTCATCGATCGCCTTGATTACGATTGCTTTCATGGCCTTGATCATGGGCAACTTCTACGTAGTCGCAATCGCATCCGTATTGCTTGCGAGCACACTCGGCTTCCTGTTTTACAACTTCCACCCAGCGAAAATCTTCATGGGTGACACAGGGGCATTGTTCCTTGGATATATCATCGCAGTGCTTTCACTGCTCGGATTCAAGAACGTAACAGTGATTTCACTCATCGTTCCTGTTATTATCCTCGGAGTACCGATTTCTGATACATTTTTTGCGATAATTCGCAGGTTTGTTAACAAACAGCCATTATCGGCACCAGATAAATCGCATTTGCACCACTGCTTGCTGAGAATTGGCTACTCACACCGCCAGACAGTCATCCTGATTTACGCAATGGCTGCATTCTTCGGCCTGACAGCCGTCATCTTCTCACAGGCAAAAGTATGGGGATCCTTCCTTGTAATAGGAGGCCTGCTGATCCTGATTGAAGTGCTTGCAGAAAGCATCGGGCTCATGGGCAAGAACAGACGCCCACTGCTTAAGTTCCTGCGAGGACGTTATTCTACAGCTAAAGACAGATAAATAAGTTATGAACCGCTCCTGGGATGAATGGGGGCGGTTCTTTTTGTGTTATTTGTAACTGGAAAAAATCAGCTTGAATTACCAATTCGTCGATATAATTGAAAAATCGTCGATAAGTAGAGTGAATTCGTCGATATAATTTATTTTTCGTCGATAAGTATGCCGGATTCGTCGATATAATAAAACACAGCGCGATGTGAGCTGGTTTTATCTTCTACAGAGGGGAGGTACTAGAGGTTCGGGAGGATAATGAGTAAGATTTAAGGAAATAGGAGCTTGGATTGCTCAAAAAAAGGGCCATTAGAATAATTCAACATGAAAAAAGCGGATTTGAAATTGTCATAAGATTGTTTATTAGAACAATTCAACCGAGAAAAGTGAAACTGCAATAAGCGAGACCCTCAATACAGTATAACCCGAAAAGTAGAGCGAGACTCTCGATGCAGTTCAACTTGAAGAAGCGTTCACGAACTGCAATGAGCGTGGCTCTCGATGCAGTTCACCTTGAAAAAGAGTCCGCGAACTGCAATGGGCGAGGCTCTCGATGCAGTTCACCTTGAAGAAGCGTCCGCGAACTGCAATGAATGGAGCTCTCGATGCAGTACAACATGAAAAAGAGTCCACGAACTGCAAGGGGCGTGCCTCTCGATGCAGTTAACTTGAAAAAGCGTCCGCGAACTGCAATGGGCGTGGCTCTCAATACAGTTCAACAGGAAAAAGCATACATGAATTGCAATGAGCGGGGGATTCAAGACTAATCACAAAAATATCGACACCGTTACCCCAGCAAACCCCTAACAACAAAACGCCACACCAACTTCCTCGCCCCTCAAACTTCCAAAAATAATCCAAATTAACTACAAACAAAAAGTTTCACTCCATAAGAATCCGGTTAAACATAAAACAAAGGCCAAACCATCACAACTATCACACACACACACACACACCAAGCACCCGAGAAACAAAAAAGGACAGCCCCACCAGGAGCTGTCCTAATACATACTTATTCTTCTTCGTAAATGTAAGAGTCGTCTTCATCCTTCAGGCTGTCAGCAAGATGGTGCTCGTCATCACTGCTTGAGCTGCCGACCTTTAAATGGTCTTTTAAATCAAGGATGGTTTGCTGCAATGCTTCTTCATCCAGCTGGTAGTAGTACACGCCGTCAATCATGGAGTCAGAACCCTGCAGGGACATAGTTTCTACATTCAGGCTTGAGCCTGCAGTTGCATAATCGATCAATGCCTTCATTTCGCTGAAGCTGAGGTCAGTACGCATGTTGTCGCCGACTGCTTCCATTACATCTGAATACTTCGTGATGGATTTTGCGGAGGCTGCTTTTTTCATGATCGCTTTTAAAATTTCCTGCTGACGTTTGCCGCGTTCGATATCATTATCCTGTTTTCGAGTCCTTGCAAGTGCCAAAGCTTGTTCTCCATCCAGTGTCTGAAGTCCTGGCTTAAGGTAGATAGCTCCAGTCTTGTCTTTTGAGTTCTTCTCGTGCAATTCATAAGGTACGTCCACTTTGATGCCATCCAATGCGTCAACGACGTCAATGAATGCATCGAAGTTCATTTGTACATAATAATCAACAGGAACATCAAGTGTGTTTTCGACTGTCTCGATTGTTGAAGTGATTCCGCCCTTGCCATATGCATGGTTAATTTTCGTTTTAAACCCTTTGCTAGGGATGTATACATATGAATCGCGCGGGATGCTCAGCAATTTAATTGACTTTTCTTTTTCATTCAAAGTAGCAAGCATCAGCGCATCGGTTCTTGATGCGTCTTCAAAATTGCGTGACTCGCTGTCATCGATGCCGACGAACAGGATCGAGATATTATCAATATCGGGATTAACCGCTTTTTCCCGTTTGTCTGACTGGCGATCCAGCGGTTTATAGGAATCATCAATTACAGATTGTGCTTTATTATATAAAAATGCGCCATAACCGCCGGCAGTCAGGGCAAAAAAGACAATGACAAACATGACAACGGAAAGAATTCTTCTCCGTTTTTTGCGTTTCCTTTGATCTGAACGTCTATCAACAAGCATATAAGAGCTCCTTTTTTGTAAAAATAAGACGAATTTTGAAAGCCAAGTTTTATTTTACAATTTTTCACGTATTTCGTAAAATGAATTTTTTATTACTAACGTGTTTCAGCGCTATATTTTTCCAGTGACAGGGACTCAAAAGCGCATTTACCTACACCAATTCCTCCAAATACTGCATGTCACCATCACGCAATTCACATTGCCCGCTTGTCTGCTCGATCATCCACTCTTTGAAAGCTTCTGTCTGGGCTTCCTCGACGAATGTCTCGATTTCCACCTTATCAAGATAATGAATTTCTTTCAGCTGGTAAATCGAACCGCGGAGCTCGTTCTCAATTTTTCCAAGCCAGGTGTAGTCAATTGTTGTATGCATAATCCTCATTAGTTTGCGTTCAACGATACCGACAGCTGCCAATCCTTCTGATGTCGCTTTACCATAAGCGCGGATCAATCCGCCGGCTCCCAGCTTGATTCCGCCAAAATAGCGGGTGATGACAACGACCGTGTCCTTAAGATGCTTCTTTTTCAGCACCTCAAGCATCGGTACTCCTGCAGTACCGCTTGGCTCGCCGTCATCATTGGCTTTCTGGATATGGTCATTCTCGCCAATCATATAAGCGGAGCAATTGTGGTTGGCGTTCCAGTTCTGCTTCTTGATCTTCTGGATGAATTCCTGTGCTTCTTCCTCTGATTCCACCCTATTTATATATGCAATGAAACGGGATTTCTGAATCTCGATTTCATGTTCGCCGTAACCTTTTACTGTATAGTATTTTGGCAGCAAGCTCGCTCGTCCCTTCTATCAAAAATTTCCCAATAGTCTCTATGGTCATTTGGACGCAGTACTTGTTTTCGATGGGCATTTTTAATGCTACAATTCATTATAAGTTTCCGAGATTCATGGGACAATTGTTGTCTTATGATTGTAATATAACTTTAATACAGTAATTGTGTTTGAATGTTATAATAATGAGTGGTCCGACCAGGTTGAATGGAGTCTGCCAAACGTTTTTGGAAAAATGTTTTTATTTTAAAAATGGCGTTTAACTCCTAGAATAATAGGATATAAGACTTAGAATGAAAAATCAAACCTGCGTCTTTGGAATGATTTTCGCGAAAATTGGCATGATTTTCTTGTTGAAATTAGTAACAATTCGTGTTTAGAGCTAAAATATCTTTAGTGCCACCCTTGGGGGAGTTTTTACATGGCGATTAAAACCTTTGATTCAAAATCGCTTGATCAGATTCTCGAGAAAATGATTGAGACGGTTGGGGAAAGCAAGGATGAAATCTTCCGGATCGGCGAAGAATGCCGGTCTGATTTTGAATCAATCACCGAAGAATTACAAGATATAAAACGAAAGGTCGCGCAAACGATCAATGAAGGCGACTTCCTGGACACGCAGGTAAGGGCAGCGAGGAAACGGCTGTCCGAGGTAAGCAAGCACTTCAAAGATTATACGGAAGCCCAGGTACGCGAAGCCTATGAAGTCGCACACAAGCTGCAAATGGATCTGACATTGAACAGACAGGCTGAAAAGCAGCTTCGTGAAAAACGCGATGACCTGGAGCGCCGGCTTCTTGGCTTGAATGAAACGATCGAACGGGCAGACCATCTTGTTTCGCAAATAACCGTTGTCATGAATTATTTGATGAGCGATATCAGGCAAATGGGTGAAGCACTGGAAACGGCGAAGCAGAAGCAGGATTTTGGCCTTAAGATCATTGAAGCCCAGGAGGACGAGCGGAAAAGGCTATCCCGGGAAATCCATGATGGCCCGGCACAGATGCTGGCGAATGTCATGATGCGTTCCGACCTGATTGAAAAAATTTATAAAGAGCGAAGTGCCAGCGAGGCAATAATTGAAATTCGCAATATGAAAAAAATGGTCCGGTCTGCATTATATGAGGTCCGAAGAATCATTTACGATTTAAGGCCAATGGCTCTTGACGATTTAGGCCTGGTTCCTACCCTCAAAAAATATTTGCAGACAATCGAAGAGTATCATAAGACAACCAGAATCCAATTCACAAATATGGGAGAGGACAGGAGACTGCAAGCGAAGTATGAAGTCGCATTGTTCCGGATGATACAGGAGTCGGTGCAAAATGCACTTAAGCATGCGAACGCAGGCACGATCCAGGTAAAGCTTGATATCAAAAGGGATCTTGTCATGGCAGTCATCAAGGATGATGGACAGGGCTTTGATGTCAATGAAAAGAAACCTGAGTCTTTTGGGCTTCTGGGAATCAGAGAACGAGTTGAGCTCCTTGAAGGCGAGCTGAATATCCACTCGAAAATCGGTGCAGGGACCCTGGTGATCATCCAGGTTCCGCTGAATCTATAACTCTCGAAATGAGCGATCCATCGCAGCTAGCTGCCAACAAGTTAAAAAAATAGAGATAGAAGCCGTAGGGGAGGCGAAAGTATGACAACCAAGATTGTTATTATTGACGACCATCAACTTTTCAGAGAAGGGGTAAAACGAATCCTTGATTTTGAACCATCATTTGAAGTAGTGGCAGAAGGCGATGATGGCAGCGAAGCGGTTGAGCTGGTTGAACAATACCAGCCGGATGTAGTGATCATGGATATCAACATGCCGAATATAAACGGTGTAGAGGCAACTTCCCAGCTCATCCAGAAATACCCGGAGTCTAAGGTCATCATCCTTTCGATTCATGATGATGAAAACTATGTAACGCATGCTCTTAAAACAGGGGCAACAGGCTATCTTTTAAAAGAAATGGATGCCGATGCGCTTATCGAAGCCGTCAAGGTTGTCGCAGATGGCGGTTCATACCTGCATCCGCGCGTCACGCATAATCTTGTAAAAGAATACCGCCGATTGTCCACAGATGAGAGCGGATCTGATAAGTACATATCAAAGGTGGAGCTCCGCCGCCCGCTTCATTTGCTGACACGCCGCGAATGCGAAGTCCTTCAGCTCCTTGCTGACGGAAAAAGCAACAGAGGCATTGGCGAAGCATTATTCATCAGTGAAAAGACGGTCAAGAACCATGTCAGCAACATCCTGCAGAAGATGAATGTTAACGACCGTACCCAGGCTGTAGTCGTAGCAATCAAGAACGGCTGGGTTGAGGTTCGCTAGACTTTAAAAATATGTGTTAAAGCTGAATTGATTTTTAAACCTGTTGATTGTAGTGGGAGGCGCGCAGACTCCTTCAGAGGAAAGCGAAGCGCCTGGAACGAAAATCAACACTTAGTTTAACAAAGATAAAATAAAAACCACATTTGTCGAAATGGCGAATGTGGTTTTTTGTCGAAATACAGTTTTTAATGTTGGAAAAATACGACAGAAAACTCGCCGAGAATTTACAAAAACTTAAATAAATCAGCTATAATGAGAGAACAATAAGCAGCAAAGGGGTGGTCATTATATCTTCTCTATGGGAACTAACGGATGAAAAACTGATAGAAGCTTACCATAAAGCTACTCTATTGAAGTTAGATGATACCTTTATTGAAATGCTGGAATCAGAATTAAGCGCAAGAGGATTGGAAAACACGATCAGTTTATGTGTTTCTTGAAAAAGTACGTAACGCTGTGCAATCGATTGCCAGCGTTTTTTAATGCCATAAAACTGTAACGGAAAATTTTATCTCGAGCGGATCGGAAAAATACTCTCGCAAAGAATGCAATTTAGATTATGTTCGTATAAAATGGGAGTGAGCATAAGTAGAGAAAACATAAGGATGGTAACTTTTTTATGAGAACTGCAGTTGTAACGGATAGTACAGCGTACATCCCGAAAGAATTGCGAGAGAAATGGAATATCCACATGATTCCGTTAACCGTGATTTTTGGAACGGAAACCTGCCAAGAAGAAGTAGATATCAGCGCAGAAGCGTTTTATGAAAAAATACAAACCCGGGAGCTGCCAACAACATCCCAGCCGCCAATCGGCGAGTTTGTCGAGCTTTTTGAAAAACTGTCAGCAGACTATGACCAGGTTGTCAGCATCCATCTGTCCAGCGGAATCAGCGGCACCTATCAAGGTGCAATAACTGCCGGCGAAATGGCAGAAGGAATTAAAGTATTCGCATTCGATTCTGAAATCAGCTGCATGGTCCAGGGCTTTTATGCCTTGGAAGCAGCGGAGATGGCGGAACAAGGCAAGAGTGGCGAAGAAATCATCGCTCGCCTTGAGGAAATGAAGCAGTCGGTGAGGGCCTACTTTATGGTGGACGATCTAAGCCACCTGCAGCGCGGCGGCAGATTATCCGGTGCCCAGGCCTTGATTGGAAGCATCCTGCAGGTGAAGCCATTGCTTCACTTTGAAGACAAAAAGATCGTCCCGTTTGAAAAAGTCCGCACCCGCAAAAAGGCTTTGAATAGAGTTGTCGAGCTTTTGGCAGAAGACTCCGCAAGCGGTGAAAAGTACATTGCTGCCATCATTCATGCCAACAGGGAAGCAGAGGCACTCGAGTGGAAAAGTGAGCTTGAGGCACAATTCCCGAATGTCGAATTCATGATCAGCTATTTCGGCCCTGTAATCGGAACCCATCTCGGTGAAGGTTCTATGGGCATGGGCTGGTACAAAAAATAATCAACAGCTTACAGCGCCATTTCCGATCCGTCTGGAATGGCGCCCCACAATTAACCCCAGGTTGTCCACAGAATATCCAGCTTATCAACAAACAAGCCTGCTTATTCACAAAGATAATTCCTTGAAATCCATTTATCCACAGCCAGTAACCGTTACCATCCTCTTTTTACACACATTTAGTATGTTATCAACAAAATAACCCACATAATCCACAGAAATAACAAATTATCCACATAAAAATCCACAAGAGGTGTGATTAACTATGAGGTTTATGTTAGAAAGTGGCAAATTGATCCCCAGAACAAAAGCTGCATTTGATGAGCATTCAAAACCACTGTGGAAAATTACCGCTATTCCTCACTTATCCACAAATCCTTCTTTTTCTACTAATCCTGAACTACAAAAGTTACTGGCGGGGAAACAATTATTGGTTGATGATCTGCCTTTTACATTTGAAGAAATTCAGGAGCACTACGAAAATGGGCAGTTAGTTTACCGCAAAGGAATTGAGATGGAGAATCACAGTTTAAAATGTTCACGTTGCGGGACGACAGATCCTGATTGGTTTGCGGAATTTCCGTGTGCCCGCTGCGGTGAGACCGACGTGTATTGCCGGAACTGTTTGATGATGGGCAGGATAAGCGGGTGTGCACCTCTTATAAGCTGGGCTGGGGAAGAACCTGGTTTTCCTGTGGATAAACACCCGCTTCAATGGGATGGGAAGTTATCGGAAGGCCAAAAATATGCCAGCAAGCGCGTTACTGATGCTGTTAAAGCTTCCTCCGAGCTGCTTGTCTGGGCTGTTTGCGGAGCCGGGAAAACTGAGGTGCTTTTTGCCGGGATTGCCGAGGCGCTATCCACAGGAAAGCGGGTTTGTCTGGCCACACCGCGAACCGATGTGGTTCTTGAACTGACACCCCGATTGAAAAAGGTATTTCCCCATGTGAAAATTGCCTCTTTATACGGCGGGAGCGAGGACCGCCATGAATATGCACAACTGACAATTGCGACAACCCACCAGCTGCTGCGCTTTTACCAGGCGTTTGATGTCATGATTGTCGATGAAGTTGATGCATTTCCATATTCAATTGATGAAACACTGCAGTATGCGGTCCAGCAAGCAAGGAAGACACGATCAGCATTTATCTTCCTGACTGCTACACCAAGCCGGAAATGGCAGCGCGAATGCAGGCTTGGCAAAAGAGATCATGTCACCATTCCCGCCCGATTCCATCGCCGTCCGCTCCCTGTTCCGAGATTTGTATGGTCAGGCAAGTGGGAGAAAAAGCTTACAAAAGGAAAGCTCCCTGCTCCCGTGATGAAGTGGGTTGAAGCAAGGCTGTCAGCTGGAAAGCAGGCATTATTATTTGCCCCTAAAATATCCTCAATGGAAAAAATCCTCCCGATACTTCAAGAAGTGAATCCACTAATTGAATCCGTGCACGCTCAGGATCCTGACCGGAAAGAAAAGGTCATGAAAATGAGAAATAAGGAAATACCGATTCTGATTACGACGACTATTTTGGAGCGTGGTGTTACGTTTCCGAATATTGATGTTGCGGTAATCGGCTCGGAGGATGGTGTTTTTACCGAAAGCGCCCTCGTGCAGATTGCCGGCCGTGCCGGGAGAAGCGCTGAATTCCCAACGGGTGATGTGGTGTTTTTTCATTATGGAAAAACTGAAGCGATGATGCGCGCCCGCAAGCAAATCCTAATGATGAACAGAGAGGGAATCAGGAAAGGATTGATTGATGATGAATCTGTGGAAGGGTGAGCGCTGTTTGCTTTGTCATGTGGAGATGGAACCTGATGTTTCATGGGGAAGTATTTTTGGGAAGGCGGAACCAGTCAGGATTTGTAGTGAGTGTGAGGAAAAGCTGATGCCGATTGAGGGGGAAACCTGCTCTGTTTGCTCCCGGCCATTTGCGAACTTGGATTCTGAATATCGAATAGGAAGTATTTGCTTTGATTGCAGGCGTTGGGAGCAGGACGATGAATGGGTTGGGAGCCTGGACAAAAATATCTCCTTGTATAACTATGACGATTTTACAAAGGAAACGATTGCGAGATTTAAATTTCGCGGGGATTATGTGCTTGCCGATGTTTTTGCAAGGGATTTTCGTGGTATATTGCAACGTTTGCACTATGATTTAATCGTTCCGATTCCTTTAAGCGATGAACGGCTGTATGAACGGGGCTTCAACCAGGCAGAGGCAATCATCAGGACCGCAGGGTTTGAGCCGACTCATTTATTGACAAGAATCCATACAGAAAAACAGTCAAAAAAATCCTGTCATGAACGAATCCATCTTGAGCAGGTATTTAAATTGGAAACGGAGATGGATTTAACCAGTAAAACAATTTTGCTTGTTGACGATATATATACTACAGGCTCAACGCTGCGGCATGCGGCGAAGCTTTTAAAAGAAAATGGAGCGGCTAAAGTGCATTCGTTAACTTTGGCGCGTTGATACATATTGAGATAAAATTGAAGGAGGAAGGATCATGGATCTTTCTAATTGCCCAGAATGCGGCGAAATCTATATAAAAAGTAAATTCCGTGATGTGTGCGAGAAGTGCTGGCGTGAAGAAGAAGCGGCATATGATACTGTCTCTAAATATATGAGGAAGCGGGAGAATCGTGCCGCCACAATGCTGCAAGTCGTAGAAGCAACTGGGATACCTGAGGTGTTAATCCTCAAATTCATAAAAAATGGCAAGCTTCAGATCACGCAATTTCCGAATTTGGGCTATCCATGTGACAAATGTGGAGCGATCATCCGAACTGGCAGGCTTTGTGAAAGCTGTGCTGGTGAGATCAGAAATGATTTAAAGGAATTCGAGAAACAGGAAGAATTCAAACAAAAGATGAGTAGCCATAAAGGCACTTATTTTACAAGAAATTAAATATGACCAAAGTCGTGATTTTACATTATCACTAAAGTTAACAGGGTTATGTCCGATAATAAGGATATAGAATCCTGAACTTTCGAAAGCGAGGGGTATAAATGAAAATCAATAATTTTGGAACACACAGAATTAATCCATACAACCGTCAAATCAATAAAATGGAAGAATTGAAAAAGGCTGAAAAACCAGTTGATAAGGTCGAGATTTCTTCGACTGCAAAAGCGATGCAGCAAGGTTCAGAAGTGGAACAGCTGCGCGCGAAAAAGGTGGAAGAGCTGAAAAACCAGGTGCAGAGCGGTACTTACAAGCCGAATCCTCAGGAAATAGCGAAAAGCATCGCCGATTTCTATTCCAAAAAATAAGGCCGGGGGACAATCATGAGCATCAATCACCTTATTGATAGCATGGCCAAGCTTCTGAAGCTGCACAAAAGCCTGCTCGAGCTGGTGTTTAGAAAGACAGCAATACTGGAAGCGGAAGATGTGCCGGCTTTGACTGAACTGTTGAAGGAAGAGCAGACGCATATTTTTGCGATTGAGAAGCTGGAAGCAGAGCGGCGCAGGATTGCAGGGGATAAGATATTAAGTGAGCTGCTCGTGGAATTGGCTGATCAAGATCGGGAGACTTTAACTGAAATCAGCAAGGAACTGCAGGGTGTCATTGAAAAGATCCAAAAGCAGAATGAATTGAATCAAGGGCTGATTACCCAGTCGCTGAAATTCATCTCTTTTTCGATGAGCCTGGTCACTCCGCCACAAGAAGACTTCAATTACGGAAAAAGTGAGCCGGCTCCTGCAGGCAGGGGTCTGTTCAATTCAAAAGCGTAATTTTTTTACTGGAGGAACTAATAAATGCGTTCGACCTTTATGGGATTAGAAACAGCAAGGCGCGGAATGTTCACGCAGCAATCCGCTTTACATACGACCGGACATAATATTGCCAATGCCAATACACCGGGCTACACAAGGCAACGTGTAAATTTTGCCCAGACGGAGCCCTATCCGTCAGCAGCGATGAACAGGCCGAATATTCCGGGCCAGGTTGGCACTGGGGTAAAAGCGGATGCCGTTCAGCGCATACGTGAAGGCTTCCTTGATGTCCAGTACCGGAATGAAACGAATAAGCTTGGGTATTCATCCTCAAAGGCAGAAGCGTATCAAAAACTGGAACAGATCATGAATGAGCCGTCTGATTCTGGATTGTCCAATACAATGGATCAATTCTGGCAGGCGCTTCAGGATTTAGCCGTTAATCCAAGCAATGAAGGTGCAAAATCAGTTGTCCGCCAGCGCGGAATCGCGGTAGCCGAAACCTTCAATTATCTGCACAATTCGCTGGTTGCGGTACAGAAAGACATTGGCAATGAAATTAATGTCACTGTCAACAAGGTAAATTCCCTTGTAAAGCAAATCAATGGCCTGAATGAGCAGATTGGTGACGTTGAGCCGCACGGATATTTGCCGAACGACCTATACGATGAGCGCGACAGGCTGATCGATGAACTATCTTCTATTATAAATATTAAAGTGGAATATGCAGAACCGGGTGGAAATGCCCATTCTGGAGCTGAAGGCAAAGCCATCGTCAAGCTTGTAAGCGATACAGGCAAGCAGCATGCCATCCTTGTCGGGAAGGGAAGCTTTAGTGAAATTTCCATCAATAAAGATGCAGATAATGCTGTAGAAAGCATTAAAGTGGGCAATACAGAGATCTCGTTTAATGACCTGCAGTCCCGAGGCAAGCTGAAAGGGCTTGTAGAAGCCTTTGCTTATAAAAATGATAAAGGGGAAGTATCCGGCATTTATGCTGATATGCTAAAAGAGCTGGACAACCTTGCGTTTACGTTTGCAAATGCGTTCAATGATGTGCATAAAACAGGCTTTAGCCCGAATGAAATTAAGGGTACTGATGGAACTGGGCCAAAATCAGAAGAAATATCCTTTTTTGCGGATAAAGATTCTGCGCCAATCGGCAACCTTGAAGGCTTCGCCGGCAGGATGACAGTGGATAATAAAATCCTTGCGAGCCTTGACAATATCGCAACTGCTTCTGGAGATGACCTGACAAAAGCAACTCTTGGTGACGGTTCAAACGTGTTAAACCTGGCAAATGTCCTGACTAAACCATTGAGCTATGATGGCAGCTCGGAGACAGCTGATTTCCGCAATTACTATGAAGGCGTAATCGGCGGGATGGCTGTACAGGCACAGGAAGCAAACCGGATGACTTTAAATAGTGAAGCGCTGCAGCTTGCTGTCCAAAATAAACGTGAATCAGTAAGCACTGTTTCTTTAGATGAAGAAATGACAAACATGATCCAATTCCAGCATGCCTATAATGCATCGGCTAGAATGATTTCCCTCCAGGACGAGCTTCTGGACAAAATCATCAACGGCATGGGAACCGGCGGAAGGTAGGGTGAAATAGATGCGAGTCACACAATCGATGCTGTCTTCCAACTCACTTAGGAATCTGAGCGAGAGCTACAGGAGAATGGGAACGTACGAAGACCAGCTTGCTACAGGCAAAAAAATCAATAAACCTTCCGATGACCCGGTTGTCGCGATGAAGGGGATGTACTATCGCTCCAATCTGACGGAAGTTGAACAATATAAGCGCAATCTGTCCGAGCTTTATCTGTGGATGGATAATTCAGAGGCTGGGATTGACCAGGCAAACAGCGCACTTCAGCGTGTACGTGAACTGACGATCCAGGGTAAAAATGATACAAACAGCCCGGATGACCGCAAGGCAATTGCCCGCGAGATTGACCAATTAAAGCAAAGCCTCGCAGCAACAGCCAACACACAGGTGGGCGGACGCTATATTTTCCACGGTACGGATGTAATGGAACCTGTAGTTACCACTGAGAATCCAGTAAAAGTTGCTGAAAACTTAACATCGGATAAAATCAACAACTACCAGGTCGAAGTGTCCCGCGGCGTGTTCATGAAAGCCAACGTGAATCCTGCCAATGTGTTCAACCAGGAAATGTTCGACACGGTCCAAAAAATCCAGGATCAGCTGGAAAGTGCTGACCCACAGGGAATGGATCAGCTGCTTGATGACCTGGATAACGTGATGAACCAATTATCAGCGGAACGATCCGAGCTAGGAGCACGCTACAATCGCTTGGAAATGGTGGATAATCGACTCAGTCAGCAGGAAGTAATGGCGACCAAGATCATGTCTGATAATGAGGATGCCGATATCGAGCGCGTGATCATGGATCTGAAATCACAGGAAAGCGTTCATCGTGCTGCTTTGAGCGTGAGTGCACGAATCATTCAGCCAACTTTGATGGATTTTCTAAGATAAACTTAACTAAAGCCTTATCAAGCTATTTGATAAGGCTTTTCTTATAGGAGGTTAGTTACCTATGAACATACCGCAAATAAGGATGCAATCTACTTTTGCACAGATCGGAATGGAAACGAGCCGTGGAGAGCTGCAAATTGAACAGCGACATGCTGATATGAGTATTGAACAGCCTAAGGCGGAGATGATCGTCGACCGAAGACCGCCCAGGCTGACAATCGACCAGACAAGAGCCTTTGAGGATGTGAATCTGAAGAGCGTGTTTCGAATGACGGAGGATGCAGCCCAGGCAGGCTATCAGCAAGCAATGGACGCCATCGCAACAAGAGCTCAGGAAGGCGACGAACTGATGATGATTGAGCACGGATTTTCGGCGATTCCAAACCAGTCAGAGCGGAACAGCCTGCCGCCTCAGGCAGACTTTAACATAGGCTGGATTCCATCCCATAATAGTGTCAAAATAAATTATGACCCAGGCGAAACGAGAATCAACTGGAATACACGCCCGGTAAATATCGAAGTAACACCGAACAAGCCAATAATTGACTATTACCCTGGCAAAACAAATATCTATTTACAGCAAAAAAATTCACTAAATATCGATTTTGAAATCTAAAGGAGATTTTAAGATGAGACTTACTACTAAATATCATAATGAAGTTGAAGTGAAAGAATCAGAGATTTTGCATTTTGAAAAAGGGATTCCGGGATTTCCAGATGAGAAGAAATTTATAGTTTTGCCATTGAATGAGGATGGATCATTTTCTGTATTGCAGTCGGTGGAAACAGCAGGTTTAGCTTTAGTCATCGCAAGCCCATTTGCCTTTTTTACTGACTATGATTTTAGGTTGGAAGAATCCGTGGTAGAGGAGCTGGAACTTGAATCTGAAAAGGATGTTTTGGTTTATTCGATTTTAACGGTAGAGGATCCGTTTGAGAAGACGACAGCCAACCTGCAGGCACCAGTTGTAATAAATAAATCTAATAACAAAGCAAAACAGGTTATTTTAGTAGAGGAAGGCTATAAGACAAAGCATAGTTTATTTGAAAAGGTAAAGGGGTGAGATGAATGCTTGTTCTGACACGGAAGAATGGGGAAACTATCAAAATTGGTGATGATATCGAGATCACTATTGTTTCATCTAAAAATGATCAGGTGAAAATTGGGATTAAGGCTCCTAAAAGTGTAGAAATCCTGAGGAAAGAAATTTATAAACAAATCCAGGAAGAGAACCAGCAGGCATCAAAAGACATTACAAGCTTGCTTGAGAATTTTAAGGTGCAAAAATAAAGATATTTTTTTATAAAACTATTAAACAAAATATCCCTCCCGACGATATATAAATTGTAAGGGTAAATAAGGGCGGCCGACCTTATTGAACCGAACTAATTTAACTGGTTCACAAGGAAGTGAACCGTACATTCAAGGAGGAAATTTATAATGAGAATTAATCACAATATTGGTGCATTAAATACTTTTCGTCAGTTAAACACTGCTAACGGGGCACAATCTAAGTCAATGGAAAAATTAGCATCAGGCCTTCGTATTAACAAGGCAGGAGACGATGCTGCTGGTCTAGCCATTTCAGAGAAAATGCGTGGTCAGATTCGTGGATTAGATATGGCGAGCAAAAACTCACAAGACGGTATATCATTAATTCAAACAGCTGAAGGAGCATTAAACGAAACACATGATATTCTTCAACGCATGCGTGAGTTAACAGTTCAATCAGCAAATGATACAAACAATGCAGATGATCGTTCTGCACTACAAGGTGAAATGAATCAATTAGCAAAAGAAATCGATAGAATCGCTAATAATACTCAGTTTAACACTAAGAACCTGTTAACAGGAAGCTTTGCTAGCACTGCTATCACTTTCCAAGTTGGAGCTAACCAAAACCAAGTTATTGCATTGACTATTGGTACAATGTCAGCATCAGCTTTAGGAGTAGGTTCTGGAGCCGGTGAACTTGCTACAGCATTAGATATCAGTGGAACTGCAGCTTCATTTGGTTCTGTTATTTCAAGTATTGATGCCGCAATTAAATCTGTTTCGGATGAACGTGCAAAGTTTGGTTCATACCAAAATCGTTTAGAACATACTATTAATAACTTAAATACCTCTTCTGAGAACTTAACTGCAGCAGAATCAAGAATTAGAGATGTTGATATGGCGAAAGAAATGATGACTCAAACGAAAAATTCAATTCTTTCTCAAGCTGCTCAAGCAATGTTAGCTCAAGCAAACCAACAACCTCAAGGCGTACTTCAATTGTTACGTTAATTTATATAAACAAACCTATCAGGCTACCTGATAGGTTTGTTTATAGAAGTCAACATCCATATTTAAAGAGGATATGGATGTTGACTTCTATTAATTTTATAACTACCTAGGGGTGACATAATGCATACGTTTATCTCTTTATGTATGATTGTTAAAAATGAGGAAAAAGTATTAAGAAGATGTCTAGAAACAGTTGTGAACATTGTTGATGAAATAATTATTGTTGATACGGGTTCTTCAGATGCAACTGTCGATATTGCGAAAAAATACACAGAAAAAGTATTTAGCTTTAATTGGAACAATAACTTCTCAGAAGCTAGAAATTATGCAGCTTCGAAAGCAAATGGTGAATGGATCCTTGTATTAGATGCTGATGAATTTGTGGATAGTACTAATTTACAAGAAGCGGTTACACAAATTAGATATAAAACTGAACACGACATTTATGCAGTTAATATAATAAATTTCACTGGAAGATTTGGAGAACACTCTGCACAACATCAGCATGTAAGAATTTATAAAAACGATGGCAGTATAAAATTTACCCGTTCAATACATGAACAATTGGTTAAAATTAATTCTGAATCTGTAAATGTAGGAATGTCATCCCTAGTTATTTATCATTCTGGATACCTTGAAGAAACATTGAAAGAAAAGAATAAATCTGAACGAAATCAACAATTAATAGTGACTGAACTTGAAACTGGTAGAAGTCTGGGTTTTGACTCGTTCAATAGGGGAAACGAATTAAAGATTCTCGGAAAAAATGAGGAAGCACTTGAATGCTTTATATCAGCTTACAAAAATAAAGATTGTTTTGAAACAGCTTGGGTCCCTTTCTGTCTAATCAATATTATCGAAACACTAATTACATTAAAGAGGTACAAAGATGCACTTCAGGTGATAAGTGATGCAGAAGTGATATTTAAAACTTCTCCAGATTTTCTATTTCTAAAAGGACAAGTGTATTTGTATCAAAATCGGAATTATGATGCTAAAAGAGTTTTTGAACATATATTGGAAAATAATAATAAATTTACTGTTGTTATAAAAAGTGTAGAATTTAAACAATATCTTCCTAATAAAGCTTTAGGATATATTCATATGCGAAATAAAGATTACGAAAAAGCAATTCAGTATTTTATAGAAGCAACAAATATTAATAAGTATTCACTTGAATCATTTCAAAATATCATTACTATTTTAAATAGTAAGCATTCTTATTCTGAAATTTTTAATTTTATTACTAAAATATTACCGAAGTCAAGTCGAGATTTTTTAAAGAGAATTATTGTTGGTACAATAGATAGTGGATTAATTTCTCTGTCAAAAAAGTTAATAAGACATTATTTTAATGATTCCTCTTTCGAAAATGAGGCTTTGAATTTTAAGGTGAATATTCTTGAAAGTAAGTTAGATGGATTTAGCAAAGAAGTAGAAAGCGCCTTTATTTTAAAAGCAATTCAAATGTCAATAATTGATAGTGCTGATTTAATTATTCTATATTGGAGTTTAACAAGTAGTCATTTAAAAAATACGATTGAATTGATCTTGCTAAATACTCAGTTAAAAGGTGTAGTTTCATGGTTAAAAGGAACGCGATCTGAGGATATTGATCATAATGACCTTAAAACTTTTTCTGAAGTTTATATTAATATTGTTCATAAGTGCTTAGTATATAATCAATTTGAGTTATTAGAATTATTGATCAATCAAAGAAACATCTTAGGAGAATTTGGTAATTCAATGCTTGCTACAATTTTATATAAGAACCAATATGAGGAAATTGCAATAGAATTCTATGCAGAAGCTCCTGAAAATACCATTAGCTCAGAAGGGTTTGAAAACATCATAATTTGGCTGATTCAAACTAATAATCTTGACGAGGCGTATCGCATAGCAACTATAGCAATTGAGTATTTTGACAGGGATTTTAAGTTTTATCAATACTTACTATCATTGGGTAGAGAACTTAATCACCTTGATAGTACTATTTTGGAGAAGGCGTTAAAACTTTTTGAGAATAGTGAGTGGCTATATTTATTTAATAAGAATCAAATATAGTGTCTTATCTCAACTATTTAATTAATTCCATTTATAAAATCTAGAGTAACATAGGTTGCCTATAATTTTTGTTCGGTTAAAAAAGGGTATGGGAGAAAACTATTATTTAGACACAAATATTATGTGAAAGTAGAAGTGTCGCAATCATGGTCTTTAATAAAATAAAAAACTCCTCCACATTACTTATGATGGAGGAGTTCTTTATTGTTAAAAATGTTTGGCAAAATCCGGTAAAGTGTTAAATTCTCTTTAAAATATGGAATAAGTGGTAATTTTTAACGTCCTTAATCATTAACTTTTCCTTTTCACAGGGTATTTTATCCTTATTAAATTTGCGAATATATCAACATTTTGAACAACCAGTGAATGAATCTAATTACTTACTCAGTAAAATTAAAGTTTGGTTTTGTTTTCCCATTACTTAACTCATAGAGCACTTTATCCATACCATTTTCACAATATTGGACATATGTCATTAAAAATTCTTCTTCAGTATAATACCTTCTTCCAATTTCATCTCTCTTCTGCTTATTATACTTTAAACAATCTATTTCCAGTTTCTCCAAAGGTACTAAATGAAGATTATTAACGATGGTTAATTCAGAATATTGTAGATTAAAATTTGCTGAACGATCTGAAAGATGATCAAAATCGATTTCTCCGTACTTTCTTAAGAAATTAATCCAAACGTACTGTTCATTAGCATACTGATGTGAAAAATTTGGCATATAGTCTGGAAATGGTCTAGGAATTTCTTCGAAAAACCGTGCATGATTTGGTAAATTGGCAAGTGGGATATCCCAGATAGCTAAAACATCCTTTTTTAAACCAAAGAAAACCCAATCAGTAGGATGATAAACTAGAGGATCCCTTCTAGGGTTTGTGGAGCCAAAGGTTGAAGCAACTACTCTTTTATCCAATAACCTCCAGTATTCACTCCTTTTTGGTAACATGTCAAAGAATTGCATAAAACCTTTACCATTTAAAACCATATCACTTCTTATTTTTAAAACAAATTTATTACTTGCTTCTTTTATTCCATTCCTGCTAGAAACGATCATTCGATTTACATTACAAGGTATATCAAAAGAGTTAATGCCTGAATTTACTACCCCTGGATCATCATTTTCGATTAGTTTGTCATATGGTAGCCCAGTTGTATCTGAACCTTTCCATGTGGAAAGTATTATCTCGGCATTTTTTAAATGTTTTTTAATACTTTCTATAGATCTTAAGGTGAATCTGGACAAATAAGGATCCGAAGAAAGCCCAACCACTGGTCCCTGGATGACGACTGAGATATTAGCATCAGAAATATTATTCATAGTTATCTCCTTAGTGATATGTATTTTTAAAAATTACCTTTTAATGTTGATGCTACTATATAACATTATATAAATACAATAATATTTTCAATAATTGCTTATATCTCTTTAACATTAAAGAATAACCATTATATTTTTTGAAAAACATTTTATAACAAATTATTATAAAGAAATTTTGGTTAATATTTCCATCAGTAAACAAAATCAATCTAGCTAAAAAGATGATTATATATGCCGATAATAAAATACGAGAATAAGGTTTGAGAGGGGTAAGGAATTGCAAGTCTTAAGTCATAGAGGATTCTGGAATAAAAGAGAAGAACGCAATACAAAGGAGGCATTTTATAGATCCTTTGAAAATGGTTTCGGAATTGAAACAGATATAAGAGATTTTTTTGGTAAACTTGTAATTTCTCATGATCCCCCAATGGGTGGTGAGCTAAGTTTGGAAGAATTTTTTGTTATTTATAACTCTTATGGGGGGAATCTACCTTTAGCGTTAAATATAAAATCTGATGGTCTTCACAAGGAATTAAAAAGGTTGATTGAATATTATCAAGTTAGTAATTATTTTGTTTTTGATATGTCTATCCCAGACCAAATTAGCTATCATAAACAAGGCTTCAAAGTATTTACACGTCAGAGTGAATACGAAATAGATCCCTCGTTATATCATTTATCATTAGGGGTATGGCTGGATGAATTTGATACACACTGGATTAGTGAATCTGTCTTAAGACAGCATTGTGAAAATAAAAAAAGGATCTGTATAGTATCACCTGAATTACATCAAAGAGAATACATAAAAGAGTGGAGAGAGTATAAAAAAATTGAATGCTATTTACCTTACGAACCAATAATTTGTACTGATTATCCTCAAGAAGCTAAAAGATTTTTTCATGGTGGTGAGTAAATTGATTAAGGCGATTATTTTTGACATGGATGGTGTCTTAGTTGATGCGAAGGACTGGCACTACGAAGCTTTAAATAAAGCCTTGAAATTATTTGGATTTGAAATAAATAGATATGACCATCTAGTGACGTTTGATGGTCTTCCTACTAAAAAAAAGTTAGAAATGTTATCCATGGAGAAAGGGTTACCACGAGCGTTACATGGGTTTATAAATGATTTAAAGCAAGACTTTACAATGGAGATCATTTATCAGAAATGTAAACCAATTTTTTATCATCAGTATGCACTTTCCAAATTAAAGAGTGAAGGGTATAAGCTTTGTGTTTGTTCGAATTCTGTTCGTAATAGTATAGATGTAATGATGGGAAAATCAGACTTACTAAAATACCTCGAATTTTTCCTATCTAATCAAGATGTAAAAGAAGGAAAACCTAATCCGGAAATTTATATCAAGGCTATTGGGATGTTGGGATTAAAACCTGAAGAATGCTTAATTGTGGAAGATAACGAAAATGGAATTAGAGCAGCTGTTGCAAGTGGAGCATTTGTACTAGAGGTAAATAATGTGGAAGATGTAACGTACCAAAATATTAAATCCAAGATAGAAGAAATAGAGGAGATTAAGAATGCTAAATATAGTTATTCCATTGGCGGGGCATTCTAATTTTTTTGAAGTTAATGAATATCCATTTCCTAAGCCTCTTATTGAAATAAATGGTATTACAATGATTCAACATGTTATCGAAAATTTAAATCACATTACATTAGATAAAAAATTCATCTTTATTGTTAAGAAAGGAGATTGTGTTAAATACCATCTTGATAATGTTTTAAGATTAATAACTGATAATGAATGCGAAATTATTCAGTTAGAGAAAGAAACTATGGGTGCTCCTTGTAGTATATTAATGGCAATAGAACGCATTAATAATGACGATATGCTACTTATTTCAAATGGAGATCAAATTATCTTAGAGGATTTTAATACTGTGATTAATGAATTTGTAAGTAATAATGCAGATGCCGGTACAATTTGCTTTAAATCGGTACACCCTAAATGGTCATATGTAAGGTTGGATACATCTTATAATGTAGTCGAAACAGCAGAAAAAAGGCCAATAAGTAATTACGCTATTGCAGGATGGTACTTTTTTAAAAAGGGGCAGGAATTTGTAAATTCAGCTATGAAATCTATAAAGAATGATGCTAATGTAAATGGGTTATTCTATATCGCTCCAACTCTCAATGAGATGATATTAGCTAACAAAGAGATAAATATTCATAAAATAGAAGCTGGAAAATATTATTCATTTTATTCCCCACAGAAGATAAAGGAATATGAAAAAATGATAAGTCTATGTAAATAGGAGAATATATGGAAGTATTTGATTTGAAAGATATGATAAAAGGATGGTTCGTGGGTAACTTTGAACCTACATTATTAAAAACAGACCAATTTGAAATTGCTGTAAAAAACTATTCAAAAGGAGATTATGAACAAAAACATTATCACAAAAAAGCTAAAGAAATAACTGTTATTATTAGTGGGAAAGTAAAGATGAATAATAAAACTTATGGTGAGGGGGAAATTATTATAATCCTTCCCAATGAAGTTACTGATTTTTTAGCATTAACTGATTGTAAAACTGCGGTAGTTAAAACTCCTAGTGTTAAAGGGGATAAATATATAGTGGGAGAGTAGGATATTGTGAACATAGTAATTCCTATGGCTGGTGAAGGAAGTAGATTTAAAAAGGCAGGATACGAGAAACCTAAGCCATTTATAGATGTAAATGGAAAACCAATGATTATGAGAGTTTTAGATAACTTAAAAGTTGATGGTGCAAGGTTTATATTAATTGGAAGAAATGATCATCTTGAAAAGGAAAAAGATTTAGTTAATGAAATAAAAATAAATCACAATGCAACTTTTGTGACTGTAGATAAGTTAACAGAAGGTACAGCATGCACAGTACTATATGCTACGAAATATATTAATAATGAAGAACCTCTACTAATTGCCAACTCCGATCAATTA
Organism: Mesobacillus sp.; assembly: GCF_057785455.1. Classification (NCBI taxonomy): domain Bacteria; kingdom Bacillati; phylum Bacillota; class Bacilli; order Caryophanales; family Bacillaceae; genus Mesobacillus; species Mesobacillus sp. Next base: position 68,420 of record NZ_JBYNSB010000023.1, read on the forward strand.
ATTGATGTAAACGTTTCTGATTTTATAAAAGACTGTAAAAAAAGAAAGTTAGATGGATCTATTTTAACATTTATTGATGAATTTAAAGATCCAAAATGGTCATTTGCAAAAATTAATGATTCACAACAAGTTATTGAAGTTAAGGAGAAAACTGTTATTTCACAATATGCAACAGTAGGAATTTACCTTTTTTCTAAGGGGAAAGACTTTGTAGATAGCGCTACCGATATGATAATGGCAAATGAAAGAGTTAATAATGAATTTTATACATGTCCAGTGTACAACTATATGATTGCTGAGAATAAGAAAATAGGTATTTATAATATAAATTTTGAAGAGATGCATGGTTTAGGAACACCAGAAGATTTAAATAATTATCTTTTTAAGATGAAATCACTTACCTGTTGAAGGAGAATCAATAATTGAAAAAGTTAAATTTTAATCCATACCTTTTCTTAAGTCTATGAGACACAGGGACGGTTCCTCCCGTCGCAAGGAACTGATATTTAGAGGTTTCATTGAAAGATTCTTGTAACTTGTTTAGATAAAAGTAATTGAAGGCTCCCCATTGTGAGGAGCCTTTCGATATCTTACAATTAGTAAACAATCAAATGTCCACCAAACCCATATGACTGGGTATCCCGCAGAAAGGCTAGTTTAGCTACGGGTGTTGCTGCCTCAAAGATATCCTTGCACCAATTGGAGTGATAGAGAGCAGTCTTTTGAAAGATAAGCCGCTTTAAGGGTAGTAGAATCAGAAAATTTATCCACAACACCAAAAGCCGTCTTTTGTTTGCAGGACAATTCTTCTGGCTTGTTATTTCCTTTATTTGGAAAAATAATAGGGAGTATCTAGTAATGGTTTTAATTTTAGCCGCTCCTTAAGTATTACTCTTGCCTCATGCAATATCGGTAAGAAATCCATAATGTATTCCATCCATTCACGCAAACGGGATCAGATCATGTATGGCGTATTTAGATAACGCTCCTCAACTTCAGTGCTTCTAAAATAGCAGCCTAACAAATCCCCGTACAGCAGATTGCCCTTTTGACGAAGTTCAGACTGTAATTCCAGGATATTCGTCAAAGTCTTTGGGACAGAATATTTTCCATAACTATTCATAATTCACAATCCAATAATAAGTTCACTTTAAACAATTCAAAAACTATTGTGAAAATTCCTGCCTGGTGGAAGCAGAAGATACGTCCCCGTGCTTCCTGCCTGATTGAAGCAAAAGATATGTCCCATATGGGAAAATTTCCTCATTCAAATAAATTCCGTTCCAGCCGATACAAAGTATAGATTTCAAATGTTCGGAGTGTGTTGATATGCAGGTTACGAACCAGATGGTTTCCAGACAGGGGAATGATAGCCAGCTTCCGGTTTCTTCGGGGGATATGGGTTCTGTTTTCATAAAGGAAAAGCTGAGTGGCAATGAAGCGAATGTGCTCTTTAAGGGGCTGGAATTCAGCGCCCGGTTTGAAGGCCAGATGCCATTATCTAATCGGATTCAGGCGAAAGTGGTCGGCATGCCGGAACCCGGGAAACTCGTATTAAGGGAAATTCCCCCGTCTCCTGCAATGAATGCTGCAGATACAACATCATTGGATGCTCGTCTTGCAAAAGCAGGGATTGATCCCGCAGCCAATAGTAATTTAAAAAGTGCAATGAAAATCTTTGATGACAAAGGAATCACGCTCACGAAGGACGAGCTTGTTACTTTGCAGAAGTTTTTAACCGAAACTCCTGGAAAGGCATCAGAAAAAATAGAAGCGGTCAATGTGTTGGCGCAAAAGAATCTTCCGGTGACGGCGAATCACTTGAACGCTATCCATACTGCTTTACATGGAACAGATTTGAAGGACGCTCTGCGGGAAATAACGGGTGAAATGAAAATCGAAGTTCCTAGAGCGCAAACTAACATGGATAGTGGAGACCTGCGTCCTGGTAATGGGCCGAAAAATATTGAACAAATTTTACAGGACATAAAGAACGGAAATTACTCACCTAAAGACATTGAACCCCTATTACGCCGCCTAGATACGAATGGCCGCCCGGAACTTGAGCAATTGAAACAGGAAATCACAAAGGCACTGCAGATCCATGAAGCGGGAGCGGACCGAATCAGACAGGGACAAAATGCGGATGGGGAAAAATTGCTGAGGATAGCCGCTGCCAGATTGCGAGAGTCACTTGAACGCTTATCGGCACAAAACATGAAACAATCCGAAACCGAAACACCTGGTCAGGATTTACTCAGCCTCAAAAACCTTTTAAAGGACGTCCAAAAGGAAGCATCTTTAGCCAAAGTCCTTGAATCGATAGGAAAGGCTCTAAATGAACTGGAAGGCAATAAGACGATTGATTCCACACAATTAAAGGCTTCTTTCGAAAAAGCATCCATGCTTGCTGAACAGGGCAGGGAGCTTGCTGCACGAAAGGTTGTGGCGGAAGCGATGAACCAGCTGGAAAAAGACCATCCATCGCTACAGAGAGGCGGGGAACAGCTGGGTTTGACAGACGCTGAACAATACGCGATCAATGAATCGCTTCAATCTCTTGCGCTCCAGTCAAAGGCGATATTGGTAACAGAAATAACAAAAAAACTATCACAGCTGGCGATCGATTTTAAAAAAGTAAAGCAGGAAATCACGAAGAGCCTCGATCATGTATCTTTAATGCTAGACAAAGGCGGAAGCAAGGTCAATGCGAAACAAACTCTCGATGCAGCAATCAATAAACTGGATAACGCGATTCTGAAAAGCAACTTCATGCTTTATACGGACATGATGACTGAGAAGAAGATGCTCACAGCAAGTTCCCGGCTTGCCGAAGCGCGCAATCTCCTCGCTAAAGGAGAGTATTCCGAAGCAAGCACGATTGTAAAAGATGTGAAAACGACGCTTGATCAGATCATCTATAAACCTTCAAATACAAGAGTCCAGCACTTCGTCAATGAGCAGAGTTTGCTTAACACCTCCAAAACAGTGGATGAACAGCTAACAGCTGCTGTCAGGCAAGCGGTAAGGCCGATGCCTGACCAGGATTATTCTGCCCGCCAAGTGTTTGAATCGTTAAGACGTCTTGGATTGACGCATGAAAATGATGCAGCGAACAGTCTCGTCTTCGGTTCTAAGGGTGACCAGGGAGAGTTGGATCAAAACTTGAAAGCAAGGCTGATCCAGATGGCCCAAGACGCAGACGGTCATCCGAAAGCAGAGCAGGCACTGGCAAACATCACAGGCCAGCAGCTTTTAAATAAGCAGGATCCAACAGGGATGCAAAATTTATTTCTGCAAATGCCTTTCCTTTTGAATCAAGAGATGGAAAACATCAAAGTGTTCATTAATTCCCAGAAGTCAGGAGATAAAATCGACTGGGAAAATTGCAGTCTGTATTTCGTGCTCGATACGAAAAAACTCGGCGAAGTCGGAATCCAGGTGACGGCCCATAACCGCAATATCTCGATCACTTTTAACAGCCAAAAAGACGGATTGGAAAAGAAGCTTGAGCCGATGACTGAGATCTCCAGGGAGCGCCTTCAGGAGATCGGATACAAGCTTGAAGCGCTTAAAGCGAGAAAGCCTGCACCAGAAGCAGGTATCGAACCAGTGGAAGGCCAGCCTGCTAAACTAACACCTGCTTTTACAGAGAAGGGGTACAATTTCACGATATGAGCAACCTTTATTTTAACCAGAAAAATAGAAGGCATCTGAACGGTCCCACGGCTGCAGTGATCAAATATGATGACGACCTTAGCAAGTCACCGACGATTGTCGCCCAAGGTACCGGGGCAGTGGCGCAGAAGATCATCGAGCTCGCGAAGAAAAATAATGTCCATCTTCAGGAGGATTCATCCCTGTTGCAAAACCTGCTGGATATTGACTTAGGCGATTCCGTACCGCCTCAGCTGTACGGAGTCATAGCGGAGATTTTCATCCTGCTGGAGGAATTGGAGAAAAACTATTAAACATCGAGCGGATTTACCGATAGAATCTATAGTTACCATGATGGAGGTATATGATGGAGGCACTGACAAAGGACGTCATATTCAAGAAGAGTCCCCAGGAATTGACGGCTCTCCTATACGAAGGAATCATCGATAATCTGGAGCAGGCGATTGAGTATATCGAGGGAAAAGACTACCTTAATGCGAACCTGAAGCTGCAGCGTACGAATGATATTTTACATAGATTGGGCGTCGGGCTGAAGTATGAAGCAGGCCCGATTGGCCAGCAGCTGGACCTTCTGTACAATTACATGGCTGATCAGATCATCATGGCGAACATCAGGAAGGATGCTTCGATTTTAAGAGAAATGATCTCGTTGATTGAGCCGATCGTGCATGCCTGGAATGACGTTTTAAAGAAAAAAGTAAACGTCTCTCAATCCAGTGTGGTACGCAAGGTGTCAGCCTATGAAAATAGTATCATGAGAGTCCAAAACTAAGAGAAATAGAGGGAGAACAGAATGAGAATCAACCATAATATTTCTGCTTTGAATGCCTATCGCAACCTTGCGATTAATAATACAAATACAGCGAAAAGCCTGGAGAAATTGTCTTCAGGATTACGAATTAATAAAGCTTCTGATGACGCTGCCGGTCTTGCTATTTCGGAAAAAATGCGTTCGCAGATCCGCGGACTCGAAATGGCGGAGAGGAATGCCCTTGACGGAATCTCGATGATCCAGACAGCAGAAGGCGCGCTTTCTTCATCGCATGAAATCTTGCAGCGTATGCGTGAGCTTGCTGTACAGGCTGCAAACGATTCCTATACTGAAACGGATCGTGCTGAGATTCAGAAGGAGATTAACCAGCTTACTTCTGAGCTGAACCGAATCGGAAATTCAACCGAATTCAACGCAGCATCTTTATTGGATGGAAGCAGGAAAAATACTTTTGTGGCAAATGGGAAAGGATTCCCGAACAATGTTTCGCCATTTGTTGATCAAAACAATACGGGAATGCAGCTCGTGGTCGTAGATGGAGATGAACTTACTGTTGGTGAGCATCAAATGACTGTCACCCGTGCTTACGCCGGAACAGCAGACCCTGACCCAATTGTACCTGCAGAGAACAGTTCGATTTTTGCAGGGGGAAGAATCGAGCCGACAACAGACGTCGAGGCGGATGATTGGAAATTAACGTTCCAGGAAGGCAAGGATGCGGCGATTACGGCTGTGGAACCGAACTCCACAGGTGTTATGGTAAGTGTCGCGAATGGCGGCACGAACCTCGCTGCCGGAGCTCACCAGGTAACAGTCAGCGCACGGGAAGTCGGAGCAGCCTTCCCAGGAGGAGCGCAAGACTATACAGTCCCTAAAGCGGAAGCTTCACAGGTTTCTTCAACCAGCGTGAATGGCAGCTTCACTTTTAGCGATGGAGTTATTAGTTATGACACAACGAGCAACCTGATCGGATTGCCAGCTGTTAACTATCAAGATACGATTACCCTTAAATACGATGGAACGGCATTTATCGTATCAGGCGGCCCGATTACGAGTGAACTTTATACACCAGGCACTGAGTTCAACCACCACGGCTTGAAGTTTACGATGGAAGCGGCAGACTTCGATGCTGGCGAAGAAATCAGCTTCACGATTCCAGGCGACAAGGGAACCATCGCAACTGAACCGAAGGCAGGCTTCAGCGGCAGCTTTACTTTTGACCCAGCACAGCCATTTAAGGTGAATACTGAAGTAGGGACTGGACAGTGGTCTATTGAAAAAGTAGCTGCAGGATATCAGGTTGCTTTTGACGGAACTGATCAGGATGGCAATCCATCGAAGTTCACTGAAGTAGTAGCAGCTAATGCAAAGTACAATGAGCATGGATTGGAATTCCAAATCGCCACTTCTGATATGAACGATGGCGATAAAATTACTTTTGATACAAGCAGTGCTACGAAAATGTATGACTTCACGATTGATGTGGACGGAAGCCAATATATTATTCCGGAAGTCATGGGAGCAGGAGCGGCTGGCTCAATCAGCAGTTCATACGCAGCTGCAGGCCTTGCTCAATTTGAAGGTTTATCCCTTGATATTGCTAACTTAACGGAGGGGACATTCAGCTTCACCGTTGATCCGGCTGTTGCAGATACTTTCAAACTAGCAAGCAGCTCAGGAAAATCAGCTGATGTTGAAGTTGGCAAGCTTTTTGATGATTATGGCTTACAGTTTGTTGTCGAAGATACAACTGGTTTGAGCAATGGCCAGGTTATTTCTTTCAACACGGTCGATCCAGTAGATGGCTATACTTATAGCGTCAGCATTGATAGCAAGGATCCTGTTGAAGTGGCTGTCAATCAGCCTGAGAACCAGCCTGCCCAGGTACTGGGATTCGCGGGAATTGCTGGCCTTCAGCTGAACTCTTTTGATTTAAAAGAAGGTTCATTCAAGTTTGAGATCGTCGAAACGGGAACAGGATCTGATGACTCGATTAACTTCCAGATAGGAGCCAACTCTGGTCAAACTGTTTCACTGGAAGTTAATGATATGCGTGCAGCATCTCTCCAGGCAAGCTCAGCAGCTGCGGGAGAAAAGACCATCACTTTAGAAAATGGGACCAGCCAAAAGGTCTGGTATACAACCGAACCGACTGTCAGCAACGGGAAATCTGACGAACTGACAGAGTATGCGGTCGATGTTTCTACTCATGAAAAAGCACAGGCAGCTATTTCTGTCTTTTCTGATGCCATCCAGAAGGTTTCTTCCGAACGTGCGCGCCTTGGTGCCATCCAGAACCGTCTTGAGCACACTGTTAACAACCTGAAGATCATGACTGAAAACGTGACATCCTCTGAGTCCCGTATCCGCGACCTTGATATGGCGAAGGAAATGTCCAATTTTACAAAGAACAATATCCTGAACCAGGCAGCACAAGCAATGCTTTCCCAGGCGAACCAGATGCCGCAGGGCGTTCTTCAGTTACTGAAATAAATTCCATAGGTGAGAGGCAGCCATTTGCCTCTCCTTTCTTATGCTATAATTATAGATAGCTATTTTTTTAATAAGGGTGTGAACGTATGGATGTTCAGCGCGTTTCCAGGGCCTCACTAAACAAGATGGGAATGAAGGAACAGGTTGCGAAAGACTCGATTTCGTTCAGTGAAGTGGTCGGTCAGCGCCGCACGGATATCACTTTTGAACGTCTAAGTAAAAAAATGAAGGAAATCGAGGGTCAGGGTCAGAAGCTAGTCGAAACCAGGTCTATTGAAAACCTAAAAAAATATAAAAAACTCGTAAAAGATTTTATGGAAGACGCTGTAAAAAATGGGCTTGAGCTGAAAGAGCACAGAGGCTTCAACCAGCGCGGTTCCTCGAAGATTTATAAGCTTGTAAAAGAAGTAGACAGCAAACTCATCGATTTGACTAACACGGTCCTCGATAAAGAGAAAAAAGGGATCGATTTATTAGGCCTTGTTGGCGAAATCCAGGGCATGCTGATCAATATTTATACGTAAAGCTTCCTCATGATGAGGAAGCTTTTTATTTTTCACAAAATGTTAAAGAGTTTTGACTGTCAGGCCGATATATACAATATAATATGCGCTTTCGAGGAGGCAATTTTTCATGATCAACAGTCTCTCTTCAAATACAGCGGGTTCCTACATCTACGAAACGATAAAGACAAAAATTGATAGTATCGACAATGGTCCAAAAACTGCACCTGAGGAAATGGTGCCGCAAGTTCCTGTACAGGAAGAGTCGCAAACCATACCTAAAGAAAAAATGGAAGGTGTCGTTGAAGGACTCAATAAGTATCTTAAGCATAGCAATACAGCTTTGAAATTCCAGTACCACGAAAAATTGCAAGAGTATTATGTGACTCTAGTAGATGAGAATACAAAGGAAGTAGTCAGGGAAATCCCGCCTAAAAAAATGCTTGATTTTTACGCGGCGATGAATGAATTCCTTGGACTGATCGTAGATAAGAAGATTTAGAAGGTTGGTGAAGTAACATGGTGAGAATCGGCGGCCTGGCAAGCGGCATGGATATTGACACAATTGTCGGCGATTTGATGAAGGCAGAGCGGATGCCAGTCAATAAGCTGAAGCAAAAGAAGCAGGTGATTGAGTGGCGACGGGATGATTATCGTGCCATGAATAGTCTCTTCCTGGATTTCCGGAAAGAATTGACAAGCATGAAGCTGTCATCGACCTTTCGAGTAAGGACGACTTCTTCAACAAACGATGCACGGGTTTCGGCAACAGCAAACAGTTCTGCCAGTGAATCTTCATTTTCGATTTCCAGCGTGAAACAATTAGCCAGTGCGGAAACGATTAAAAATGGAGGTTCGATTGCAGGCTCGACTTTTGATAGCAATAAAGCTTTGGTATCACAGCCATTCTCCACAGGTGTTGCTTGGAACACTGGAGTTGTTGAAAGTAAAACTGTCAAGGTAGCTGCTGATAGCACGAAAGTAAGTCTAGGATTAACTGCAGATGAGCTTGGGAAAATTGACCCGGCTGACACAGCTAAATTGCTCTCCTGGAGCGTAAAAGTAAATGGTGAGAGTTACAAAGTAGTAACTGGAACACCGACCGCTAACAGCAATGAGGTAAAATTCGATACAAGTACAGGTGAACTTGTTTTTGGCAAGACGATTGCAAAAGACAGTGCCATTGCTGTTGAATATGTAGCGAAAACGAAAACGGAAACAACTTCTGCGATTACGAAAGATACTCAAAACTTACAGTTATCCAACGGAGCCCTCAACAATATTACAGGAATGAAATTAAGTATTGGAACAGCAGCCCCAGAGAATCTAACGTTTGAGGCAGTAACCGGCGAACCAAACAGCAGAAGGATTATGCGTGGAACGGAAGAAGTAGGGGTGCTCGATACTGTTACAGGAAGCATCAAAGTATCGGAAAGCATGCGTACACTTGCGGGATCTACTACAGATTCAATTAAACTGGAATTCACTTATGATCAGAAGTATACGAGCTTTTCCGTTTCCTCCTATAAAACTGGAGGAACTAAGGTAACCGAGAATTTTCTTGTTAAAGGTAATGAATCATTGAACCAAGTAATTAACGAGGTTAACTCATCCACTGCTGGCATTACGATGTTCTATGATGATTTTACAAAAAGCATGACGATGACCAGGAAGGAAACTGGTGACTTCAACACTGCGGGAAAAGAAATCGAATACACAGGTTCCTTTATCATAGATACATTGAAATTCGGGGCTGTTAGCAACGTGACGACTGCCGGGGCTAACGCAAAATTCACAATCAATGGCCTTGATACTGAACGTACTTCAAATACATTCGAAATGAACGGTGTTACTTTTACATTAAAGCAGACCTTCAATAATAATGCAGATCCTGCATTAAACACAGAGCCTGCGGCCACGGTGAATATTAACAATGATACTACAACAGTCTTCGATAATATTAAAAAATTCGTAGATAAATACAATGAGCTAATTGACAAGATTCAAAAGAAAACCGGTGAGACTTATTACAAAGATTATCAGCCATTAACAGATGAACAGCGGGAAACATTAAGTGAAAAGCAGCAGGAGCAATGGGAGGAAAAGTCAAAAAGCGGCCTATTGCGCCGAGATTCCATTTTAACTGGAGCACTTTCCCAAATGCGGTCTGACTTCTATACGCCAGTCGAAAATGCTGAGGTCAGCCCTTTGTATAAACAGCTTGCGAGTATCGGAATCACTACTTCAGCCAACTATCTTGAAGGCGGAAAGCTGCAGATTAATGAAGCCACTTTAAAGAAGGCAATTGAAGAGGATCCACTATCTGTTGAACGGCTTTTTAATGCATCGGGCACAACAGACGGTCAAAAAGGAATTATCCAACGTCTGTATGATACGGCTAATGAAACTATGGACAAGCTTAAGGAAAAGGCTGGGAACGCTTTTTCCACTAACCAGCAATTCAGTCTGGGAAAAGACTTGTTAAATGTAGATAGTCAAATTAAACGTTTTGAATCCCGTCTCACCCAAGTAGAAAACCGTTACTGGCGCCAGTTTACGGCAATGGAAAAAGCGATTCAGAAAGCAAACAGTCAGTCTGCTTATCTTATGCAGCAATTCAGCGGTGCTTAATAAAATGCCCTTTCACAAAAAGGAGAGTTAAATAATGGCTTTGAATAACCCATATCAGTCTTACCAGCAATCTTCCGTTAACACAGCATCCCCGGGGGAGCTGACGTTGATGCTATATAACGGATGCTTGAAATTTATCAATCTGGCCAAACATGCGATTGACCAAAAAGATATCACTGCCAGGAATACAAATATCCTTAAAGCGCAAAAGATCGTTCAAGAGCTTATGGTCACTCTAAATATGGATTTGGAAGTATCACAGAACATGATGTCTTTGTATGATTACATGCACCGCCGTTTAATCGAGGCGAATATTAAGAGCGACAAGGCGATTTTAGAGGAAGTGGAAGGACTTGTAACGGAATTCCGCGATACGTGGAAGCAGGTCATCCAAATGAACCGCCAGAAGCAGTTTGCTGAGGGTGGCAGAGTATAGTGGGTGCTGTCAGCCAGTTTTACCAGCGGACAGAGAAATTGGTTCGGATTTTGGAATCAGCAGAGGAACGGGATGGGAAAATCGAACAGGTCCAAACTCTGTTAGAGGAACGCGAACGTTTGATGAGTGAGATGATTCCTCCTTTTACCCCGGATGAGGCTGAGGTCGGGAAAAGACTGATTCCGCTTAATGCCAGGCTGATGCAGCTTTTACAAACTGAAAAAGCCTTGATCCAGAAGGAGATTAAAAATCTCCAGGCTAAAAAAGAATCCAATACCAAGTACGTCAATCCATATCAGAACCTTTCGACAGACGGCATGTTCTACGACAAAAGAAATTAGGTGGAAATGGATGACAACCTTAAGTGAAGAAAAATTCCTCCTGGTGCAGCAGTATGCGGGCTTGCTGGAAACAATTGAGGAAGCGTTTGAACATATGCTGGTCTGTTTTGAGGAGTTAAGATTTGAAGGGGCAAAGGACCTGTGGGAGGATATCCTCCTGGCTTTTTCGCAGATAGATGACTCGCATTCAATCATATCCAATCAGTTTATGGAAAGTCCGGCCCTGTTAAGGTGTTTCGAACAGTTCATAGAGGTACTTGATGCAACGGAACTGCTTGAACATGAAGACAACATCGTAGTAGTTGGACAAATTATCAGCAAAAAAATCTATCCGGTTTTTTTAACCTGGAGAGGACAAATCGATCTGGAATTAAAACCTTATTATATCCTTTAAACCGCCCAATTTCGGGCGGTTTTTCCATGGCTAATAGGAAAATATAAATTTTGAAAAAATTTATATTTTCCTAACGCATAAGGGCAACTACGCCTCTGTCTTCGCCCTGAGGGCTCGCCAATCGGCGAGTTTTCTTTATCTGGACAGCCTCTGACAAAATATCTACTATTCTGACAGTAAAAACAGACATAAAATCGTCAAATCTTCTGACTGTTTTTGAAGGAGTTCTTTGGGGTAAAATAGAATTAGTAATACATAGTCATATCCCAAAGGAGGAGTCCACTATGAACTACAACATTCGTGGAGAAAACATTGAGGTAACTCCAGCAATCAGAGAGTATGTTGAGAAGAAGGTTGCTAAGCTTGAGCGTTATTTCACGGAGTCACCCAATGCTAATGTGAACGTTAACCTGAAAGTTTACCAAGATAAAAAAGCGAAAGTTGAAATTACAATTCCAATGAAGGACCTTGTGCTCCGCGCCGAGGAAACTCATGAAGATATGTATGCGGCAATCGATTTGATCACTGACAAATTGGAGCGCCAAATCCGCAAGCACAAAACAAAGGTTAACCGCAAATTCCGTGATAAGGAAAGCCTGAAGGACTTCGTTCCAATTTTCACAGAAGTTGAGCAGGTTGACGAAGATGAGGATCTTGAAGTTGTCCGTACTAAGAGCTTCGACCTGAAGCCAATGGACAGCGAAGAAGCGATCCTGCAGATGAACATGCTGGGCCACAGCTTCTACGTCTTCACAAACGCTGAAACAAACCAGACAAACGTCGTTTACAAGCGTAATGACGGCCGTTATGGTTTGATTGAAGCTCAATAACTTCACAAGCAAATGACCCACAGTCAGAAATTGGCTGTGGGTTTTATTGTGTCTGGAAAAGGAATATTTATACCGAATGCCGAAATATTTTTACAGGAGGCGAATTAAATGACATTTTCAATCGTTGGTTATGATCCGCAGGAAAAAGAATGGGGTATTGCCGTGCAATCCAAGTTTCTTGGAGTAGGGGCGGTTGTTCCTTTTGCAAAAGCAGGGGTAGGAGCTGTTGCGACGCAGTCATACGCGAATACAGCTTATGGTCCGCAGGCGCTTGAATTGATGGCACAGGGCAAATCGGCTCAGGAAGTGATGGAGCTGATCACGAAGAATGACCCTGACAAGGAAATGCGCCAGGTTGGCTTGATTGATGCTGAGGGAAATGCTGCGACTTTTACAGGTACATATTGCTATGACTGGGCAGGCGGAGTGACCGGCAAGCATTTCGCAGCGCAGGGTAATATTTTAGTAGATGAGAATACGGTTCAGAGGATGGCAGAAATGTTTCAGTCAACAGAAGGGGCGCTTGCTCATCGGTTACTGACAGCTCTATATGCTGGTCAGCAAGCCGGTGGAGACCGCAGGGGCCAGCAGTCTGCTGCTCTGCTTGTGGTAAAAGAGAAGGGCGGCTATGGTGGCTACAACGACCGTTATATCGATCTGCGCGTTGATGACCATCCAGAACCGATTAAAGAACTGATCCGTATCTATGGCCTTCAGCAGCTTTATTTTGCCAAAGCTAAGCCGGAAAATGTTGTTGCAATTGAAGGGGATGTGAAAACGGAAATCGCTTCACATTTAAAGCGTTTGGAATATTTAACAGCTGATCCGGCTGATGATGAAGAGCTGCACAAAGCCCTGACTGCTTATATCCATACGGAGAACTTCGAGGAAAGAGAGCAGGAGAAGGGGAAAATCGACCTGGAAGTTTTGGAGTTTATGAAAAACCAATAATTGCAGGATCCCTCTGATATAAGTCAGAGGGATTTTTTACGGACGCCCTGCCATCCTGCATCAGTTGTCACTCTATGGTGTAAGTGGTAAGATAGAAGGGGAAATAAATCGAATTTTTCTAAAAGGGATTCGGTGCATTCACAGCGAATCTTTTTTCTTTGGGACTATTTTTACCATAAAAAGCAACCGACAAGATCGATTATTGATAACAACTAGATTCAGTTGATAAAAGGAGCGTCTGTATGGGGATTTTAACGAAAATTTTCGACCAGAATAAACGCGATATTAAAAGGCTTACGAAGATGGCGGATCAAATCGATTCGCTTGCACCTGATATTGAAAGACTTTCGGACGAGCAGTTAAGGGAGAAAACGGCTGAGTTCAAGGAGCGCTACCAAAAAGGCGAGTCTGCTGATGACATCCTGTTTGAAGCATTTGCGGTCGTGCGCGAAGCGGCGAAGCGCGTGCTTGGCATGTACCCGTATAAGGTTCAGCTGATGGGTGGTATTGCCCTGCATGAAGGGAATATCTCCGAGATGAAAACCGGTGAAGGTAAAACGCTGACAGCGACGATGCCGGTTTACCTGAATGCGATCACTGGCAAGGGTGTTCACGTTATCACGGTCAACGAATACCTGGCTAGCCGTGACGCCACGGAAATGGGCCAGCTGTATGAGTTCCTTGGCCTGACTGTCGGATTGAACTTGAACAGCATGACGAAGGAAGAAAAGCAGGAAGCGTACCGTGCCGATATCACATACGGTACGAACAATGAGTTTGGCTTTGACTATCTGCGTGACAACATGGTGCTTTACATGGATCAGAAGGTTCAGCGTCCGCTGCACTTCTGCGTCATTGACGAAGTTGACTCTATTTTGATCGATGAAGCGCGTACGCCGCTGATCATTTCCGGCTCTGCGCAAAAATCTGCCGCATTGTATATCCAGGCGAATGCTTTCGTGCGCACGCTTAAGCGTGAAGAGGATTACACATATGATGAAAAAACGAAGGGTGTCCAGCTGACGGAGGAAGGGATCACGAAGTCAGAGCGCGCCTTCGGGATCGAGAACCTTTTTGACATCAAGCATGTGACATTGCTTCACCATATCAACCAGGCGTTAAAAGCACAGGCGAGCATGCATCGCGATGTTGATTATGTCGTCCAGGACGGCGAGATTGTCATCGTCGACCAGTTCACTGGCCGTTTGATGAAGGGCCGCCGCTACAGTGAAGGTCTGCACCAGGCGATTGAGGCAAAAGAAGGTCTTGATATCCAGAACGAAAGCATGACGCTTGCGACGATCACATTCCAGAACTACTTCCGTATGTACGAGAAGCTTTCCGGTATGACCGGTACAGCGAAGACTGAGGAAGAGGAATTCCGCAACATTTACAATATGAACGTTGTTAGCATTCCAACAAACCGTCCGATTGCCCGTGACGACCGTCCGGATTTGATTTACGCATCGATGCAAGGGAAGTTCAAGGCGGTTGCCGAGGACATTGCTGAGCGCCACCATAAGGGACAGCCAGTTCTAGTTGGTACTGTTGCAATCGAAACCTCCGAGCTGATCTCAAATTACTTGACGAAAAAAGGCATCAAGCATAATGTCCTGAACGCGAAAAACCATGAACGTGAAGCGGAAATCATCGCTGAAGCTGGTCATCAGGGCGCTGTAACGATCGCCACAAACATGGCCGGACGTGGTACGGACATCAAGCTGGGCGAAGGCGTCCAGGAGCTTGGCGGCCTTGCTGTTATCGGTACAGAGCGACATGAGAGCCGCCGTATCGATAACCAGCTGCGCGGACGTTCCGGACGTCAGGGAGATCCTGGTGTGACGCAGTTCTATCTTTCTATGGAAGATGAACTGATGCGCCGCTTCGGTTCTGACAATATGAAATCGATGATGGAGCGTCTTGGCATGGATGACAGCCAGCCAATCCAGAGTAAAATGGTTTCGAGGGCGGTTGAATCGGCACAGAAGCGTGTTGAAGGCAATAACTTCGATGCCCGTAAGCAATTGCTTCAGTACGATGATGTATTGCGCCAGCAGCGTGAAATCATCTACAAGCAGCGCGACGAGGTACTCGAATCCGATAACCTGCGCAGCATCGTTGAAACGATGATCAAGTCTTCCCTTGAGCGCAATGTCGCTGCCCATACGCCAGCAGGCGAGGATATGGAAAAATGGGAGCTTGACAGCATCATTGATTACGTGAACGGCAACCTGCTTCACGAAGGAGACATCACAGTCGAAGACCTTCGCGGCAAAGAGCAAGATGAGATTGTGGAAACAATCCTTGCGAAAGTCAAAGAGCGTTATGATGAAAAAGAAAGCCAGTTGACTGACGAGCAAATGCGTGAGTTCGAAAAAGTCATCGTGCTTCGTTCCGTTGACTCGAAGTGGATGGACCACATCGACCAGATGGATCAGCTTCGCCAGGGTATCCACCTCCGTGCATACGGACAGATCGACCCGCTGCGCGAATACCAGCATGAAGGCCTCGCGATGTTCGAGAACATGATTCTCTCCATCGAAGAAGACGTAGCGAAATACATCATGAAGGCCGAAATCAGAAGCAACCTCGAGCGTGAAGAAGTTGCCAAAGGCCATGCCGTGAATCCAAAAGAAGACGAAGGCGGCAAAGTAAAGAAAAAGCCAGTCACCAAAACAATGGACGTAGGCCGCAACGACCCATGCATCTGCGGCAACGGCAAGAAATACAAGAACTGCTGCGGTAAGGCAGAGTAATAGATAGGGTAGGGCGGCGCGACGTGGCGCTTTACCACACTAACGCACCGGGGGTCAGACCCCCGGCAGTTTAAAGCGTTAAAGCGGTGGGGGTCAGACCCCCGGTGCTTTAAAGGATTGAAGCCGGCGGACTTTCCGCTGGTTTTCTTTTTTTGGTGCCAGGTGTGAAATAATTCTCCAAAGAAGATATAATAGTAAATAACTTTTCTATGAGGTGAACGAAATGGAATTAGCGGATATCAGGAATGAGCTTGAGAAAACAGCTAAGAAATTAGCGGACTTTAGGGGGTCTCTTTGACCTCGAAAACAAGGAAGCTCGTATAGCTGAGCTTGATGACATGATGCTTGCCCCGGATTTCTGGGATGACCAGCAGAAGGCACAGGTTGTCATCAACGAGGCAAATGGGCTGAAGGAACAGGTCAATGTGTTTTATGAGCTGAATGAGACGTATGAGAATCTCGATCTGACTCATGAGCTTGTAAAGGAAGAGAACGACGCTGAGCTACAGGAGGAGCTTGAGAAGGAGCTGAAAGAATTCGTTGAACGCATGAATGAATTTGAGCTCCAGCTTCTTCTGAGTGAAGAGTATGATAAAAACAATGCCATCCTTGAATTGCATCCTGGTGCTGGCGGAACGGAATCACAGGACTGGGGCTCCATGCTCCTTAGGATGTATACACGCTGGGCTGAAAAGCGCGGCTTCAAAGTTGAGACGCTTGATTATCTGCCTGGAGATGAGGCTGGAATCAAGAGTGTCACGCTCGCGATCAAAGGCCACAACGCTTACGGATATTTGAAGGCTGAAAAAGGGGTACACCGTCTGGTGCGTATTTCGCCATTTGACTCTTCAGGCCGCCGCCATACTTCATTCGTATCGTGCGAAGTAATGCCGGAGTTCAACAATGAAATTGAAATCGATATCCGTACTGAAGATCTGAAAATTGATACGTACCGTGCGAGCGGTGCCGGCGGCCAGCACATCAATACGACTGACTCAGCCGTCCGTATCACGCACATCCCAACAGGTATCGTAGTTTCCTCCCAGGCGGAGCGTTCACAGATCAAAAACCGAGAAACATCAATGAAGATGCTGAAGGCAAAGCTTTACCAGCGCGAAATTGAGATGCAGCAGGCTGAATTGGACGAAATCCGTGGTGAGCAAAAGGAAATTGGCTGGGGAAGCCAAATCCGTTCTTACGTCTTTCATCCTTATTCAATGGTCAAGGACCACCGTACCGGCGCCGAATCCGGTAACGTCCAGGCTGTAATGGATGGGGATATTGATATGTTTATTGATGCTTATTTGAGGTCTAAGTTGAGTTTAGGTGAGTAAATTGGAGTCCCCCGCCGGGTTGGCGGGGGATTTTTTGCGCGGTAATATAAAATTCAAGCAGTCACTTTTATTCTCCGTCGATAATTTGCCCATTTCGACCATAGACTGTCATCTTAACTGGCAGTTTAACCTTATCTTTTTTGACCGTGGCATACCAAACCCACAAATTATCGCTAACGTAAAACCTGTTTGGCTGTATATTGCCTTCAGAGTTTATTACGATTGTCTTCGCTTCATCTTCAGCAAATCCGTAGATCATAGATAAATCCTGTTGCACTTTGTTATCCACACGCCAATCTATAGGTCCTCTCTCCGCTTTCTCTTCCTTAAACTCCTGGAAATCCATAATCGGATAAATGAACTTTTGGAAATCTGTAAATTTTTTATTGGTAAGTATCGGGATAATTCCCACACTGCTCTCGGCAAAAACTAAGTTTGAGTCTGCATCATACAAAAGAATCCTCTTGCAATCCCCAAATTTGGCTGTAACTTGATCACAGATTACTTTTTCCAAAGATGTACCAGGAATCTCCGGATTGGTAGTTTTATTAGAAGATGATGCAAAATAATAAATCGATAAAATTAAACCTAAACAGAGTAGCGCTAATAAGATCTTTTTATCCACCATAATCGCTCCCAAAATATAAGAAGATAAATCTATTATATATGCCAGATCCCATTTGGATATTAAAAAAAGCGGCCCTCTCAAGGACCGCTTTCCAGTTAGATCAGATAAACAAATTCAACCCAGAATCCTCAGCATCGCCAAGATAAGCAGCAACCCCGCCGATCTCAACTCCGTCAATGAGTTCTTCCTTCTTGATGCCCATGATATCCATGCTCATGCCGCAGGCTACTAGCTTTACGCCGGCTTCCATGGCGTTCTTCATCAAAGTTTCGAGGCTGTCGACGTTTTTGTTGGCCATGACGGTTTTGATCATCTTGGCGCCCATGCCGCCCATGTTCATTTTGGAAAGCGGCAGGTCGTTTGCGCCTTTTGGCATCATCATGCTGAACATTTTCGCCATCATGTCTTTCTCGGTTGACGGTGCGTCGTTGCGCTTCAGGATGTTCAGTCCCCAGAAGGTGAAGAACAAGGTTACCTCTTTGCCCATTGCCGCAGCGCCGGACGCGATGATGAAGGTAGCGATTGCTTTATCAAGGTCGCCGCTGAAGACGACCATCGTCGCGCCATTTTTAGCAGGGACTCCGACAGGAACTTCAGCCGGAGCAGCAACTGCATTCACAGGTACCACCACATTCCCTTTCATGATCTGGGCCTTGAACTTCTTATCCTCAAACTTGTTGCTGACAAGTTTGTTGCCTGTCTTCTCGCACCATGCCTTGATATCCTTGGCAAAGCCTGGGTCAGTAGCGTGAACCTCAAGCACTTCGCCATCCTTCATGTCACCAATCGTTTTATACACCTTCATGATTGGGCCAGGGCAAGACAGCCCGCAAGCATCCAATGTTGTTTTTACAGCGGGCTGAACAGCAACAGGAACGGGAGCCACCGGCACAACTGGAGTCTCCGCAATAGCTGCCCCTACGCTAGCCTCCCCAGCCCCAGCAGCAATCTCCTCCATCGCATGATTTCGCTGAGCGACGCCATTATCACTGATCGGCGTTCCGCAGTTCTCGCTCGCATCCGGCTCGTATACACAAGAGTATGTCTTATAGCCGCCATCCAGATTGCGGACCTTGAAGCCAGCCTGCATCAGGATGCGTGTAGCAAGATAGCCGCGAAGGCCGACCTGGCAGTACACGTAGATGTTTTGTCCGCGAGGGATTTCATCCAGGCGTTCACGAAGCTCGCCAAGCGGAATGTTGACAGAGCCTTCGATCATGCCCATGTCGCGCTCGATTGGTTCACGGACATCGATCAGGTAGCCGCCGTTTGCGAGGATGTCATTGATTTCATGCCACTGTACTGTTTCCACAAGGCCTTCGGCAATATTTTTAGCTGCATAGCCTGCCATATTGACTGGATCTTTTGCAGAAGAATATGGAGGTGCATAGGCAAGCTCAAGATCTGGCAAGTCAAAAATGGTCATTCCGCCCTTGATTGCGGTAGCAAGTACGTCGATGCGCTTGTCAGCTCCATCGTAAGACACAGCCTGCGCACCGAAGATTTTACCTGTCCCGCGGTCAAAGATTAATTTTAGCGCAATTGGGAAGGCGCCAGGATAGTAGCCGGCGTGAGAGCTTGGGTGCACGTGCACGACATCATACGTGATGCCAAGTCGCTTCAATGTCTTTTCGTTGTTGCCTGTTGCGGCGACAGTCATATCAAACACCTTTGCGATTGATGTTCCAAGGGTCCCTTGATATTTTGAGTCAATGCCATTGATATGGTCAGCGACGATGCGTCCCTGGCGGTTAGCCGGCCATGCAAGCGGAATATGTGTAGCCTGGCCGTTGATGTAGTCCTTCACTTCAATGGCATCCCCGATTGCGTAAATGTTTTCATCTGCAGTCTGCAGGCGTTCGTTCACGCGGATTGCGCCTCGAAGACCCAATTCCAGCCCTGCTTCCTTAGCCAGTTTATTTTCCGGAGCGACACCGATAGCAAGGATCACCAAATCTGTCTCGATCTGCTTGCCGCTGTTCAGGTTGATCAGCCTGCCGTTTTGTTCAAAGGATTTCACTCCGTCTTCGAGAACCAGGTTGACGCCTTTTTCGCGCAGGTGCTGATGTAAAATAGAAGCCATTTCAAAGTCGATCGGCGCCATGATCTGGTCAGCCATTTCGACGAGCGTTACATCAACTCCGCGCTCCCAAAGGTTTTCTGCCATCTCGACACCAATGAAACCGCCGCCGATGACAGTAGCTTTTCGTGGTTTTTGCTCATCTACATAAGCTTTAATTTTGTCTGTGTCAGGGATGTTTCGCAATGTGAAAAGTGCATCGGCCTCATTGATTCCAGGAATAGGAGGCTTGATTGGGCTTGCTCCTGGTGATAAAACCAAGACATCATAACTTTCTTCATAAGTTTCGCCTGTTTTCAGGTTCTTGATTTCAACCACCTTGCGTTCGCGGTCAATGCGTGACACTTCGCTCAGGTTGCGGATGTCCATATTGAATTTTTTAGACATGCCTTCAACAGTCTGCACGAGCAATGCATCACGTTCCTGAATCGCTCCGCCGATATAATATGGAAGTCCGCAGTTTGCGAAAGAAATATATTCACCGCGTTCAATCATCACGATTTCTGTCTGTTCATCTAATCTTCTTAAACGGGCTGCCGTTGTCGCGCCGCCTGCAACTCCGCCAACGATTACTACTTTTTTAGCCATTATGATTACCCTCTTTCTTTAAAATTGATCTATTTAAGTTTTTAAGTTGTTTTAAAAAATTGCTCTGTATTTCAGTCTGGCCAGATGCTGTAATACGGTATGGAAATGAATACGGTTTTTGTTTTACAGGAAAGACTAATCATGTGATCGCCTCCATACGTGAAATATATCACAAAGTACAGTAAGGGGTAAGGGTATTTGGAGAAACGTCAAAAATTGTTCATAATTTCACAAACTCACGCAAAAATTTATTAAAATATCACATGTTTTATCACTTTAACACGTTACACCATTAGCATTTACAGCTTTTTCGACACGTGCTATACTCACTGACGGCATATGGTGACTCTTCCAGTTCAGGATTATTTTTGCTTGTGAAAAAATGTCCTCATTTTATATTTAAATAGGCTTTTTCGCAAAGATTGTTGCTTTCACCAATGTTGAATTGAGATCCTGTTGCTCTTCGTTCCAGGCGCGCAGACTCCTTCGGGATGAAGCGGGACAGGTGAGACCCCGGAAGAAATGATCCCAAAAGAAGGGATCATTTTTCCCCGCAGGAGCAAAGCGACGAGGAGGCAACCGCACGCCCCGAGGAAAGCGAAGCGCCTGGAACGGAAATCAACAGCCTTTTATTGCAAAGCGTCCTTTAATAAACCATTTTGAAGAATTTCAAAAGCCTATAGAATAGCAACAAAGTATTAGAAAAGAGCCTTTAAAAAAGACAATCTGAGATTTTCAAAAAGGGGATAGGAAGTTGAAAAAGAGACGGAGTCATACAATGAATCCAGCCTTGGAAAAGGTATTCGAATATGTAAATGTATTGATTGGTTCAGCAATCGTAGCGATATCCTTTAATGTTTTCCTGCTGCCAAATCGGGTCGCTTCCGGCGGGGTGAGCGGGATCAGTACGATTCTGGATGCGACGTTAGGCTGGGAGCCAGCTTATGTGCAATGGGCGTTCAACATCCCCTTGTTCATCGCCGGGGTTGTTTTACTGGGCCGGCAATTTGGGTATAAAACCCTTGCGGGGACGATCTTCCTGCCATTTGTCGTATTTTTGACGAATGAATGGAGTCCGTGGACGATGGATCCTCTGCTTGGATCGTTATTCGGCGGCATTGGAGTTGGTTTGGGACTAGGCATTTTTTTTAGGGGAAATGCTTCTACTGGCGGAACGGATTTGGCCGCACAGATTATCCATAAGTACACTGGACTGCCGCTCGGCACCTGTGTCGCACTGATCGACGGCATGATCGTTCTGTCTGCAGCGATTGTGTTTGATATCGAACGCGGCTTATATGCGCTTATTGGGCTTTATGTGACGAGTAAAACAATCGACCTGGTGCAGGTTGGAATTGGGCGGTCCAAGATGGCGATGGTCATCACCAACCGCCAGGAAGAAGTTCGTGAAGCAATTTTGAATAAAATCGACCGTGGAGTGACAAAACTATCAGCATACGGCGGCTATACGGATCAGGAACGGCCAATCATCATGTGCGTGGTCGATCAAACAGAGTTCACCAAATTGAAACAATTGGTCCAATCCATTGACCCTGCTGCATTTGTCATTGTTATGGATGCTTCAGAGGTATTGGGCGAGGGTTTTAAACGGGCATGACATTGGTATAAAATAGCTGTGTATGTAAAATTTTCTTAGGGGGAGTTATGGTGAAGAAGAAATTATTGGCTCTATTAATGGGAACTTCCTTAGCACTGGCAGCCTGCGGCGGTGGCGGCGGAGATGAAGCTGGCGGCGACAAGGCTGGTGCAGATCCAGAAAAGCTATTCAATCAAAAATGCTCAAGCTGCCACGGCGGCAATCTTGAAGGCGGAGTTGGGCCTAAGCTTAGCGACGTAGGATCACGCCTATCTCAAGAAGAAATCGAAAGCACAATCGCAAACGGCAAAGGCTCCATGCCTCCAAAGCTGCTTGAAGGCGACGACGCAAAAGCTGTAGCAGAGTGGCTCGCGAACAAGAAGTAATCAAAACCAAAGTACGGCAAAGCAAAACGTCCTGAACCTCTCAGGACGTTTTTAATTTAACCAGGCACTTTAGCACTTTAAAGGACCGGGGGTCTGACCCCCGGTCCTTTAAAGTGCTAAAGCCATCCATCCATCCATCCATCTCGTCTCTTCCCGCCAGACCCATTTCCACCCCCTAAAAAAGTTCACATTTCTTCCATAACATAATTTGTCAAACGGTCGTTATACTTTTGAAATATTACTGAAGATTTCACTTATTCCCTCATGCTGGAAAGGCGGCAAAATACGCGGTTTCTAGCTAAATTTCTCTATAAGTTGCTTGTAAAATTCCTAGTTTAATATAGAATATTAGGAAGTAAATGGTTAAAAATTCCCGTTTTGAAAAGAAACTGTAATATAGAAAAGGGTTTTTTTGAGATAGATAGATGCTATAATAGGTTTGTTACAAATTGTCGAGTTTTAGGGGATTTATAAGACAAACAGTCTAAGGTGATACAGAAATGATAGATATGCAAGATGTGTATAAAACATACTCGAACTGTGTTACAGCCGCTAACGGGATAAATGTTCATATAGATCCAGGTGAATTTTTATACGTAGTAGGACCCAGCGGAGCTGGTAAATCTACTTTTATAAAGATGATGTATCGTGAAGTGAAGCCAACTAAAGGCAGCATTACAATCAATGGTGTGAATCTTGCCAAGCTGAAGGCGAGCAAGGTTCCTTTACTGCGCCGCAACATCGGGGTCGTCTTCCAGGACTTCAAGCTGCTGCAGACTCTTTCAGTCTATGAAAATGTGGCATTCGCTATGGAAGTAATCGAGGAACAGCCTCAGTACATCAAGAAACGTGTCATGGAGACATTGGAGCTCGTCGGGCTTAAGCATAAAGCAAGAGCGCTTCCGAATGAACTGTCGGGCGGGGAGCAGCAGCGTGTTGCCATCGCTCGTTCAATAGTGAACGCACCGAAAGTCGTCATCGCGGATGAGCCTACTGGTAACCTTGACCCTGAAACATCATGGGAGATTATGAACATCTTTGAAGAAATCAACTTAAGGGGAACAACCATTGTAATGGCAACCCACAACAAAGAAATCGTCAACACCATCAAGCACCGTGTCATTGCAATTGAAAACGGCAGGATCGTGCGTGACGAAATGAAAGGTGAATACGGATATGAAAGCTAGAACCTTCCGCCGCCATGTCCGTGAAAGCTTCAAAAGTCTTGGCCGAAATGGCTGGATGACATTTGCATCCGTAAGTGCCGTAACGGTCACCTTGCTTTTGGTCGGTGTCTTTTTCGTCATTATGATGAATCTGAATAAAGTGGCATCCACTATCGAAGAGGATGTTGAAATCCGCGTACACGTGGATGTGGCAGCGAACGACAAAGATAAAGCGGTATTGGAACAGAAAATCAAACAAGTTCCCGGGATCAAAGATATAGCTTATTCTCCTAAGGAAAAAGAACTCGAAAGGCTGATAGATAGCATGGGTGACGAAGGAGAAGCCTATAAGCTTTTTGAACAAGACAACCCTTTAAATGACGTGTTCGTCGTAAAGACGAAAAATCCTACCGATACAATGAAAGTAGCTAAGAAGATTGAACCCCTTGAATACGTTGCTTCGGTTAAATACGGACAGGGCAAGGTCGAACAGCTATTCAGTTTTATAAAAATCAGCCGGAACGTCGGCCTTGTGCTGATTGTCGGATTGCTGTTCACAGCAATGTTCCTGATATCAAACACGATTAAAATCACGATTATGGCCCGCAGGCGCGAAATTGAAATCATGAAGCTTGTCGGGGCAACAAATAACTTTATCAGATGGCCTTTCTTCCTTGAGGGATTATGGCTTGGAATTCTCGGAGCAGTCATCCCGATTGCGGTCGTATCCAGTGCCTACTACTATGCATACGATTTCCTCAACGAGAAACTGAAGGACCATTTCATTAGATTGCTTGAATTCAACCCGTTTGTTTATCAATTATCAGCGATCCTGATCATCATGGGCGCTGCGATTGGAATCTGGGGAAGTCTCATGTCCGTCCGCAAGTTCTTGAAAGTGTAACCAGCAATCTAGCAAACACTTAAAAACCAATAGACGATCGATAGAAAGACAGAGAAGTTACGAAACTATCAAAAGTATGAGAGGGGTATAGTTCTAGTGAAAAAACAGATACTCTCACTAGCAGTAGTCAGTACTTTAAGCCTGGGTGCCTTCGTTAGCCCATTTACAGTGAA
Organism: Mesobacillus sp.; assembly: GCF_057785455.1. NCBI lineage: Bacteria > Bacillati > Bacillota > Bacilli > Caryophanales > Bacillaceae > Mesobacillus > Mesobacillus sp. The sequence goes on from NZ_JBYNSB010000023.1 coordinate 93,061, forward strand.
TACCGCAACAGCAGCAAGCATTTCTGATTTGAAGGCACAAAGAGACCAGATCGAGAGCAAGCGCTCCGGTGTCAATAGCCAGATCAAACAAAAGACAAACAAGATCGGTGAACTGCAAAGTGAGCAGGACCAGATCGAAACCCAAGTGGAAAAACTGGACTTGGCAGTTGAAGATGCACAAAACAAAATCGCTTCGAAGAATGCCGAAATTGAGACGACGAATCAAGAAATCGTTCAATTAAGAGGTGAAATCAAGGTCCTTGAAGAGCGCATTGCAAAGCGCAATGAATTGCTTAAGGACCGCGCCCGTTCGCTGCAGCTCAGCGGCGGAACTGTTAGCTATATGGATGTCCTTCTTGGGGCTCAGAGCTTCGGCGACTTTATCGACCGTGTCAGTGCAGTGACAACAATTGTACAAGCTGATAAAGATATTATCACACAGCATGAAAAAGATAAAAAAGATCTTGAAACAAAGCAGCAGCAGGTTGAATCGAAGCTTGCACTGCTTCAGCGTATGAAGCAGGATTTGGTCGGGCTTAAAGATAGCCTGAACGCGAAAATCCGTGAAAAGAATAAGCTGATGGCACAGCTTAAGCATGAAGAGCATCAGCTGCACAAAGAAAATCTAAAGCTTGAGGAACAAAACGAAATCCTTGCAGCCCAGGGTTCCGCAATCCAGAAAGCGATCGAGCTTGAACAAAAGCGCCAGGCTGAACTAGCTGCTGCACGTGCAAAAGCGGCAGAAGAGGCAAGACAGCGCGCTGCTCAGCAGGCTGCTGCACAAAAGGCCAAAAGGAACAGCGGCGGCGGAAGCTCGGCTCCTGCAGTAGAGCAATCTGCTCCACCAGTATCTAGCGGCAACTTCATGTGGCCTGCTAACGGAAGGCTTACTTCAGGTATTGGACAGCGTTGGGGCGACTTCCATGCTGGAATCGACATCGCCAATAAAGCAAGCGGCGTGCCAATCGTTGCTGCCGCCGTCGGCGTCGTCATCCGTTCTTACTATTCATCAAGCTACGGGAACGCAGTCTTCATTGCACACTCAATCAACGGACAGGTTTATACAACGGTTTACGCTCATATGAACAGCCGCAATGTAAGCAGCGGTGAAGTCGTATCAAAAGGCAAGCAAATCGGCATCATGGGCAACACAGGCCAATCATTCGGCCAGCACTTGCACTTTGAAGTACATAGAGGCGAATGGAATGCTTCTAAGTCAAATGCAATTGACCCGCTTAGCGTTTTACCATAAACATCAATCGGAAGAGACTATGTCTCTTCCTTTTTTATTTTCCCGCTGAACGAACTAGGAAACTTGTAAATTATCCCTCTAAGCCGCTGTTTGAAAAATTAATGATCCCCCTGAACCCCTGCATAAAAAATTTATCATCCCTCCGTCTAAGCCCCAGCAAAAAATTAATCATCTCCCTTTAAGCCCCTGCTAGAAAAATTAATCCTTCATACCCTGTCCACCTCCGTCATATAATGGAAAGCAGATTACTAGAAAAATTTACGGCAGTGGAGCATGTTGCGGTAAACAGAGAGGAGCATGGCAATGGAACGGAAGTGGATTGCCTTTTTAATGGCGGGATCGCTGCTTACAGGTGCTGGAAGTACATATGCCGGCATGAAGTGGTACGGAAGCAATGCAGGCGTCCTGGAACGCCAGCTTGTGCCGCAGGCCGATACCGCAGTCCGGGCAAGCAATCCTGACAGTCTGGAAAAAGTGGAACAGGCATACAGCTTGATTTTTAACAGTTATGTAGAAAAGGTCGAGGAAAAAAAGCTCGTTGAAGGTGCGATCAAGGGGATGCTCTCCACCCTGGATGACCCGTATTCCGTCTATATGGACAAGGAAACCGCCAAACAATTCAACGACACCCTCCAATCCTCGTTTGAAGGAATCGGTGCCGAGGTGAGCACAGTTGACGGCAAAATCATGATTGTCTCGCCATTTAAGAACTCTCCGGCAGAAAAAGCAGGTTTGAAGCCGAATGACCAGATCCTTAAGGTGGATGGGGAAAGCATTGAGGGGCTCGATCTCTATGAGGCGACCCTAAAAATCCGCGGCAAAAAGGGAACGGCCGTCGAGCTCGAAATCGAACGGAAGGGCCTGAAGGAGCCGCTTAAAGTAAAAGTAGTGCGGGATGAGATTCCGCAAATCACCGTCCATGCTGATATGAAAAAAGTGAATGGCGAAAAGGTTGGGTATTTGGAGATCACTTCTTTTTCCGAGGACACCTCGAAGGAGTTCAAAAAGGAGCTGAAGGCTCTTGAAAAAGAAGGGATGGATTCCCTGCTGATTGATGTGCGCGGAAATCCAGGCGGGCTGCTTTCAAGTGTAGAAGAGATTTTACGCGAATTGATCGCCAAGGATAAGCCGCTCTATCAAATCGAGGAGCGCAGCGGGGAAAAGACACGTTTCTTCTCTGCTTTGGAAAAAGTAAAGGACTACCCGATTGGCGTGCTGACTGACAAAGGCAGCGCATCAGCATCGGAAATCCTTGCGGGGGCGTTAAAGGAAGCAGGCGGATATCCGATCATTGGCGAGAAAACCTTCGGCAAGGGCACTGTCCAGCAGGCAGTACCGATGGGCGATGGTAGCAATATCAAGCTGACCTTGTTCAAGTGGCTGACTCCAGATGGAAATTGGATTCATAAAAAAGGGGTCGAGCCAACCGTAGAGGTCAGCCAGCCGGCTATTTTTGACACGCATCCAATCCAGGCCGAAAAACCGCTGAAGCTCGATATGAACAATGAACAGGTGAAAAATGCACAGGAAATCCTTGCAGGCATCGGTTTTGAACCAGGCCGCACGGATGGATACTTTAACGAGGCAACCGAAACGGCAGTTAAAGCGTTCCAGCGAAAAAATGGCATGAAGGTTACCGGCGTGATTAACGCGAAGACGGCAGCTGCCCTTGAGGATGCAGCACGAGCTGAAATGAAGAAGCAAGAAAATGATATCCAGCTGCAGACTGCTTTGAGGCTGATGGCTAGATAAAACAAGAAGGACTTCAATAGCGATTGAAGTCCTTCTTTCATTCTCTAAGACTATTAATAATAGTAGGCTAGGCTGCCATCTGCCTTGATGATAAAATACTGACTTGAACGATATGTGGTGTTCCCGACATTATAAATATATAGAAGTGAGTATTTTCCTGGTTTTAAACTGGAAACATCAGTCTTTAATTCGGCAGTATTCCATGTGGTATGCCCATCATTCGTTGTCGTACTATACTTAACAATGTTCGTCCCTTTCATTTTTATTGTTCCATGCTCATTTTTTATATACCAAAGTGAAGTCCTTTCCTTATGGTCAATGGAATGGCTGGTTGAAAAACTTGTGCCGTGAGCTAAAGTCTTACTGTTGATAATCTTAAGCCAGTTTTGGAAAGAATGCATAGCCGCTGATGCCTCCTGTGTTAAAACCGGCAGCCCGGTCAGCGGACCAGCTGCAATGCCGCCTATAGCAATTACACTTGCTAAAACCATTTTTCCACTGAAGCTTCTTAATCTTAATAAGTCCATTAAGTCGTTCACTCCTTTACAGTTATAAAAATACCGGACATTTCTTCCTCAACCCATTTATACTATATAATCCAATCAGAAGATATGGCTTATGGTAAAAATGGTAATATATTACCATCATCTGGAAGCAGAAAAAAATCCCAGACAGATTCCAAAACTATTAATAGGTTTTAATGTTCAGATTTGATAGAATAAGCTTAATATCATACTAATTTATTGAGGACGCAAAGGCTGGTGACATAGGGGTGGCTCAAGATTGGATCATCGAACTGCTAAAAGGGACGGGTAAGCTTCTGCTTCACCCTGTGTTTTATCTATCAATTATTGTTGCAGCGGTACTTGGCGTATCGAGAGTGAAACGCGAACGGAAAAATTTCACGGTGCGCGCGATGGATGCATATTTTGAACTCAGGCAGCTGTTGCCGCTCGGGCTGCTGCTTGGGCTGATCATCTCGGTGATAACGATTGCCATGGGTTTAACTATACCGCTGGCAGCTGTTATTATGACTGCAGCCATCACGCTCCTGCTCGGGCTGACAACGAGCATCAGGCTGCTGGCACCTGCCTATACAGTAGGAGCGGCATTTTTTGCGCTGATTTTTCTATCCGGCAAAAAAATCAGCCTGCCTTTTCTGGAGGATGCTTTTGCAGGGCTTAACGAGAAAATCTATCCTTCCATAGCGATTCTGTTGGCGTTATTGGTCATCGGGGAAGGGATTCTGATTTTAAAGAACGGATCAAAGGGGACATCTCCTAAGCTGGTCAAGAGCAAGCGCGGGCAAACGGTTGGGGTCCATGAGGTAAAACGGCTCTGGCTGCTGCCGGCATTCCTGCTTGTACCGGGTAATGTGCTGACGCTGCCGTTTGAATGGTGGCCGGTGTTTGCAATTGGCGACAATACATATAGCTTGATTCTCGTTCCGTTTGCAATCGGGATGCATCAGCAAATCCAGGGAATGCTGCCAGCCGAAGCGGTACAGCAATTGGGCAGCAGGGTAATCGGCCTTGGAATCGCGGTTGCACTTATCGCCGCAGCGGGATACTGGTATCCGATTGCTTCAATCGCTGCGGCTGCAGTGGCGATCATCGGACGGGAAATTTTGACATTAGCGCAGAAGATTCAAGAGGACAACAGGCCATTCTATTTTTCTAAGAAAAATCACGGAGTCATGATTCTCGGAATTCTGCCGGGATCACCTGCCGATAAAATGGCCCTTGGCGTAGGAGAGCTCGTCACAAAAGTGAATGGATCTGCGGTTCATGATGAAAAGACATTCTATGAAGCATTATCCCGGAATCGCGCCCACTGCAAGCTCGAAGTCCTGGACACAAACGGGCAAATCCGGTTCGTTCAGCGTGCCCTTTATGAAGGCGATCACCACGAGCTCGGGATCCTGTTTGTTCAGGATGAGAAGAAGTGGGGAAGTACAGCGGTTTAATGTAATTTTTTATTAACTTCCGGAATAGTATCTTAATTCACCGGAATGGATTTCAAAATTACTCGGAACACTTTTCTCAATTTAATGGAATACTTCCATAATTTTAGGAATATTTTATTGTACTTAAAATAATTAACATTTTATGTATAAACAACAGATAGTCAAAGCCGCAGCCCAATTTAAAGGGGTGCGGCTTTTATATTTTATTTGTTATAATAGACAGAAATATCAATCAATTTTATAACATTTTATATCAGGGCTAACGGTTTATTAATTTCCAGTTATGTTGCCTGATAAATAAAATTCAAGGAAGAACAGATATGAAGAGTTTATTATTGACAATATTACCGAAAGCCGACGAGACCTTTACAAGTTTCTTATTAAGGACGTGTCAGGTTAATAAATATGAAAGTTTAAGTTGGATTTCTAAATTAGTTGGTATTGATAGTAGACAATTAGCAAAGCCAAATCCTAAGAAGGTAAACTTATATCCCTTGGCACAATTAATGAGAATAGAGGAAGCTGTATTATGGGGGCTAACGTTTGTTAAGGATATTGATTTGTTCGAAAGTACGGGTGACCCTTGCAGTTTTAAAGACCATGCTAATACAGAATATGATAAAATCTGTCCAGCTTGTTTTGAAGAGGATACCTATATTAAAAAGGTGTGGAATTTAAAAATAAACATGGGTTGTCCTATACATTCATTACTCCTAATAAATATATGTCCAAATTGTAATAAAAAGATTTCATCAATCAGGACAGATATCAACAAATGCAACTGTGGCTATAGATTAATTAATTTGCCAAAAGTTCATCTAAAAGAGAGTGGAATTTTACACAGTAGAATTATTGCCAATGCTTATTATGGCAAAAAACTATATAAAGTTTTTGATAATTCACCAATCAATCAGCTTGAGTATTATTCCTTAACGAAACTGATCCATTCATTTTGGTATCGTTTAAATGAAGGGAGAAACGGTATAGGAATAAATCAGATAAATACAGAGAAGCAGGATTTATTTGAACAACTCATCTCAGTTTATAACATGTTCCTGAATTGGCCATATAACTTTGTAGATTCTCTTAATAAAAGTAAAAATGAAAAATTCATTACTAATATAAAAAGGGATTTTTATACTAAATTATACGAGCCTGTATTTTCAGTTTATATTGAGGAATTCAGAAGTTATCTTGAAAGGCAAGCAAAAAGACCGGTAATATTCAAGAACTTTAATACGGAATCTAATTTAATGTCATATGGTAATGTATTAAAATTACTAAATATGGGACACCCATCTATAAATAATTTAATCGAAAAGGGAATACTTGTTGAGTTTAAGCAAATACATAATGATGCATATAAAACAAGAAGTATAACTGTTGACTCAATTAATAACTTCCTTCAAATGAGAAAATTTATTGTATTCAAAAAAGAATTAGCGGATTATCTCGGATTAAATACTCAAAATATTAATATGTTTGAAGAAAATGGTTGGATAAAAAGAATTGAAATATTTAGTAAGAAAAATGAGAAAAAATCGTATTATGACATTAGGTTTGGAGAAGAGTTAGTTAGTAAATTAGAGAAGAATATTATTATAATACCGAAGGAACGAATAAAAGATAAAACCTTAATTTCATTCAGTAATTTTAACAATCGAGCAGCAGTTCGAGGTATTTCGTTTATTGAATTAATTGACGGATTAATAAACGGATCGGTAAATATGTTTAAAGTGGAAGGAGAAAGACCATTTAAAAGTTATTATTTTAAATTAACGGAAGTTTTATCATATATAAAAATCTTCAGGTATGAGAAGTTCATTGAGAAAAATATACGTTTAGGTGTTGGGGAAGTATGTGAATTGTTGAGAGTAACATATCACAATTTTGTTTCTTGGAGAAGGTTGGGTTTTATTGGAAGTGAAGAAGTAGTGGCATTTGGATATTCTGAGGTGGAGGAATTTATTAACGATTTTGTCCCTCTTAATGAACTTTTACAAGTATTCAAAACTTCAAGTAGTAATATTGTAAATTTATTAAGAAAACAAGGTATCTATCCTGTTACCGGCTATACATTAGATGGTAGTAGTGGATATTTATTTAGAAGAACTGATATAGATAAACTTGGTTTAGAGTCACCAAGTATAAGTTTATATGAAAGAACATTGGAAGTTATATCATTCGAAAAGGAAAGTATAAAGTCTGAAAGATTTAATACCTAACTCCTTTGTGAGTTTTTTTACTTAAATGTTTTTGAAATCTTTTGAATTAATACCTAAAGTAACGGGTGTGTTTTGTTCAATAGTAAAAAAGTGAAAGCTCAGACCCTTTTATGGTTCTGAGCTTTTTGAGTGCTGATTTTACAAATTTCTTTGCTAATTCTTTTTCGGAATATACTACTAATTGCTAGTTTGTACTATAAAAATCTAATCGTTAATTCGTTAATTTCGAATTAATATTTATATTGATTAAGGGTTTACTACTCAGAAAAAGACATTGATTTTGAAGAATCTGTTCCTTTATGCGTTTGGTAATGGGGTTGGTGTAGGTTCACTACCCCCGCCTTTATATTTGTTGTCTATATTTTCCCTGATTGTTTTCAGGTCAGTTCCCTTTTCAAATTCTTGTTTCGCCTCACGGGCGATATCTACGCAAACTGGTCAGCCAAAGCCCATAGTATCTAGGTTGGCTATATCATTTTTTACCGAGTCTATAAAGCAATTTGTGTTGCTTGTATGACCATCTTCTTCATAACAACCACAGTAACATGGCATATAATTTAAAACTTCAGGGTGTTCTACTGCAAATTGATAAGCTTCTAAAATCTTTGGATCATCCGTTAAAGTGGTGACAGAAGACCAATCATTGCTGCCCAGTACATATTTTAATGTCGGCTGAGCTTGGGTATTATGACTGTCCTTATGTTCTTCATTGGACTGTTCAGTATTACTTGAGGAACAGCCCGAAACTAAAAAAGAGCCAATAATCATTGGTATAATGAATTTTTTCAATTTATTATAACCACACTTTCTACATTATGCTTTGATTTAGATACAATTATAACATATTCTAAGCTTCCTTTGATTAATGAAATAAATGTATAAGAATATAGAATCCTAAACGAAAAGTGAATTAATCTTTGACACTCAAACATACTTTTGAATATAATATATTCAAACAAGCATTTGAATATAGTTTGATGGAGGTGGATTTATGAAGGAAACCGATGTATGTCAAGTGGCATGTGTGGATCAAGAAAGGGTTAATCGTGTGAAAGCAATACTTAATCCTGAAGTGACAAAAGATGTGGCCAAAATTTTCAAGGCATTATCCGATGATACAAGAATGAAAATAGCCTACTCTCTATATTTAGAGGAAGAGCTTTGCGTATGTGATGTTGGCCATATTGTAGGGGCTTCAACTGCAACTGCGTCTCACCATTTGCGTCTGCTTAAAAATATGGGTTTGGCTAAGTATAGGAAGGAAGGGAAATTGGTTTTTTATTCACTTACGGATGATCATGTAAAACAATTGATTAGTATCGCATTTGAACATCAAAAGGAGTTGAGCAGCCTTGACTGAGGAATTAGGACAAAACCAAAGTGCTGAGAAGCAAGTTTATCGTATTGAAGGATTCACCTGAGCTGGCTGCGCCACTAAGTTCGAAAAGAACGTTAAACACCTGGATGGTGTTTATGATGCTAATGTAAACTTCGGTGCTTCAAAAATAACGGTCTATGGAAACACCACGATTGAAGAACTGGAAAAGGCAGGAGCCTTTGAAAATTTAAAACTTTATCCAGAAAAAGGTGAGATAGCACCACAGAAAAAAGAACCATTCTGGAAGGAATATTCCACGGTTTTGGCTTCATTGCTGTTTGTGATTTTAGGATATGTCTCTCAATCCATTAATAGCGAAGAGAGTCTGCCAACGATCGCTGCTTTTCTAGCAGCCATCTTAATTGGAGGTTTTTCTTTATTTAAAACAGGTTTGAAAAATCTGTTCCGATTAGAGTTTGACATGAGAACTCTCATGACGATTGCCATCATAGGTGCTGGCTTTATCGGCGAATGGAGCGAGGGTGCAGTAGTCGTTATCTTATTTGCAATATCTGAAGCCCTTGAGAAATATTCCATGGATAAGGCTCGGGCTTCAATCCGGTCATTAATGGATATCGCGCCCAAAGAAGCTCTCATCCGTCGAAACGGCCAGGAATTATTGATTAAAGTAGATGATATCCAAATTGGTGATATCATGATCGTGAAGCCAGGTCAAAAAATTGCTATGGACGGAACCGTGGTTAAAGGATATTCATCCGTCAACCAGGCAGCAATTACTGGAGAATCAGTACCGCTAGAAAAATCCTTGGATGATGATGTTTTCGCAGGTACATTGAATACAGAAGGCTTACTGGAGGTCGAAGTAACAAAAAGGGTCGATGATACAACGATCGCGAAAATCATCCATCTGGTAGAGGAAGCTCAGGCGGAAAGGGCCCCATCGCAAGCTTTTGTCGATAAATTTGCGAAATACTACACACCTGTCATTATCTTAGTCGCCGCATTGGTGGCAATTGTTCCTCCACTGTTATTCCAGGCAGACTGGAGCGAATGGATTTATCAAGGTCTTGCTGTCCTTGTTGTCGGCTGTCCTTGCGCACTTGTCATATCAACACCGGTCGCCATTGTAACGGCAATAGGGAATGCAGCAAAGAATGGGGTTTTGATCAAGGGCGGAGTTTATCTTGAGGAAGCGGGGGCGCTGAACGCCATCGCATTTGATAAAACAGGTACTTTAACAAAAGGCATACCTGCAGTTACTGATTATGTAATGCTTGATAATGAGCAGAATGAATATGAGCAGCTGAGTATCATAGCTGCATTAGAATATAATTCTCAGCATCCTCTTGCATCAGCGATAATAAAAAAAGCAGAGGAAAAAGAAATATCTTACAAGGACGTAGTTGTGGAGAATTTTTCATCGATTACGGGAAAAGGGATAAAAGGAACAATAAACGGATTAACTTACTATATTGGGAATCCAAAGTTATTTGAAGAGCTGCTAGATAACAGTTTTTCACTAGAAACTAGCAAAAAAATAAGTGAATTACAGCTTCAAGGAAAAACAGTAATGGTTGTTGGCACCACAGATGGTTTATCAGCGTTAATTGCAGTAGCAGATGAAGTTAGGGAAAGCAGCCGGTCCACTATAGCCAGACTGCATGAACTTGGTATAAAGAAGACAATCATGCTGACTGGTGACAATAAAGGGACTGGAAATGCAATTGGTGAATTGGTCGGAGTGTCTGACATCGAAGCGGAACTTCTTCCGGAGGATAAACTGGCATTTATCAAGAAACTGCGTGATGAACATGGTAAAGTGGCCATGGTTGGAGATGGGGTCAACGATGCACCTGCTCTAGCTTCTGCCACTGTAGGAATCGCCATGGGAGGAGCAGGGACTGATACGGCATTGGAAACTGCAGACATTGCTCTAATGGGCGACGATCTCAAGAAACTGCCGTTTACTATTAAACTTAGCAGAAAAGCCCTAACGATCATTAAGCAAAACATTACATTCTCCCTGGCGATCAAGCTTATCGCACTTCTGCTAGTAATACCTGGATGGCTTACCTTATGGATCGCGATATTTGCCGACATGGGGGCTACTCTTATTGTAACTTTAAATGGGTTGCGACTTTTGAGGGTAAAAGAATAATTTTACGAACGGGGTATTCAGATGAATAATAATTGGAATCGATTCATCTATAAAATTTGGTCCCCCATCTACGATTACTTTTTCAATTCCGGACTATTTTTAGAAGCAAGGAAACGAGTGTTTCAAGATATAGAGTTTAAAGAGGGAGAGTCCGTGCTTTTCGTAGGGGTTGGTACAGGGGCGGATATCGATCAAGTCCCTTTTAACAGCCTCAAAATAACAGCCATAGACTTTTCAGAAGACATGCTAAATCAAGCACGAAAGAAGTATGAAGGCGAAAAAATTGATTTTATACAAATGGATGCCCAAAGCATGAACCTGCCTGACAATACGTTTGATTATGTCATTGGCAGCTTGATATTGACTGTCGTTCCCGATGGCAATAAAGCCTTTGATGAAATGGTCCGAGTTGCGAAAAATGGTGGACAGATTATTGTTTTTGATAAGTTTGTTGACGGTAAGAAAGAACTTTCAATATCGAAAAGATTTATTCGGCCATTGATTAGAATATTGGGAACTGATATTGGTTTAGCATTTGAGTCTATCTCGAATGAGACGAAGAATATAAGACTATTAGAGAGAAAAGATCTATTATTCAATGGAATGTATCAAAAGATAGTATTGATGAAAGGTTAATTTGCACAAGTTGCCCGCATTTCGAATGTTGAATGTGGGCTTTTTCATGAAAAATTTATTTAATAAGGGTTAATTAATTTACCCTAAGCTTTGGATAGTTAGGTACGGTAAGTCATTTGCCTAAAGTTATTGATTTATGCTCTTCAAATTAGTAATATTTTATATGATTAATTGCTCATATATTCACGTGGTTAATAAAAGGCTCCGAGCCTTGGAATAAGGAGTTGATTTAAATGAAATCTTTTATCGTGATATTATTCACCACTATAATTTTTATATTGGGAGGGTGTACACAGGAAAGCAAAGAGGAACCCCTACCCGAAATGGTTGATGTTGAAATTGTTCTACCTGAAGTAATAAATAAAGGGGAAACTGTTCCATTGAAAGCCCAAATTACTCAGGAGAAAGAATATGTGAATGATGCTGACTCTGTACAATTTGAGATTTGGAAAGATGGCCAGGAAACTCATGAAAAGCTAAAGGCTAAAAATACTGAATCAGGAATCTATTCCATTCAAAAGTCTTTTTCTGAAGCAGGAAAGTATACTATTATTGCACATGTAACTGCCAGAGGGATGCACAACATGCCCAAAATGGATTTTATAGTGAAATAGGAGGTTTTATAAAATGAAAAAGTTCTGGATGATAGTAATCCTGATTCTCTTTATCTCTAATTCAAAAATTGAAGTCTTCGCTCATTCTTATACCAAAGAATCGAACCCTGCAGAAGGGGAAATTGTTGAGGAACCTCTTGATACGATCGACATCACCTTTGAAACAGAAATTGAAACAATTGGTGAACTATTCCTAACACAAAATAACCAGACAGTTGAAGTGGAGAATATTACGATTGAAGAAGATAAATTAATAGGGAAATTCGATAAGCCATTAGAAAACGGCCAGTATCAGGCGACCTGGAAGATAGTTGGAGAAGATGGCCATCCTTTGGAAGGAACCATTTCATTTACCGTTCAAGTTCCTAAACAATCTCAAAATGAACCTTCAAACAAAGAAGATGAAACCGAGAACCAAACTGAAGACTTAGAGCAGGAGGCTCAAGAGCAAAACAAGGAAGATGACACCTTGTCTCAAAACGAACAAATTAATCAAAATGGAACGGTAAATTCAAATATCAAAAAGTGGTTTTTGCCATTAGCAACTTTAACTATATTAATTATGGCATTTTTTATATTCAGAAAGGGTAAAAAATGACCTTTTATCTAATAGTATCTGAAACTGTTTTGTACCTCTCCTTTTCCGTTTTAGTTGGAGCTATGATATTCCAGCTCGTTCCCGAAAATTATAAGCCAACGATTGAAATTCCAAGAGCAGTATATTTTCTAGCGATACTGGGAATCATTTTTGCTTCAATTGGACCTTTAGTTCAAGTGATATTTTATTTTATTGAAGCATTAGGTTTTTGGCAAACATTAAAATCAGTTCTATATGATTTTGAAGTAGGTAAAGCTTGGATGTTTACTTCATGGGTGGGACTGCTTCTATATTTTATGATTTTATTTAAGAAATCCAAGCATTTTCAAGCTTTTTTAGTTCTCTTGTTAATTATTGCAGTTGGTTATTCAAGCCATGCTGCAAGTTTATCATTTTGGTATGGCCTGACATCTCACACAATACATTTTCTAGGTGTTGCGGTTTGGACAGGTATATTATTGATGGTTTCTTTCTTCTCCAAAGACTTGCGGAACTGGAGAAAGTTTTTGTCTTGGTTTACTCCTACAGCTATTCTTTGCCTGATATTAATCATTGTAAGTGGCTTTATGACCATGAAACTGGTTGTGGATCCTAAAGATTACGTCTCTTCTTGGATGCTGCCATATGGACAGGCTTTATTAGTTAAACATATACTAATAATTCCTTTATTAGTCTTTGCACTTATCAATGGAATTTTGATGAAAAAACAAGCGGAACATCCAGGTCCCTCAACAATTAAATGGATAAAAGCAGAAAGCATATTTGTAACTTTGATATTTATTGTGACTGGCGCTCTCGGCATTCAATCTCCACCGCATGATATAGAATCAATGATTCATACAGAAGGTTATTCACAGTTGTATAAGTGGTTTCATCCATTTTTACCGGATGCAGCAGTTAAATTGAACATAGATTCCTCCTTTTTAGTAGGTGGAGTTTTATCGGCTATTGTCGTGATTTTAATGATATTTAGTTTTATTAGAAAAGACTCTGTTCTGCTGTCCATCATATTCGGATTGTTTTTTGTTTTTATTACCTATATTACTCTGTTGACTGCGGCACATTAAATGAAATTTTTTAGTTAATAAAAACAACGTGAATGTCATTGTGTAATAAAAATAAGGGAGTGCGTTTAAGTGAGATATATACTTGGCTTTACTGTAATTGATCTACTTCCAACAATTCTGGTGTATTCCATACTTTCTGCCTTAGCTATAGGTGTAATCGTTCTTTTTAAGAAAAAATCCGAAAAAGAGCTGAAGGCACTTGAAGAAAAAAGTAATCAAAAAGAAAACAATAGTTAGGGATGAAAGGAGCAGGGGTTAACCCTGCTCCTTTTATTTTATTTACCTGTTTCTGTTGTCCCTTATCTATTCAATTCTTATCATTTTTGTAGCTAAAATATGGTGAGATACACAATGTTGATAAGATGACATCACCTGCTTGGATTAGGGGAAAAGTGTAAAAGGAAAGTATATTGTAGAAAATATTTATTGTAAATGTAGAAAAACATGTTAATATTTATATATGAGCATATATTCATATAAGGAGTGGGATTGATGGGACATGGACACGGACACGGACATTCACATGGTCATAGCCATGGAGGTGTAAATAACAAAAAGGCACTGTTTTTATCATTTATTATCATTACTGCCTATATGATTGTCGAAGTAATAGGTGGAATCATTACAAACAGTCTTGCACTATTGTCGGATGCAGGTCACATGTTAAGTGACGCTGCAGCATTAGGACTTAGTTTATTTGCGATAAAACTTGGTGAAAGAAAAGCGACTGTCGGGAAAACCTTTGGGTATAAACGATTTGAAATCATTGCTGCTGCCCTTAATGGTATCACATTGATATTGATCTCCATTTACATTTTTTATGAAGCCTATCAGAGATTTTTAAATCCACCGGAAGTAAAAAGTTTGGGTATGCTTACGATTTCTGTCATTGGATTAATGGTGAATATTATCGCTGCTTGGATACTAATGAAGGGCGACAAGGATGAAAATCTAAATGTAAGAAGTGCCTTCTTGCATGTTTTAGGAGATATGTTAGGATCAGTCGGTGCCATCGTGGCTGCCTTACTAATTTATTTTTTCGACTGGGGAATAGCCGACCCAATTGCAAGTGTTGCAGTATCGATTTTAATTATAATCAGTGGGTGGAGAGTTACTCGAGATTCTTTTCACATTTTGATGGAAGGAGCACCTGTTGAAATTAATACTGAAGAGGTTAAATCTTCACTACTTAATATTCCATCTGTACAAGATATTCATGACTTACATGTATGGTCTATTACTTCAGGTGTATTAATGTTAAGCTGCCATATTACTATTACCGAAGATGCAGTACACGATACTGTTCTGCATAGGGCGCAATCCATCCTCCATGATAAGTTTGGGATTGATCACAGTACCATTCAAACTGAAAAAGTTGAATATGGTTGTCCTAGTGAGCATGGGACCTGTAATTAATGAACAAGGGTGTAATTTTTAATTAGGTAAAATAAAAGGGAGAATACCAAGGGAAGTTAATCCAGGTATTCTTCCCTTTTTTAATTCTCGCAAATCTTCCTTCCTCGCTCTATCTGTATGGTAATGTAATCTGTATTTTCATCAGTATTTTTAAGGATTTTCTTCACATTCTTCAATAAAGTTATTTCCTTGCTTTGCTCCAAATTTTCTGGGACAACAAAATGGACGGAAAAGGCATTCTGCTTTCCATCTATTGACCAATAGTGCATAGCATGCAAATCTTCGATGTCTTCAAGAGTTAAAAGTTTCTCCTTTAAGGCCGTGATATTCAAATCTATTGGAGCAGAATCCATAAAAATGACTAAAGTCTTTTTGAGGTTCTTTACTACGTGATATAAGACATATATTGTTATGCCAATTGAGAGAAGGGGATCTAGAATAGGAATATCTTTAAATTGCATGACGATACTGACAACTAGTACGGCGATCCATCCTAATAAATCCTCGATAAGATGCCATGATAGCATTTTTTCATTCATGCCGTTTTCTTCTTTTTTCAGCCGATAAGCCGCGTATCCATTTACAACGATACCTAAGACAGCGAGCCATAACATTCCTAACGAGTTAGGTGACACTGGATCCTGTAATCTCTTAACAGCTTCCATTAGTACATATATTGAACCAAATATAAGAACTGCAGCGTTTAGAAGAGAGCCCATGAGAGATAATCGTTTGAAACCAAATGTATAATTTTCATCAGCCTTTTTGTCAGACTTTCTTTCCAGGTACCATGATGTCCCAAGGGATAGGGAATCACCTAAATCGTGAATTGCATCAGATATTATGGCAATGCTTCCTGTTAATATGCCTCCAATTACTTCAATTATCGCGAATGCAAGATTTAGGAAAAAAGCAATACCCATGCTTTTGTGTGAATTCTTTTCTTTCTGCATACACATACTCCTTTTTCTTCTTCTTTTCCCTTCATAAAAAAATATAAAACTGAAAGAATTATCCTTAATTAGAAGCATTGGAGTAAAAGGTAGAAAGCATGTCCTAGTAAGTACTGAATATACTTTTATAAAACTTCAATATCGAGGTGATTAAGTGGTTGAAGCTGTAAGAGTCAGTTCATTATTAATATGCCTCATTTTTTTAGGAACATTAGTGGGCGGGTACTTAACACTGTTAATAAGTAAGAAATTAAGCATTAACCATGTTTTTATAAATGTATTTTGTGGCGGATTATTAATGGGCATTATTATTTTGGATTTAATCCCTGAAACCTTGAATCAACTAGATCCATTAGGGATTTTTATAGGAATATCGGCAGGAATCATACTTGTTTTTTTAATAGATAGGGCGGTTCACCGGTATAAGCACAACTTAAAAGTGGGAGTGTTTTCATTTACTTTATTGATTTTTGCTTTATATCTACATAGTGTCCCTACAGGCATTGCCCTTGGTTTGAATATAGGTGATGGGTATTTGACAAACTCAATTTTTGCAGCTGCTATTATACTGCATCATATTCCAGAAGGAGTCATTATTATGGCTGCTATGATTCATCATCAAATTAAGCCAGGTTTTTTTGGGACAGTTTGTTTTGTGTTAGCCCTTATTGTTGGTTTGAACTTCTTTATCGGATTAAACATTTCAATTGATTCGCTTAAGCTATATACAATCATAACTGGCGCAGCAATTGGAACTTTATGTTATGTTACCTTTTACGAAATACTTTGGAAAGGTTTTCAATCGTTGTCTATTTTTAAGGTATTGATTACGGTGGTAATTGCTATTGGATCATTAAAAATCTTTATGTTAATCGTAGCTTCTTGGTAGAACGTATAGATTTTATCTAACGTGTAACTATGGGTGCTAGTGTGAGTTAATTACCTGATATGCTATAATTTTCGATATAAAGCCGTTGAGGTGAAACAAATGAAAAAAAACAAACTTGAAGATGATTTTATAATCTCGAAAGGTACTCTGGATGAGGAAACATTGTTTATTGTTTCCCAAACATTTAAAGCTCTTTCTGATCCAACAAGAATAAAAATTCTTTATCTGCTGGCTAAAGAGGAAAAGTCAGTCAATGAAATTGCAGAACAATTGCAATTACTCCAATCCACTATATCCCATCAGCTAAGATTCCTTAAGAATTTAAGATTGGTTAAATATCGCAGGGAAGGGACTTCCATGATCTATTCCTGCGATGATGAACATGTAATGGATGTTCTTAAACAAATTATTGATCATGCAATGCATCATTAGAATGCAGTTTTTCCCATTTTATATAGTGTATTTGAATTATTTGTACATGAGTTAAAGGAGGGGATTATTGTGGTAGTCCCTTTTTCTTACAGGGCAGGTTGAATAAGAAATATCTAACTTGATAGAAGAAGACCCATCTATATATAAAGGGGATAATATGTTGGTTCAAAAGTTATTTTATGTATTGGTTGCATTAGCATTATTTACTATTAATGGATGCTCTAATGGAGGCGAAACAGCGGGAGTATCAATTAATAGTATTGATGCTGAAGAGGTTTTAACATTGGACCCTAATGCTGATATTTTCCAATATGATGGAGTAATCTACAAAACTAATATCGATTGGGTTGAAGAATTGTCTTTAACAAAAGACGTTCAAATCGGTGAAATTAAAACAAGAAATGATACTAATACAGATTTCAAAGATGAAACGGCGAATAAACTTCCAGTTGGTGCAAAGATTTTCTCAGCCAAGGAAAGAAGAGATATTTTATTCGTGAAATTAGAAGGAGAAATTTTAAGATACCTAGCAATTGTTGAAGGATAATCAATTTTATAATTATTAATAATTCAAATTTTGTGAAAAAATGCACTTAAACTTGATCCAGGAAGGATTAGCCACCTTTTTAGTTGAATTCCTTATTATGCAAAGGGGCCATGATGATTGTATTATTTATAGCTAAGGAGCACGTTTTGTTATTTATATTGAATGTATGGATAATTTCCTTCTGATGCTATTATTAATGTGAAGTAATTCACATTAAAGGTGGTTGTTTTGTGCTAACTTTCAAGTTTAAGACTGCATTATATGCTACTTTAATTTTCACATTTGGTTTCTGGCTGTTAGGATTGATTCAGGATGGGAAGATTTTATTTTCCTTTATGCTACTGGTAATTTTCCTATACTGTCTAATTGGAAATGTGATTTATGGAGTTCCTGTTTCGCTGCTGTCCGACTATCTCACAAAAAGGTTAATCAAGTGGAGGTTTGCTGCGGCGGGGTTTATACATACGATTTTTGGAGCAGTAACTTATCTTATAATGGATAGCTTTGCTTTTTTTGCTCTATTGGCATCAGTATTCTTCTTTATGGTGGATGAGTGGAGGAAATGGGATAGGCAAATGCCTGGTGGAAAAATAGCTGTAATGAATGCCACTGCATTTCTATTGGC
The DNA here is from genome assembly GCF_057785455.1 of Mesobacillus sp. Taxonomy (NCBI): domain Bacteria; kingdom Bacillati; phylum Bacillota; class Bacilli; order Caryophanales; family Bacillaceae; genus Mesobacillus; species Mesobacillus sp. The sequence goes on from NZ_JBYNSB010000023.1 coordinate 111,530, forward strand.
TATTTTGCTGCTGATGGGCCTTCTCTGGATGCAGGGGAAAGCCGAAATGGAAGAAAAGACAAATGATGTATATTTAATACCAAAAGGATATGTTGGACAAGTGACAATTTTACATGAGTTTGAGTATTCCCCCGAACCAGTAACAGAAGGGAAGTATGATGTGTTCAGCGTAAACAATAAAGGATATGCTGTAACCGCTTTGCCACAAAGTGAGGGTTTGATTGAGGACTTATACTATTATGTTGATGAAAAGGGAAAACGTGAAGAAATTCCTGAGAGATGCATCGAGTTGGGTGGACTTGGTTCAACAATGGGGGATGGATATGAGTATTCATATACCCATTTTACTGTAGGATGTATTGAAGATATTAAGCAAGAAGAACTTTACTATTTCAAAGAAGGACCATCTGTTGAAGACATCCTTTATGAAGAAGGCATTTTTGATTTGGAAAAATATAAATTCATACCGAGAGAGTAAAAATAATAAGGAGAGCTGGAAGCTCTCCTTATCTATAAGTATATTATATACCATATGTACCTGCGGCGACTACCAAGCTGCGTAAGAGCACTTTGCTCTCGCCTCCTTTTTATTGTGTGTAGAAAATCATAATTTGTGTTCATGATAAGAAATTTGTTATAGCACGATATATCAAATCCTATATCATAAATACGTACATGCAATTTTATATGCATAGAAAAATGTGCATAAAGGAGGGGGATTCATAGATACATTTATAAAAAGAGGTTGAGCTAATGGATTATTTGAATTAACTACATAAAAATGATATCGAAGGATTAAATGAATATTTAACAAAACATAATGTAAACCAGGTGTACAAAGGTCAAAGTCTGATATATTGGGCAGTCTATATGAATAATATTCAATTTACTAAGAATTTAATTCATAGAGGTGCAAATGTGAACCAACGTGACCATTTAGGCAGGACTCCTTTGTTAATTGCTTGTTATTTTGGATATCTTGAAATTACATCCTTTTTGTTGGAAAACGGAGCAGATAAAACCGGTTGTTTAGAAAGAGCAAAAAACGGTTGGGATGATCATAAACAAGTAGAAATTATAGAATTGATAAAACAGCGGGAGAACAAATTATAAGTAATTTTCAATAATTTCCTAGCCTGGCTTCTAAATCATATGTGCCGATTCCTCTAGAATCCGATCCATTTCAATCGTTTTCCTATAGGAGCGGGCGAACTGTTTAGCTGACGGAATGAAACCTCGTGAGCTTCCATTCTGTTCAGGCTACCGTTATGAAAAAATGGTCAACCAGAAATATCTGGCTGACCAAATGCGTTCGGTGTTTATGTTTCATGCAAATAATATCGATTGTTAATCCCGACTCTCAATTTATTTCTTGAATTTATGCTTAGTTTTTTCACTATACCTGTGATTTAATTGATAAGAATTGTTTAAGGCTTTATTTAAACATTCATGAATTATTTATATTATCTAATTTTCTTTGAGTGAAATATCCAACTACAGCAAAGAGAAGCATTAGCCATAGTGTAAATTCAATCCATCTTCCGCTTATGTCATTCAACATTGCCCACCCGTTGTTAACCACCATTCTAGACCCCAGAAAAATTATTCCTGTCACTACAAAAAGGGTAGTGATGAAGGTAACTATCTTCATTGGAATCCGAAGAATATTTAATGTCTTTTCTAGAACTTCTTTAAATATGTGGCCTCCATCCAGAGGAGAAATAGGAAGTAAATTTAATATAAAAAATAACAGATTTAAAATAGCAAATCCTATCCAAAAGTCAGAGAAGAATTCTGACATTTTCATCATTCCTTGAACTTGCCCTTCGAGACTTAATTCTGGTGAATAAACAATATCTATAGTAAAGGATTCTATTACCTTTAGAAGAGATGTCCATAATAATGTGAATGATGCTTTAATTCCGAAGAGAACTGAATGACCTTTTGCTACCCCTACCATAACAACACCTATAATATAAAAAAGAAAATTTATGATTAGACCACCTGAAAAGAAAAGTATTTTTTGACTTCTTTTCAACTGGTTAAATTCTTCCATATCCCTAGGTTTTACAAAACCCAAAAACGGAATGAGCTTTAATGTAAAGGTGGTCTCGTTTTTTTGTATTTTAAATAGCGTGGCACCAATTCCCACATTAAAGGCTTCAATTTTTAAACCAAACTTTTTAGCGAAGAAATAATGTCCAAATTCATGCATGAAGATAATAAAATTTAATGTTAAATATGCAACAAATAAATTAATAACTAGTTTGCTTGTAATAACGTTTTCAAGAAAAAAATTCAGGCATCCGCTAATGATAAAAATATTAATTATGTGGGTAAAGATGCCAGATTGAAATTTCTCGATTTGTTTTAAGCGAATTTCCTCGTCAACGGATTTTCTCTTCATCGATACAGTTAAATTGATTGAGGATCTTATTAACATAAAAAAACTCCAAAGAAATAATAACAATAATAAAGTAAGTACAATTATGTTTGCCATCAACACATCTCCAAATATCTTGTTTTTTCCATTATATGTACGAGTTCTCCTTAATATTTTTAAAGAGGGCCTGTTTTGAAGAGAAAAGTTAAGGATAACTTCTTAGGTTTTAGTGATTAATTCCATTTGGTATAAGAAAAATTAAATATAATATTTGGATTTTTATTATGTTCCTATATCAGTATTTATCATAAAATGCTGATTCAATAGGGATTTTTTTATGTATTTTTTTTCAGAAATACTTTTGCACAAACTTTTTGACAATATGAGCATATGTACATATAATAAAATAAAAGTTGCGCAAGGTAAAATTTATAGTGTGGAGGAAAAAGAGATGGCTCGGACTAAAATCATCAGTTTGTTCGAAGGTGTAAAAGGCGATTTAATAAAAATTTCAAATCTTACCTTAGAAGGAACAATGCGAAGGAGGCTGCTTGACTTGGGGTTTGTGCCTGGGGCCATAGTAGAGGTGATCAGAAAAAGTCCATTAGGTGACCCTATTGCTTATCGGGTATCAAGTACATCAATCGCATTAAGAAAAGAAGAGAGTTTAAGTATTGAAGGGGAGCTGATCAACAATGAGTAACCGATTTAGGATTGCACTCGCAGGAAACCCTAATACCGGGAAGAGCACACTATTTAATACTTTGACAGGTTTAAGGCAGCATACAGGAAATTGGGCAGGGAAAACAGTAGATATTAAAGAAGGGTCATTTTTATATAAAGGGAAATCTTTTTCCATGATAGACTTGCCAGGTACGTACTCCCTTTTTTCTAATTCGCTAGATGAAGAAACAGCCAGGAATTACATTGTTTTTGAAAAACCTGATTTGACTGTTGTAGTTTTAGACGCAACTGCTCTAGAACGAAATATGAATTTGGCTTTGCAGGTCATGGAGCTTACTGAAAAAGTGATTGTATGCATCAACTTAATTGATGAGGCTGAAAAAATGGGCATCAAAATTAATGAAAAAATCCTAATGAGGCGACTTGGAGTACCTGTTATTAAAATCTCGGCAAGAAACAAAACAGGTCTGCCGCTGCTGATAGATACAATCGAAAGGGTAGTGACCGGGGTTATTCCATGCATGCCTGTTCCAATTAAATATGATGAAGAAACTGAAAAAAAAATAGATTCACTTTTACCAATGGTGCAAAAGGTATTTGGGGATAAAATTCCTGCTAGGTGGCTTTCTTTAAGACTGTTGGATGGAGACAAGAAACTGCTTGATGAATTGAAGGAGAGGCATCTAATGAAGGAGGTTTTAAGCTAATGGGAGATACAGCGTATGAACAACAACAGATGCTCATGGATCTTTTCGAGCAAGCAGAGAAGATCTCTTCATCGAAAACACGTGACAAGATTGTTGAAGCTCTCTATCAGAATAGCAGAGAGTATATAGAGGCAGGAGTAGCATATACCAAAACAAAGCATGATCAAAGAACGGAGCGCTTGGATGCGGTATTAACCTCTCCAATATGGGGATTTCCTATCATGCTTCTCATGCTGGGAGCTGTATTTTATTTAACAATTGCCGGAGCAAATATTCCTTCATCTATGCTTGCAAATTTTTTTGGATGGCTAGAAGGGTACATTACGATACTGTTCCAGATGCTGAATGCACCTGAGTGGCTGCACGGGGTGTTGGTGCTTGGTTTTTACCGGGGAACTGCCTGGGTCATCAGTGTAATGTTACCGCCAATGGCTATTTTCTTTCCAACCTTTGCTCTTTTAGAGAACTATGGGTATCTACCGCGAGTCGCCTTTAATATGGACCGCCTATTTAAAACTGTAGGAGCACATGGGAAACAGTCGCTCACGATGGCAATGGGATTTGGATGTAATGCAGCAGCAATGATGTCAACGAGGATTATTGAATCTCCCCGTGAACGGATGCTGGCAATTTTGACAAACAACTTCGTCCCTTGTAATGGCAGGTGGGGAACACTAATCTTACTTGCTTCATTATTTATGGCAGCTAATTTTACCGGAGGAATAAAATCTTTAGTAACGACTTCAGTCATTGTCGGAATCGTATTATTTGGAATTATTGTCACTTTCTCTGTTTCTTGGATTCTATCAAAAACGTTATTAAAAGGTATTCCTACCCATTATACACTGGAATTACCACCATATAGAAAGCCAAAAATCTTTGATACAGTCATACGTTCTTCCTTAAACAATTCGCTTTCAGTCCTGAAACGTGCTGTTAAGATTGCAGCACCTGCAGGTATCTTGACTTGGATCCTGGCGAATATCGATATTAACGGCACAAGTGTATTGTTGCATATGGTACAATTCCTGGACCCACTAGGACAAATGCTAGGGTTGGATGGATATATTTTGATGGCCTTTATTATTGGTTTACCAGCAAATGAAATCGTGCTGCCGGTTTTGTTAATGGGGTACCTTTCAACAGGTGAATTGGTTGATACAGGTGGAATTGATAATATTAAACAGGTTTTCCTTGAGCATAACTGGACGTGGTTAACCGCATTGAACATGATGCTCTTTTCACTATTGCATTATCCTTGTGGAACGACATTAATAAATATTTTCAAAGAAACTAAGAGCAAAAAATGGACCTTTATGGCCTTTCTTATTCCAACGGTCATCGCATTTGGTGTCACTTTCATTATTGCACAAACAGCTTATTACTTCGGGTGGGTATAATAGATCATGAACATACAAGTGATATAAGGGAGGGTAATGAGTAATTTTACTCATTACCCTCCCATTTTTCATTTTTGGGTACCTCTTAATAGAAGTATGGGATTTTAAAAATCCTAATCTAGACAACCTTAAATTCATGTTCCGAAAAAATTAAACATGTAATTATTTCCAATAACTCTAGAGGAATCATTGTTAAATCAACGATTATACAAATATCTACCGGGTTTGTGATATGGATTGTATTATTATAGATAAATTGGGTGATTTCGGAACGGTTTCCATGTGATAAAATGTAAAAAAATGACGAAAGGATAGGCGATAATGAAGCAATTTGTCACAGGGATTATAATAGCATTGTTGATTTTACCTTTTGCTCCGAAAAGTTCGGAAGCTGCCGCTACCTTTTATGATGTGAATACTTCTCATCGTGCATATATGGAAATCACTTACTTGACCGGTGGAAAAATTGTCAATGGATCTGGTGGATATTTTAATCCAACAAAAGAGGTTACTCGAGCGGAGGCAGCAGCAATGTTGGGTCGTGCTCTTAACCTAAACGGAACTAAGGGTACAACAAGTTTTAAAGATGTAGACAGTGGAAGTTTTGCCTCGGGGTATATCCAATCAGCTGTCGATAGAAACATCATTTCAGGCTACCAGGATGGAACTTTCCGTCCAGATTATCCAGTAAAACGAGGTGAGATGGCTCTACTCATCAATAGAGCATTTGGATATGAAGGAAAGAACTCTGTAAGTGCTGCCAACTCATTAATGACAAGGGGAATTGCACAGGGAATTTCGCCTGGGAATTTTGGTTATGAGCTAAAAATAAAACGAGCAGACTTTTCGGTATTCTTAGCAAGAGCAATCAATTATAAATTCAGGACTAAAACAGACCTTTCTTTTGGTGGAGACCTTCAAGTGAATGCGGACTCGTTAAATCTGCGTACAGGTCCTTCGACAAATTTTCCTGTAGTAACTAAACTGCCATTGGGGACAAAGGTGCTTGCAGCTTATAGAGTAGGAGACTGGGTTTATATCCGTTCAAACGGTGCAGAGGGCCTTGTCAGTGGAACTTACCTAAAGGGGGAGTTTCCAGAAGAAATAAATACCCCACTTCCGGCGAGCAGTCCGTTAAGCTCGCAAATGATTGTTATCGATGCAGGGCATGGAGGAACTGATCCCGGGACCTCTGGTTTAGGCCTGCAAGAAAAAGTGGTTACACTTGATACTGCACTCAGATTAAAGGGACTGCTAGCCAAGACACCTTTCTCATTCAAATTGACAAGGGAGACTGACAATTACATCTCGCTTCCTCAGCGAGTTACTATTGCCAAAAATGCTGGTGCAGACACCTTTATTAGTATTCATGCAAATTCATTTAATGGTTCAGCAAACGGCACTGAGGTATATTATTATAACTCAGCAAACGAGAACCCTTACTATGCTGACAGCAAAAAACTAGCCAATGCTATTCATGAGCGTCTTATGGATGCATGGCAGCTTTATGACCGGGGAGTAAAGCATGGTGATTTCCATGTAATTCGTGAAAACTCAATGCCGGCAACCCTTGTCGAATTAGGTTTTATAGATAATAAAGTAGATAACGCTAAACTGGCATCTTCATATTGGCGACAGGAAGCGGCTGAAGCGATATATTTGGGCATACTAGATTATTATAATGATAAAGGTTTTAATGTGTCTAAATTATATAATAAGGTAAACTAAGCTACTGTCACGGAAACAGACAAAAACAAAAAAGGGCTTGAAGGTAAGTTATCTTCAAGCCCTTATGTGATGGAATGGTAGTCACTATTTAGATGAGCTGGCGTAAATACAATAGTCTTTTTCCATCATTGTGTTGGGGACCTGATATAGAACTCAGTTTACCATTAGCACTTTTTTTTATTACTTGTTTTATTTGGAGATTAAGCTTAAAAGAGAGTTCTAATGTTGTTATAAACTTTTCATGAAAATTCATGAAATTTTTAATTGGTATAACATTGGTCATAGCATTTTCTGAGGACCCAAATCTGCCTGTATTTATCCAATACTGAATATCAGATTGTTTAACACCTAGTAAAAATGTTGCATCTCGAAGTGTAATCACTTTAGAATGTTCATTAAGTTTAAGAATATCTTTACTAATTTGATAATATACTTCTTTTTTATCAAGAATGAGGTCGGAAATTTTTTTGTTATTGTAATCATATTTTAAAGAACCATTTAGCAATCTTTTAAATAGTAAATATGCCTTATCTGGACCTATCCATTCGATTGCTTGATTCAATGAAGTTGGATTACTTATATTTTTTGTAGATGACTGTTTAATTTTCTTTTCTAATTCAGATATTGAAGACTTAGGAATAACCCAGTTATTTGCACTTCCAGATTTAAAGCAAAAAGCTCCTTCAATAAGACCATCATTTAAAATCGCAAAAGTAGCCTTTGCGCTTGTTCCCCACTTTTCTCTCAATTCCTCTTTAGTGTAACTATTTTCAAATTGCACCATAAAAGCTTTCAATTCATCACTATCAATAACTGTTAGGTGTGAACTTAAAATACTTAATCTTTTGGATTTTACAAGACTTGAATTAGTAATACTCCCATTGAATTTTGGGTATAAAAACCGTAATTCATCGGCTCTTACGTATTGATTAACAGGCAAATTCCCTTTTTCGATTGCTACATAATTGGTGAAAGATCTAGAAATCTCCCACAAGGGAGTGTTAATAATTCTTGGAATTCCATACTCAATAAAACTGCGGAAAGAACAATCATTATGTCTCTCGGCTATTCTTATTAATTCAATAAAATTAGCTGGCCAATTATTAATTATGTTAAAAACATAACTATATAAACATGCGGCTTGTTCAATTGAACGATAATTTCTTAAGTGGTTTCTCTCAAGGATGTTGCCTGTAAAGTTCATATCATATTGGGGTATTGAGAGTTGTTCAATTGGAATCATTTTTACAACCCATAGAGCTAAAAAATCCAAGGTTTTTAAGTAAGTTGTAGAATCTTCTATCCACCCGATTGATGTTAACAATTTATTATTTTCGAGTATTTTATTTAATATATCTTGATAATCGACGAATTCATTTGGAAAATCCTTTTTCATAGGTGAATTAGAGAGTTTATTGTTACAATTTGTACATTCATCTTGTATAATGGATTTTGTAGTCTGAATATTTCCGCAATTTGAGCACGCATCTAATAACATCGTATTATGTTCCACACATATAATCGAGTGACAATTAATCCAAGACTTTCTTTGATATCCTGCTTCTTTAAGACACAAAGGACAGAACCTGGTTTTTTTATATAAAAACCAAATGTTTTTAGATTCTTTGCGAACTTCTATGTTATGCCTCTCAAAATGATGATAAACAGTTAACCTCTCTGCATCTTCATACGATATTCCAAGAAATTCAGAAACAGATTTTAGTTCATCTCCCATTAACCAATTAACTCTTTCCGGCGCAATTTGAAGTGATAACTTCTTTTCAATTAAATCAAATATCCAATCAGGATTAGTCATCTCGTGTTCTCTTGCTACCCTGTATATAAAACTTAATAGCGTTTCTTGTGAATAAGGTTTTGGATAAAAAAGCAACATAAAATCACCTGACCTTTTATCCTATATTTTCCTTATTGCTTAAAATTATGTAGACAGAGGAGTGATTTAATGAAACCTTCAAGGAAAATTAAAGCCAGCAGCAAGCTTAGCATTAGAGGAAAGCATAATAGCACCAAAATGCACCGAATGATTCCTTGGGAAAGTAGCCTGGAAAGAGATTTTATTAAACTCCTTGATTTTGATCCAACTGTTTCATCATTCAAATTCCAACCCATAAAAATTAATTATGTCTATCAGGGGAAAAAACGTAAGTATTATCCAGACTTTCTCGTTTTGAAGAGTGATATGAAGGAGTATATATACGAGGTCAAGGCATTAAAAAAAACTGAGGATGAAGAGAATAAAATTAAGTTTCAAGTTGGAATAAAATACTGCAGTGAAAGAAATATGAATTATGTGGTGGTATCAGAGCCGGATATTAGAAAAGGTTTTATAATTGACAACCTCGATATATTGTCTGAAGTAAGACCAGAATCGACCAACAGGAAAGTTATGTATGAAATTCTTAGAACACTAGAACGGTTGGGTGGGAAAACTAACATAGCTACTCTAAAAGAGTGTCTCAAACATTTTGATGAAGCAGAAATTGAAAGTAATTTATATCACTTGATATATACACATCAAGTGTCAATGGATCTTATTTCATCTCCAATTAGTGATAAATCCATTGTTGAAAGGATGCGTAATTAATGGCAGGCCATTATTTTTCTGCAGGCTCTAGGTTTTTAATTAAAGACAATGAATATTTAGTAAGGAAAGAGTTAGAAAGAGATTATGAATTAGAGAATTTAAATTATCAGCAGACCGAGTTATGGAAAAAAGATGAGCTGCTGAAATTATGGTGGGAAGGATTACTAGTCTTCAGAAAGAAAGAAGCTGAACAAGAATATATAAGAGTAGAAAATATAGAGGATTTGGATGAAAAGTCAAAGAATGAAGCTATCAGACGGTATAAAATATTAGAACCTGTTTTAAAAGGTGAAATATTACCCTCAGAAATTAAGGCCTATTTAGAGTCATTAAATGGACAAGTAAAAAAATCAGCTTTTTATGAATGGAAGAGAAGATGGGAAGGTGCAGAAGACATAAGAGCACTTGTGGCATTCAAGTCTGGCCCCAAAGGGCCGAAAATCTCAAAAGAAATTCAAACAATCTTGGATGGTACTATAAATCACTATTTAGAGCATTATGTGTATCAAGGACTAAAGTATACTATCGAAGATATTCATTCGGAGTTTGCGCTAAGGATAGAAGAAGAAAATTTAAATAGAGAAGAAACTGAAAAGTTAAATTACGTTTCTCCTTCGAAAGTAAGAAGGAGATTTATGGAGTTAGTGGATATTTATAAAGTTGATCTACCTAAAAAGGGTTCAGTATTAGCTAAATTAAAAAGGGATGGAGTTAAAGAAGAGGTTATTGCAACAAGACCTCTACAAAGAGTAGAAATTGACTGGACTCCAGTTGATCTCAGGTTGATTGATCCTGCTGATCTTCAATCTAAAAGGCCAAACTTAATATATGCCGTCGATAAGTGTACTGGTATGCCTATGGGCTTTTTTGTTACTTTTAAACCAGTGAACAGCATGGCTTTAAAACAATGCTTAATTCATTTAATAATGCCCAAAACCTATCTAAAAGAGTTATATCCCTTAGTTGAAAACGAATGGGTTGCACATGGCATTCCACATACTATTGTGGTTGATAACGCAAGTGTCAATGACTCCTATGAATTTGAAGAGGCATGCCTTCAGTTAGGTGTGAAAGAGGTTCAATTTTGCAAAATTGATGCAGGTCATCAAAAGGGAACGATTGAAAGAGCATTTAGAAGCTTAAATACCACGTTCATACATAATCAAAAAGGTACTACCTTTTCAAATTTTATTGAAAAAGGCAGATATGATTCTGAGGGTAATGCTTGCATTACTATTCAGGGATTTATTTATATGGCGCATCTCGGCATGGTTGATATTGTAGCTAATCGTTTCGATAAAAGGCGAGGTAATTCTCCTCACAACCTTTGGGTTCAGGGAATTGAAGATAATAAACGTCTTATGCTTCAGATTCCAAGAAGTATGGAATCTTTAAAAATAATTCTTATGGGCGGATCAAAATTAAGGACCATACAGCCGCAAGGAGTAGTAATTCAAAATGAATATTATCATAGTCAAGAGCTAATGGAACTAAAGAACCTTTTGGAAAAATTCAAACGGGAGGATGAAGAAGTACGTGTTAGGTTCGATTTAAGCGATATGAGAAAAGTGTATGTGTATGACCCAATAAATAATAAATATATTGTGGCGGGATTCACTGGACTAAAGAGAAAAAAAGTAAACATAAACTTGCCTGTCCCCCTTATGGCTTTGGAACTAGATTCTAAAAAAAGAACGGAGATAAGAAAAACATTCAGTCCAAGTAACAGAGCAAAAGCAAAACGTAAAATGCTATTAATACGAGAAGAAGATGAAAAGCAAATTAAAAAGTTGAAAAGAAATAAAGAACATATCCATTCCAATAATGAAGACTCTGATTTCATCTTTGAAACTGCCCTTAAATCTATACAAGGTGTTTCGAATAACAACGCTATTATTACAACTAAGAGTAATATTAATGTTCCTTCAATTAATGATGAAATAAGAATTATTAATGAAGAACCCGCAGAAAAACAAAAGAATGAAAAGAAATCTGAAGCTCAAGTCTCTAAAGAGGACAATTGGTATATCGAATACGAGGACACTGATGTTGAAGATCTTCCAAGTTGGGATGTAACTATGAAAAAGGATAAAAAGGAGTTGGCGGAGAATGAATGAAGAAATACCTTTCAAACGATTGAGTGGTACACCAGCAAGCCAGGATGATGTGAGAAAAAGAAGAGAGCATGTAAAGAGAATGGTTATTGCTCATCCACATTATAGTAATTTACTTTCCGAAATAGAAGATATTCATTTCTATTCGCAAGGTTCGGTAAAACCTGATTCACTGTTTTTATCAGGAGTAGCGGGAGTTGGAAAGTCTACTGTTTTGGAGGAGTACACTAGCCGCTTTCCAAGACAGCTACTTAATAATAATACTGTCATCCCCGTTCTTTACTCAAAAGTTCCAGTAGGGGCCACCCCAAAATCAGTTGCATCCAAACTACTTTATTCCTTAGGAGATCCAGCTTACGAAAAGGGGACAGAGATTAGTCAAACAAGCAGGTTAATGAACTTTATAAAGAGATGCAAGGTTGAATTGATTATAATAGATGAATTTCAGCATCTATTAGATAGAGATACACAACATGTACTAAATAAAGCGTCAGAGTGGGTAAAATCCTTTTGCGATGAGGCTGGTATTCCTATTATCTTATGCGGATTTCCGGAATCGAAAAAAATATTTAAATTCAATTCCCAACTTGATCGACGGTTCCTTATGAAGCTTACCATGGAAGGTTTTCATTACTATACTAGAGAAGAGCAAATTGAGTTCAGGGCATTCTTAAAAAGTATAGATGAGAGGATGCCTTTTGTAGATAGGTCTTCACTGGCATCCAAGCAATTAGCCGATAAATTGTACTATGCGACTAACGGGCTGCCTTCACATTTAAATAAAATTTTATATGAAGCAACAGGATTAGCAGCGAAAAGCGGGAACGATTCAATTGATGAAAATCATCTTTATGATGCGTTTAACAAACTTGATATATCTACACGCCCGTTTGTCTCTAATCCTTTTACTATAAAGAATTTCAATATAGTGGAAGCTTTTGAATTAGAGAAGCTTAGAAGTAAAGAGGCTAAATAATCAAAGAATTAAAAACCATTGCAGAGGCAATGGTTTTTTTGGTACTTAATAAAAACAATAATAGATATCCATGGTAAAATAATGTTATGGGAATCCTTTACATTTTTAATATATCTTAAAAAGTAACTATAAATAGATAGGTCAGGTGAAAAAATGGAGTTAAGTATATTTTTAAAGCCCTTGGTAACTGCCTTTGTTTCCTTTACAATACCTAAATTAAAAAATGCTAAAGTTTATAGGGATTTTAAAGATAAATGGGTTAAGGACAATTACCCTCAAAAAATGACTTTAATGTTTCAAGCCGCTGTAGATGATGCAAAAGCATTATTGGATTTGCCTGATGAATTAATCAAGGATATCCTAGATGATAGTCTAATTAGACAAGAGATTTTTAGGTGGATTATAGAGGGTACTAGTGATGACGGGTTTAGCAATGAGCATTTCTTTCTAGACCCATATTTTGAACAATTTCCTGAACATGAAGACAAAATTTTACCCTTTCTTAAATTAATACTTTTAAAAATAAACGAATATAAAGAGAAAAATTGGGATCCTGAATTTCAAAATATTTTATTTAGTATAGATATAATGAGAGATGAGATACGTTTAGGCTTTGAAAAATTAGAAGAGCAAAATGAAAGAAATATAAATAAGATTGAGGAAACTGTTCAATCAACACTATATAATACACTCGGCCCAGTTGGGTATGAGGATTTAAAGGAACTTATTCAAAAAGGAAAATTAATTACTGCTAGGAAAAAAGCGGAAGAAAGAATTAAACACACATATAATAGATTAGAAAGTCTTGAATTAAACGCAGTATTAGCAAACAGTTATATTATTGAAGGTCAAACCAAAGATGCGATACCATACTTATATGCTGCTATCACATATTGTGATGATGGACCAAGGAAAAATCGTCTTTATGCTCTAATTAATATATTTGAGGAGAAATTAGAGGAAGCGAACCTACTTATTGAAAAAAGCATTAATGAAGAAGGTTATACTAAACAGAACGTTGAATTACATTTGAATATTTTATTATTGCAAGAGAAATATGAAGAGTGTCTTTTGGAAATCGAGAAACACGGAGACGAAAGTCTCAATGAAATACATGCAAGAACACTTTTAGCAGCGAAGAAATACGAAAAAGTAATAGAAGTAGTTAAAAAAGCTCTTGAACAGGAGTCCGACTCAAAAGATTGGCTCTTATTACTTGCAGAAACGTATACAATGCAACTTGAAGAAGAGATTCACCAAGGTAATTTGGTGGATCCAGAAGAAGTTCTGAAACAAGTAACACCGTTGTTAGAAATAGTAAAAGAAAATAATGAGAACAAAAGACAATTACTTAGAGTTAATGAATTATTTGCCGCATTATATTTTCGTTCTCAAAGGTTTAAAGAAGCAGCTATTTTTTATGGTGAAGTATATAAACATTCTTCTGAGGAGGAAGGTGGAAAATACCTTATCAATTGGTTATGGTCCATGTTTCTCAGCAAGGATTGGGATAATGCAATTATGGTCTTGCGTGAGCTAATTAAGAATATTGAAAGTGAAGAGTTTGTAATACTATTAGCTAGAGTTTATTTGGATTCAGGGAATCCTAAGGAATCGTTACAAACATTAATTAATTATGAAAATAAAAATAATAACATATCTAAAATCGATTATTATTTTTTAAAACTAGAGGTCCTATCCAGATTATTTAAGTATAAAGAAATAAATGATCTAATAAAAATTGTCGAAGAAACTAAAAACGACCCGCTAAAATATGCTATCAATGGGTATTACTCAATATTACAAAATGATTGGAATAATGCTATCTCTAACTTAGAGTCTGCTGTTGAGCAGCTCACAGATCAGGAATTACTAGAGGTAAATATTTTATTGGTGGATTCATATAAGAGAAGAAATTCAAAAGATGACCATCAAAAATTAATAATATTAATACCTACTATTCCTCATTGGAAGCAACATGACACGTTAATAAACACTTATGTTAATTCATTATATATTCTAGGGAAATACACGGAAATACTTTATTTCTATCATAATGAAATAAAAAACCCTTCATTAATTGTCCAAGATGTGGTAGCTACAATTTATTATCAAGCCGAATGGTATGAAATATCTAAAGAAATGTATGAGATTCTATATCACTCAACAGATACTGTTCACTATTTATTTAGATACTCCAGTTCTCTATTCCGGCTTGGTGATACTGAAGGATGCTTAAATACTCTTGGAATGGCTGAAATGAAAGTAGCAGAAAATGCCACTATTGAGGATTTAGATTTACTTTCATTAGCCTATATAGATGCTATGCAATATGAAAAAGCCCTGGATTATGCATATAAAACCTTTAAATATGGTGAGAAAAATCCAGAGGTTTGGAAGACATATTTTTGGCGTTATATTCAAATTTCTCAATTTATAGAGGTAACGCAAAAAGAGTATGCAGATGCTTATCAAAAAGTGTTTTCTTCATTTCACGAAGTCTTCCCGAATGAAAAACCACTTTTTGAACAATACAAAGCTATAGAAGATGGGAAGTTAGCAAGGGAATTTATTGATAAATTAAAGGACATAGAGTCAAAACAAAAAGAAATAGAAGATCTTTTTAAGAAAAATAGATTACCTTTACAAGTTTTATCAGAATGGACTAAAGGAGAACCCTTTTTAACATGGGGGCATGTGGTGAATCAAGCAAACAGTTATTTTTGGGTTAATGTATCAGGAGATATTAGTGAAGTCACTGAAGGGCTAAGAAATATAACAAAAACCCAAAATGTAGTTTGTGATCTTTTTTCAATTTTTACACTAGACTATTTAGGGATGTTAGACACTTTTGCGAGAAATTTTAACTTCTATATATATCAAGAACAGTTTAATACTTTTTTCATTGAGTATTCTCAGTTGAAATTATCGCAATTTAAAGGACTTAAAAGCATCTCCTATCAAAATGATCGAATTCTAGGACATGAATGGTCGCCATCTGAGGTTCAAGAGTCACTATTAAAAATGAAGAATATAATGGATTGGATCAATGAAAATGGGAAAAAGCTTGGAAAGTCTAATATAGAGCCGAACGATAAAAAAAATAATATAATATTTGATGACCAGGTTCAATTATGTAAAGATAGTTTGTTTTCTTTCATGATAGATAATTACATTATTAAGGATTATGCTAAAGGTGAAGATGTAAAATCTTTTTCTGTATATGATTTCATCAACTATTGTTTTTCCAAACAACTTATAAACAAAGAAGAATATTATCACATGGTAGGAAAATTAATAATGATTGGCTATCGTTTTATCACAGCAAGAAAAGAAGTTTACATCTATTACCTGAAGAAAAATCAATTTAAAATTAACGGAGAAGTTCAATGGCTATTTGGTTATTTAATGGAGGCACAGGTAAATAGAGAATATGTTTTCTCGATCGTAATAGAAGTCCTTTACTGGGCTTCACAAGAACAATTTGTATTAGTTAATGGAAATATAGAATTTCTGGATTTTCTATGTGAGGTAATACAAGGTGATAATAAAGACAAGAGATATTTGGAAAAATT
Organism: Mesobacillus sp.; assembly: GCF_057785455.1. Classification (NCBI taxonomy): domain Bacteria; kingdom Bacillati; phylum Bacillota; class Bacilli; order Caryophanales; family Bacillaceae; genus Mesobacillus; species Mesobacillus sp. Next base: position 127,702 of record NZ_JBYNSB010000023.1, read on the forward strand.
TAAATTAAAATGTGAAGAAATATTTAGCGAAAATCCAGGTTTCATAAATGAATTACTAACAATAATTGATACTAAGTTGTCTTAATAATAAGCTGCGTTTTTTCCGGTTAATTCTGAAAAAAGGGATTTATTTTTTCCGTTTAATTATGAAAATTACCAGATAATCTTTATTAGGAATTATCTCCTTCCGGAAGTTTATGAAGAAATTAAAAATACGATAGGTTTTATAAGTAGCACGTCATTCCGATTAATTAAGAAAAATTACATTTAATGTGCTGAGTTGTTCAAGATTAATTGAAGGTTGTTTGTATTAGGTGGTTAGTCCTTTGAGATAGTTATCTCGAAGGACTTTTTTTATTACAGTTTACGAAGCTTTACTCTTAAAAAACTAACAGGAACGTAGCTATAGCAACCCCTTGAGCTTGTCTTAATTGATACAAATCATCCTCGAGTTCTCCCGTACACTGTCTTCCAAACTGCCGGAAATTTTTTTGAGTTCCATCGAATAGAAATAAGAACCAGCCATTAATTTCTGCCACTATTATTAACAAAAAATGTTGTCTAATATTGGTAGAATATTTCCAAAGTCTTCTATATAGTTATTTTATAGGGAGATGAATTTATGATTGGTATGAATATTCGTGTTTTGCGTAAAAAGATTAAAATGAGCCAGGAAATACTAGCTGAGAGGATAAATGTATCCCGGCAAACTGTGGCAAAGTGGGAAAACGATGAGGCATTGCCTGATATAAATAAAAGTAAAATGTTAGCTGATATCTTTCAAATAACGTTGAATCAATTATCCTCCGATATAAGTGAACAAGATTTAGAGCGTCTTGGCCCAAAGGGGAAACAGTTCTTTGGTGTCGTGAAGATAGGCGAACGGGGACAGATTGTCATTCCAAAAAAAGCTAGAGACATGTATCAGCTTAATGCTGGAGATAAGCTTGTTGTCTTAGGGGAAGATGAAACAAAAGGGATAGCTATTTTAAAGAGTGATCGTTTTTATGAATTTGCGGAAATGATACGTAAAGCCGAAGCTGCTGCAGAGGAATCAGAATGAATAAAATAATATTTTTTTCAATTCCAGCACATGGTCATATAAATCCGACTCTTCCTGTAGTTTCTGAATTAGTAAGCAGAGGACATGAAGTTTGGTACTATTCGTTTATGGAATTTAGAGAAAAAATTGAAGGAGCCGGTGCCAAGTTTATTTCTTGTGATCCGTTCTTACCGCCAATATCCGAAGCAGAACTGAATCGAAAGGCTGGAAAAGATTTTGCAGCATTAATTGAGATGGTTGTCGACACGACCATTGCTATGGATGAAAAAGTATGTATGGAATTAAGAAAAATTCGTCCAGATTGTATAGTTTCTGATTCCTTAAGCATTTGGGGAAAATTATTTGCAGACAAATTAGGGATACCATTTGTCTGTTCAACCACAACATTTGCCTTTAATCAGCATACTGCCAAACTTATGAAACGCGGAATAAAAGAAATGGTTCAAATGGTGATCGGCATGCCGCGAATAATAAAAAAAATCCAACTGCTGAGGAATCATGGATACCACGTCGATAATTTTGCATCACTTATTCAAAATGATAATAATACGGATACCATTGTTTATACGACGAAAGAATTTCAGCCATTGGCTGAAACATTTTCAGATAGGTATGCCTTTGTCGGCCCTTCAATCCGCCAGGCTCCGGAGATGGACGTGGTTAAAAAGAATAAAAAAATCATCTATATTTCTCTTGGAACAGTACTCAATCAAAATAAGGATTTCTATAAAAGCTGTATTAAGGCATTTTCAGGTAGTGAATATGAAATCATTATGTCAATTGGTCAAAAATCAGAGAGGACTTCTCTTGGGCACATACCAAACAATTTTACAGTAAAAAAACACTTGGACCAGACATCAATTTTACAAAAGGCTGATGTATTTATTACCCATTGTGGAATGAATAGTGTTAATGAAAGTCTTTATTTCGGAGTGCCGATGGTTCTTTTTCCGTTGCATAGTGAACAAGGGCTAGTGGCTGACAGGGTGGCCGAGCTTGGGGCAGGAGTCAAATTAAGAGGAAGTAAGCCAGAAAGTTTGGCAGCAGCAGTAGATAAAGTATTGGAAAACCCTAGCTATCTAAAAAATGCCAAGGAACTTTCAAAGAACTTCCGAGAAGCTGGCGGATCGGCGGCAGCAGCAGAGGTAATCTTGATGAAAATTGAGAAGAACTTAACATAATTAATAATTCACTTTTTAACGCCGGTCAGCTGCAGCAGCTATAGTTCATGAAAGTGAATTTCTCCGCTAAATTTATCAAAATAAAGTCATCCAGTTTTGTTATGAGCCCTTTAAGATTGCTATCTTAAAGGGTTTTTTATTTAGATTTAGTATACTATGTCCGTAAAAATTGTAGGTTTATATGTTAAAATTAGGAAAAACCAAACTGGAGCGACGAAATGAAGCAAGGGCTATGGGAAAAACAATATCAAAAGGCAGATATTTTATGGGGGCTCAAACCTAATGCGATTTTCTTACAATACTATAAACTAGTCTCAAAAGGAGGGAAGGTGCTGGATGTCGGGGTTGGGGAAGGAAGAAATGCGCTTTTTTTCGCGAAGCAAGGATATGAAGTAGAAGGTGTGGACATTTCCGAAACCGCTATAAACAGGTGTAATGAGCTATCAGATGAATATAATGTATCAATAGATGCAAGAGTAGATGATATCAGGACATGTGAAATTATAAAGGAAGAATACTCTTTAATTATTCTTTCAAGCATCCTTAATTTCTTCCACCCTGATGAAATAAAAAATATCCTGCATAAGCTGGAAAAAGGGTTAAAGGTAAATGGTTTACTTTATATTAATGTGTTTGATGACAATGACCCAAGTTTGAAGAGAATGGAGGGAAGCTGTGAAAAGGTGGATGACTATACATATTTCAATGAAAAGGCGTCAATGTATCATCACTTTTATACCGAAAGAGAGCTTGAAAGTTTAGTAGCTGATTTCGAAACAATCAGTTTCACTAAGTCATATTTTTTGGATATTGCCCATGGTCAGCCCCACTATCACAGTACGCTGGAAATATTGTCTAGAAAACTGCCTTAAAGGAAGTGGATATATGGATTTATTATTTGGGTTTTTGATTTTTGCAGGTATTTTTGCCATTTATGATGCTTTAAGGAGAATGAATAATAACATACTCGACCAAACGGATGAAATTAAGAAATTACGGGAGGATTTGAAAAATCACAGCCGGTGATTTCGCTGTTATTGTAGCTTAATTTTAAACTTTATAAAAACACTCCAAACGAATTGGAACCAATTTAAATAAACGAAATATCATTGCACTGTCAGTGTGGAAATTCTATTATATAAGTTAGTATTGAGGACTAGAAGAATGTGTGGTGATTTTATGAAAATAGATGATATGGACCGGAAGATTCTTTCTCTTTTGACGGAGAATGGGAGAATTTCATATGCGGATATTGGCAAGGAGCTGAATCTTTCGCGGGTGGCTGTGAGGGAGCGGGTCAACCGGATGGAGGAGTCCGGGGTGATTGAAAAGTTCAGTGTTGTGATCAACTCTGAGGCGGTAGGAAAGAAGGTTTCGGCTTTTTTTGAGGTTGACTGTGAGCCGGCTTTCCTGGTTTCTGTGGCTGAAAACCTGGCGAATAATCCGAATGTCGCCAGCTGTTACCAAATGACTGGGCCGAGCACCTTACATATGCATGTCCTTGTTGAAGATTTTGCCTCGCTCGAAAAGTTCATCAATAATGAACTATATGCAGTCGAGGGGATCAGCAGGGTAGAGAGCCAGATCATGCTGAGACGTTTTAAAAGCCGTACTGGCATGAAACTATAAATAATTCAGAAAGACTCATGAAGGAGTGCCTTCATGAGTCTTTTTTATTATTTAGGCACTCGAAATAGCTTCTTAAAATGAGTATAATGAACTATTTTGGAATAGTATATAGACAATATTCTGAATATGCTTTAAAATTGAAAAAAATTAAAAAATGTTACGTTTGTTAATCATAAATTAACATTTGCTTTACAAACGTAATGAGAATGTCGCCGCTTTCATTTTTCTGGAATCGGTTGAATGAGGAAGTTATTTTCTTATTTTTAGGCTCTGTTAAATTAGGCTGTTGATTTTCGTTCCAGGCGCTTCGCTTTCCTCTGAAAAATTATGAAAAAGCCCAATTGCCGGCTTTTTCAAGAGCAAATTTTTCTTGGGGCGATCGGTGAGCCTCCTCGTCGCTTCGCTTCTGCGGGGTAAAATGGCCCTTTCTTTTCGGGCCATTTCTACCGGGGTCTCACATGCCCGCTTCATCCCGAAGGAGTCTACGCGCCTGGAACGAAGAGAAACAGGAGTTAAAATCAACATTAAGCTTTAACAGAGCCTATTTTAAAAGGGAGGGAAAGAGTTGTTAGGCTTAATAGTAAGAAGATTTACAGAGCTGCTGCTGCTCCTGTTGGGGATCTCTTTTATTGTTTTTATGAGCATGCATATTGCCCCAGGAGATCCGGCGAGCATTATTGGCGGACCGACAGCATCAAAAGAAGATATCGAGGGGATCAGGGAAAGCCTTGGTTTGAACAAGCCAGTTCTTGTTCAGTATTTCGATTATCTCAAAGGAGTAGTACAGGGTGACTTTGGCTTCTCGTTCCAAACGAAGGAAGCTGTTTCAGAAGCATTAATCACCAGATTCCCTAACACTCTTAATCTCGCAATTGCCAGCATCATTGTGGCCATTGTGATCGGTGTTACGGCTGGAATCATTTCTGCTTTAAAACATAATTCCTGGTTTGATGCAGCCGCTACCTCTGTAGCGCTGGCGGGGATTTCGATTCCAAACTTCTGGCTTGGCGCCATCTTGATCCTTGTCTTTGCAGTCAATCTGCAATGGCTGCCAGTAGGAGGGCTGACCTCTCCATTGTGGACGATTGAAGGGATGAAAGAGCTGATTTTACCAGCGATTACGCTTGGGACAGGTTCAGCGGCGATGATTGCCAGAATGAGCCGTTCAGCGATGCTGGAGGTAATAAAGGCAGATTACGTCAGGACAGCAAGAGCTAAGGGTGTAAAAGAAAAGTCGGTTGTCATGATTCATTGCTTGCGTAACGCGATGATTCCTGTCATTACAGTCATCGGCCTGAACTTCGGGTTTCTGCTCGGTGGGACAATTATTACGGAACAGGTTTTTGCCATCAATGGTGTAGGACGGTTAATGATTGAATCGATTGCTGCCCGTGACTTCCCGATGGTACAGGGAGCTGTGCTGCTGGTCGCAACATTGTTCGTTCTTGTTAACCTGATCGTCGATATCGTCTATGCGTTCATTGATCCACGGATCAGCTACGAGTAAAAAGGAGGAAGGATAGCATGGAAATCGAAACAGCAGGTTCCGCTGTTGAAGTCCTTCCAGTAAAGAAAAAGGAGTATTCTTTTTTCAAGACATGGAAGAGGCTGCTTAAGAATAAAGTGGCAATCGTTGGCCTCATCATCATTACTATCCAAGTGTTGCTTGCCATTTTTGCACCGGTTTTTGTGTCACATGATCCGGTAAAGCAAAACCTGGCACTCGCTGAGATGCCGCCCGGCACAGAAGGGCACTGGCTCGGAACAGATAACTTTGGAAGAGATATGTGGAGCCGCCTTGTATACGGTGCAAGAATCTCGTTAATCGTCGGCATCGGTGCAGTGACACTCGGTTTGCTGGGCGGAGTGACGCTCGGGCTTTTGGCAGGCTACTATAAGAAGCTGGATGGCCTGATTATGAGATTTGTAGATTTATTATTTGCCTTCCCGGGAATTCTCCTTGCCATGCTGATCATTGCGATTTTGGGCACAAGCCTTGTCAATGTCATCATTGCCATCAGCATTTGGTCGATTCCGACATGTGCGAGAATTGTCCGCGGCAGCGTTCTATCGGTAAAAAAGCAAGAATATATCCTTGCGATGAAATCACTCGGGGCAAGCGATGCGAGAATATTGTTCAAGCATGTATTGCCAAATTGTATGGCGCCGATCATCGTCTTCGCTACGATGAGGATGGCGACAGCGATTTTATCAACAGCATCATTGAGTTTCCTTGGTTTGGGTGCCCAGCCGCCAACTCCTGAATGGGGAGCGATGATTTCAGCAGGGCAGGATTTCATGTGGACATCACCGCATATGATCGTAATTCCCGGCATTGCCATCATGCTCGTCGTCTTCGCCTTCAATGTGGTCGGTGACGCGTTAAGGGATGCGCTTGATCCAGGAATGAATTTAGATAATTAAACGGTAAGAGAAACTGCAATGATCAATTAAAAACGGGAGTGAACGAGATGGGGAAAAAATTTCTTTTTAAAGGTCTGGCATTGTTTTTTATTTTAGCCTTTGCTTTAGCGGGTTGCAGTAGCAGTGCGTCAAACGGAAAAAGTGGAGATGGATCCAAGGCTGCGCAGGAAGTAACGTATGCTACTACTTCTAAGGTTGTTGGCTTGTCTCCAATCATGACAAATGACTCTGTATCATCATCGGTGAATGAGCAAATTTACGAAACACTATTTTATCGTGATGCTGAAAATGGCGAAGTGAAGGGCTTGCTTGCTGAAAAAGCTGAAAACCCTGACCCTAATACATGGGTGATCACCTTGAAGAAAGGCATCAAATTCCATGACGGAACGGATTTCAATGCAGAGGCTGTAAAATATACTTTTGACAAAATCAAAGATCCAAAAACAGCTGCTCCGCGTGCATCGCTATTAGAACCAATCTCGTCAATCGAAGTACAGGATGAACAAACTGTTGTCCTTAAAACGGAAAAGCCATACGGTCCGATGCTTGCTGCTTTGACACACTCAAATGCTGCAATCGTAAGCCCGGCTGCTGACCAGAAGCAGGATTTGATGAAGGACCCTGTAGGAACAGGCCCGTTCAAGTTCAAAGCGAAGGAGAACGGCGAGGATATCGTACTTGAAGCCAATAAGGATTACTGGCAGGGAGCGCCAAAGCTTGAGAAGGTAACATTCAAGGTTGTACCTGAAGTCACAACGGCTGTCTCTATGCTGCAAACTGGAAAAGTTAATTTCATGGATAATATCGCTGCTGAACTTCTGCCGCGTGTTGAAAAAATTAAGAACGTTGAAATTGATAAAAAGAATGGAACTCCGGTTTACTATCTTGCTTTCAATATGAAAAAAGAGCCAATGACAAATCCTGAATTCCGCAAAGCGGTTGCTTATGCTCTTGACCGTGATGGCTATGTTGACAAACTTCGCGGGCTCGGCGTGAAATCAGGCTCATTCATCGGACCTGAGCTTTTCGGATATGACGAATCAGCAGAGGAAAAAGCACCTAAATACAATCCTGAAGAAGCAAAGAAAATCGTCGAAGCAAATGGTTTTGGTGACCAGGAGATTAAATTGCTTGTGGCAAACACACCTAACTATATGAATATGGCGGAAGTGTTCCAGGCTCAGCTTGCTGAAGTTGGCTTCAATGTAAAAATTGAAACACTGGAATGGGGAACATATCTTGATGTATCCAAGCAAGGGAAATTCGATCTGACAATTGCTGGCTGGTCCAACGTGACAGGCGACGGCAGTGAGCTGTTATTCCCAAGACTTCACTCCAAAAATGCCGGTGAAACGAATGTGGGAAGCTACAGCAATCCTGAACTGGATAAGCTGATTGAACAATCACGCGCGACTGTTGACCAGGAAGAACGCAAGCAGATCCTTAAGGAAGCAAATGAGCTTGTATTATCTGAGCTGCCGGTTGTACCGATCTACCATGGTATTGCTACGATCGTCCGCGACAAAACAGTTGAGGGAATCAACCTTGAACCTACTGGCCAGTGGACTCTTTACAACAGTGAAAGAAAGTAGGGATACAAAATGGCTGAAACCATTTTAGATGTAAAAAACCTGGTAACAAAATTCAAGACTGCGAGCGGCGAAGTATCTGCCGTTCGCGGTATTTCTTTTTCCCTGGACCGGAAGGAAACACTTTGTATCGTTGGAGAGTCAGGCTGCGGGAAAAGCATCACGGCACTGTCGATCATGGGACTTTTGGCGAGCAATGCGCGGTCGGAGGGGGCAATTGAATTTAACGGAAAAAACCTTCTGGAACTTAAGCAGGAGGAAAAAAGGAAAATCCGCGGCAATGAGATTTCAATGATTTTTCAGGAGCCGATGACCGCTCTTAATCCAACCTTTACAATTGGATACCAGCTTCGTGAACCATTGATGATTCACCGGAATCTTTCAAAGAAAGCAGCACATCAAAAGGGAATTGAATTGCTGACCCAGGTGGGGATTCCTTTGCCGGAGAAGCGGATGAACCAATATCCTCATGAGCTTTCAGGTGGAATGCGCCAGCGGGTCATGATCGCCATCGCCCTTGCCTGCAATCCTCAGCTTTTAATTGCCGATGAACCGACAACGGCATTGGACGTAACGATCCAGGCTCAAATCCTCGACCTTTTAAATGATCTAAAAGAAGAATTCGAAACGAGTGTCATTATGATTACCCATGATATGGGCGTTGTAGCCGAGGTGGCTGACCGGGTGATCGTCATGTATGCAGGGGAGATCATTGAAGAGGGGGATGTTGAAACGATTTTCAACGACCCGCAGCATCCATATACAAAAGGTCTTCTCTCATCGGTGCCGAATGTCGATGATCCCCATTTTGAATTAAATCCGATACCGGGGACGCTCCCGAATTTGAACGAACAGATCAGCGGCTGCCGGTTTCATCCCCGCTGTCCGCATGCAATGGAAAAATGCAAGGCAAGCTCTCCCGAAAGATTTGAAAGGACAAACAGCCATGCCGTAAGATGCTGGCTTCAGGAGGTGGACGGAAATGAGCAGCACAGCTACCAGACGACAAGTGTTGTATAGCCTGAAAAACATCAAGAAGCACTACCCGGTAAAAGGCGGGATTTTTAAAACAGTAAAAGGCCATGTGAAGGCTGTCGATGGAATCACCCTTGACATTTATAAAGGTGAAACGCTTGGTGTGGTGGGAGAATCGGGCTGCGGCAAGTCAACCTTCGGGCGGACGATTCTCGGTCTGGAAACACCGACTGACGGGAGCATGATTTTTAAAGGTGATGATATCAGTGGGAAATCATCACGGCAGCTGAAGTCATATAAGCGCGATATGCAAATGATTTTTCAGGATCCCTATGCATCCCTTAATCCAAAACAAAGAATAGGCGACGCATTGGAAGAAGCGCTCATCATCCATACCGATCTTTCCGCGGGGGAACGCCGGGCGAAGGTTGTTGAACTGCTGCGCGAAGTCGGCCTTAAGGAAGAGCATTACGACCGCTATCCGCATGAGTTTTCCGGAGGGCAGCGCCAGAGGATCGGGATTGCACGGGCGATTTCGATTAACCCTTCCTTTATTGTCTGCGATGAACCCGTTTCTGCTTTGGACGTTTCTGTCCAGGCACAGGTGATCAAGCTTTTGAAGGATTTGCAGGGAAAGCATGACTTGACCTATCTGTTTGTTTCACATGACCTCGGGGTTGTGAGGCATTTATGTGATCGGGTGCTGGTGATGTATCTTGGCCAGATGGTTGAGCTTGCTCCGGTTGATAAGCTTTATGAAAATCCAACCCATCCCTATACAGATGCGCTATTATCTGCCATCCCTCGCCCGGTAGTAGGGAAAAAGCGTGAACGGATCAAGCTGAAGGGTGACCTGCCGAGTCCAACGAACCCTCCGGCAGGCTGTGCTTTCCACACGCGCTGCCCGCTTGCTACCGATCTTTGCAAACAGCAGAGGCCCGAGTGGCGAGAAATTGAGGAAGGGCATTTTATCGCCTGCCATCTTAAATAATGGCTGTTTTCGTAAAGAATGTTGTTAAAATCCAAAAGCCGATTTTAACATGAATAAAAGCCATTTCGTATAACGGTACTAAGTTAGCAAGCTCTTTTCTAATAATAAGCATTAAGTTAGGGAAGAAACTTGAGTAATTCGATTCTATTGCGTAGTCAATAGCAACAAAGTTAGAGAAAAGAGCCTAAATAATAGATTGAATGAATCCTTAAAACATAGATTTAGAGAAGGGGAAAGTTATGCCTTATTATGATGCTTTGAATTATCCGTATTCCTCCCAGCGCATGGCGACTGTCGCGCGAAAGGGGATGGTGGCAACATCCCAGCCGCTTGCTGCACAGGCGGGGCTGGATATTTTAAAAAAAGGCGGAAACGCCATTGATGCAGCAATCGCGACGGCTGCCTGCCTGACGGTCGTTGAGCCGACCTCGAACGGGATTGGCGGCGATGCCTTCGCGATTGTCTGGACCAAGGGAGAACTGTATGGCCTTAATGCAAGCGGACCTGCTCCGCAAAGCTTGACGATTGACGCTGTGAAGGAGCTTGGCCACGAATCCATGCCAAAGTTTGGCCTGGTTCCAGTGACGGTTCCAGGGGCTCCGAGTGCCTGGGCTGCTCTTTCTGAGAGATTCGGCAAACTGCCATTGAGTGAGGTTCTGGAACCAGCGATTCAATATGCGGAGAATGGCTTCCCGATCTCCCCAATCCTTGGCAAGTACTGGAAGCGTGCCGCTGCTATTTTTAAAGACTTGTTCAAAGGCGAAGAATACGAGAATTGGTTTAACACCTTCACCCCTGATGGCAGGGCGCCGGAAGCGGGAGAAATGTGGCGCTCGCCAGGTCATGCTGCTACCCTAAGGGAAATTGCCGAAACGAAGGGCGAATCCTTTTACAGAGGGAATCTCGCTGACAAAATTGATGAGTTTTCAAGAAAGCATGGCGGTTTCATCCGGAAGGAAGATCTGGCAGCCTATGAACCTGAGTGGGTCGATCCAATCAGTGTGAACTATCGCGGCTATGATGTCTGGGAAATCCCGCCTAATGGCCAGGGGATGATTGCCCTGATGGCGCTGAATACTTTAAAGGGCTTTAATTTTAACGAAAAAGAAACGGCAGAAACCTACCATAAGCAAATGGAAGCGATGAAGCTTGCTTTTGCTGATGGGAAAAAATATATCACGCAAAGAGATAAGATGAGTGTAAGTGTCGAACAGCTGCTAAGTGAGGGGTATGCTGAGGAGCGCCGCGGCCTGATTGGCGAAGAAGCCCTGACTCCGGAGCCGGGGACACCGCCAAAGGGCGGCACGGTTTATCTGGCAACTGCAGACGAAGAAGGAAATATGGTTTCCTTCATCCAGTCGAACTACATGGGCTTTGGTTCAGGGATTGTCGTGCCTGGAACAGGAATCGCCCTGCAAAATCGCGGCCATGATTTCTCGCTGGATCCAGATCATGAAAATTGCCTTGAACCTGGCAAGAAAACATATCATACAATCATTCCTGGTTTCCTGACCAAGGGTGGCAAGCCGGTCGGTCCGTTTGGTGTTATGGGCGGCTATATGCAGCCTCAGGGACATGTCCAGGTGATCATGAATACGATTGATTTCAATTTGAATCCGCAAGCGGCACTTGATGCGCCAAGATGGCAGTGGATGGAAGGGAAGACGATTGAAGTAGAACGCTCCCTGCCTTCCCATATTGCAGAAGCACTGGCGAGAAAAGGCCATAATATCAAGGTGGCGGCTGACTCCGGCAGCTTTGGACGCGGGCAGATTATCTGGCGGGATCCTGAGACAGGGGTGCTGACTGGAGGAACGGAACCAAGGACAGATGGAACGATTGCCGCTTGGTAATCATTTGTAAAGGATTTGATTTTACATGAAACAATGGAATATCTTCATGGCTTTTTTCCGGGTAGGGATGCTCGGATATGGCGGCGGCCCTTCTTCAATTCCGCTTGTTCATAAAGAAGTCGTTGAAAAGTATAACTGGATGAACGATGAAGAGTTTGGAGATGTACTGGCGCTTGCCAATACGTTGCCAGGCCCGATTGCGACAAAGATGGCTGGATACATCGGCTATCGGGTAGCAGGAGTCCTGGGGCTTGTAAATGCTTTGCTCGCATCGATTATTCCGACGATCATTTTGATGATTTTACTGCTCACTTCCTTGTCGGCTTATAAAGACCAGCCCTGGGTACTGGGGATGACAAAAGCAGTTGTACCAGTTGTAGGAGTCATGCTTGCTGTGCTGACATGGCAATTTTTCCAGAACGGCCAGAAGGGGATGGGCTGGAAAGGGAACCTGGTTGTGGTGGCCATAAGCTTCGCTGCAATGGAAGTCATTGGAATTCACCCAGGCATCCTGATCGCGCTGCTGCTTGGCTGGGCACTCTTTGGACCGGATAAGAAAAAAGAAAGACAGGCAGAAAAACAAGCTGTGGTGCCTGAGAGGAAAACGGTATGATCATTCAGTGGAAAATCTTTTTGGCATTCTTTATCCCTGGGATTTTAGGCTACGGTGGCGGGCCGTCCTCCATTCCTCTGATTGAAAATGAAGTGGTTGACCGCTACGGCTGGCTGACGGTTGGGGAATTCAGTGAAGTGCTGGCGCTCGGCAATTCGCTGCCAGGCCCGATCGCTACCAAAATGGCTGGATATATTGGCTATCAAGTAGGCGGGGTATTAGGAGCATTTGTCGGGGTATTCGCGGCTGTCGCGCCTTCACTCATCCTGATGATCACATTGCTTGGATTGCTGTTTAAATTCAAGGATTCACCAAAAGTGAAGAAAATGACGCTGTATGTAAAGCCAGCTATTGCTGTCATGCTTGGAGTCATGGCGTATAACTTCTTCTCAGGCTCGTATTTCGATATCGGCGTCTGGCAAACATTGTTCCTGATTGTTGCCAGCTATGTCCTGATGGAAAAAGTAAAACTCCATCCCGCGTTTATGATCTTGGGTGCGCTTGGTTATGGGGCTGTGTTTTTAAGTTAAGAGGGGTTATGAAATAGAAGAGATTGGGAGGTTAAAAGTAACTTCCCAATCTTTTTTATAGCTTTGATATACCCCAATGTTGATTTTAAGTCCTGTTTCTCTTCGTTCCAGGCGTGCAGACTCCTTCGGGATGAAGCGGGCAGGTGAGACCCCGGTAGAAATGGCCCGTAAAGAAGGGGCCAATTTACCCCGCAGGAGCAAAGCGACGAGGAGGCTCACCGCACGCTCCAAGAAAAATTTGCTCTTGAAAAAGCCGGCAATTGGGCTTTTTCATAATTTTTCAGAGGAAAGCGAAGCGCCTGGAACGAAAATCAACAGCCTATTAAGCAGAGCCTTTTTTTATAAAGTGTGATACCTGAGAACGATTACGCAATACAATTTTTTATACATTCAACAGCAAGCTTGCAGGACATCCTGCAAGCTTTTTTCGTCTGCAAAAAGGGCCATTTTTTTACCGAAGCTTTTTCATAATAATTTTGACAATATGAACACTGGAACATATAATAAACAAAAAGTTGCATTAGGGAAAAACAGTGAGTTGGAGGAAAAATAGATGGCTAGGACTAAAATATTGACTCTATTTGATGGAGAAAAAGGTGATTTCATTAAAATTTCTAAACTAAGCCTGGAGGGAACGATGCGCAGAAGATTATTGGATCTGGGTTTTGTGCCGGGAGCGATTGTCGAGGTCCTTAGGAAGAGTCCTCTGGGTGATCCAATTGCGTTTCGGGTCTCCAGTACAGCAATCGCCTTGAGAAAAGAAGAAAGCACATGCATTGAAGGGGAGCTGGTCAATCATGGGTAATCAGTTCAGGATTGCGTTAGCAGGAAACCCTAACACAGGCAAAAGTACATTGTTCAACACACTTACAGGGTTAAAGCAGCATACCGGTAATTGGGCGGGGAAAACGGTTGATGTGAAAGAGGGTACATTTTTATACAAAGGCAAATCGTATTTGATGATTGATTTGCCGGGTACTTATTCGCTCTTTTCGAATTCACTGGATGAAGAAACAGCACGAAACTATATTGTTTTTGATAAACCCGATCTTACCATGGTAGTCCTTGATGCCACTGCGTTGGAAAGGAATATGAACCTGGCTCTGCAGGTTTTGGAGCTGACGGATAAAGTCATTGTCTGCATCAACTTGATCGATGAAGCGGAAAAAATGGGCATTAAAATCAATGAGAAAATCCTGATGAGGCGTCTTGGGGTTCCTGTAATCAAGATATCAGCCAGGAATAAAACAGGCCTTCCGCTGCTCTTGGATACGATCGAAAGAGTGATCAATGGTGTGATCCCATGTTCCCCGGCAAAAATCACCTACGATGAAGAAATCGAACAAAAAATAGCGGCCCTTTTACCACAGGTTCAACGGTTATTTGGAAATGAAGTGCCTGCGAGATGGCTAGCCTTAAGACTTTTAGATGGGGATAATAAGCTTTTTGAGGAATTGGGGAACAGGCATCAACCAAAGGAGGCCCTAAGCTGATGGAGCATACAGCATTAGAAAAACAGCAGTTGTTGAATGACCTTTTTCAGGAAGCTGAAAAATATACCTCGACGGAGACGCGTGACAAAATTGTTGATGCCTTGTACAGGAATAGCAAGGAAACGATCAATGCAGGTGTTCGCTATACAAAGACAAAGCATGACGAGCGGACGGAAAAATTGGATCGAATCTTAACTTCCCCTATATGGGGCTTCCCGATTATGCTGCTCATGCTTGGAACGGTATTTTATTTAACGATTGCCGGCGCGAATGTGCCGTCAGCGATGCTTGCAGAATTTTTCGGCTGGCTTGAAGTATATATTACTATCCTCTTTGGGATGCTGAATGCTCCGGAGTGGCTGCACGGCGTATTGGTGCTGGGCTTTTACCGGGGAACTACCTGGGTGATCAGCGTCATGCTGCCGCCAATGGCAATCTTTTTTCCGACATTTGCACTATTGGAGAACTATGGTTATCTGCCAAGGGTAGCGTTTAACATGGATCGGTTGTTTAAGACTGTAGGAGCGCACGGCAAACAATCCTTAACAATGGCGATGGGCTTTGGCTGCAATGCTGCAGCGATGATGTCGACAAGGATCATTGAATCGCCAAGGGAAAGGATGCTGGCCATCCTGACAAACAATTTCGTACCATGCAACGGCCGATGGGGGACACTTATCTTACTTTCCTCACTGTTTATGGCGGCTAATTTTACAGGCGGATTTAAATCACTCGTTACCACATCGGTCATTGTTGGCGTAGTATTATTTGGTATTATCGTCACTTTCTCTGTATCTTGGATTCTATCAAAAACATTGCTTAAGGGTGTGCCTACCCACTATACGCTTGAACTGCCTCCGTACAGGAAGCCGAAGATCTTTGATACCGTCATTCGTTCTTCTCTGAACAACTCGCTTGCGGTCCTGAACCGAGCTGTGAAGGTGGCAGCGCCCGCGGGGATCCTGACATGGATATTGGCGAACATCGATGTGAATGGAATCAGCATCTTGATGCATATCGTGCAGTTTTTAGATCCATTAGGACAAATGCTGGGTTTGGATGGGTATATCCTGATGGCATTCATCATCGGGCTGCCAGCCAATGAAATCGTCCTCCCGGTGCTGCTGATGGGATACCTTTCAACAGGCGAGCTTGTCGACGCCGGCGGGATTGAAAACATCAAGCAAATCTTCCTCGAGCATAACTGGACGTGGCTGACAGCATTGAACATGATGCTCTTCTCGCTTCTGCACTATCCGTGCGGAACGACCCTGATCAATATCTACAAAGAAACAAAAAGCAAAAAGTGGACTTTTATTTCCTTCCTCATTCCGACTGTTATTGCGCTGGGGGTTACCTTCGCTATTGCACAAACTGCCAGGTACTTTGGATTGGTATGAATATTAGAGTAGCTAGCAGATTACTTTTCCACTTTAAAGCGCTGGGGGTCAGACCCCCAGCGCTTCACCGCATCAACGCACCGGGGGTCAGACCCCCGGTGCGTTAGTGCGTTAAAGACCGCTATTTTTATTCTACTACCCCGGTTCTCATGATTTCGAATTCTACATTTACTTTTACTGTTGCGTTTGGGTACATTTCATGCCATTTTTTTGTGGTGAGATTGGAATGGCGGACGCTTTTTCGGTAGATTTCTCCGAAGCCGAATGGGTCTGACCCGACTTCTTGTGCTTTGACGATCAGCTTTTCGATGTCTGATTTCACTTTATCGCTGAGTTTTTTTTGCATCAGCTTTAAACTGTTTGGATCCTTGATATCGACTGATTGATTGATTTCGAGCAGCCGCGTTTGCAGCTTGATTTTCATCTCGAATTCGAGTTTGTCCTTGTTGAGCAGTTTGATGTCACTGTTGCTATGGATGGTGTCCATTACAACCGCCAGCTCTTCTGCCTCTTTTGTAGCCTTAATGAGTTTAAAGCCTTCCTTGTTGATCAATAACTCCAGAGATCCAGCCCTGTAGCGATCATTGATCAATTTTAAATAAAATGATTCCCTTGGGGTGATTTTTCCAACCATCCGATCATCTTTGATCAGCGCCATACCGGTGATTTCAATTTCCCCGCCTTCGCCTTTCAAGGTTGGCATGGTTGGGTCAACTCCAGCTGAATAATAATCGTGCATAACTTCCTGCAAGGTAGAAGATGGGATCGTTTCCCCCTTGATATTCTGGTCGAGTTCCTTGTAGATCAGCTGGCTGACGTCTGCAAAAGCCTTTATCTTTTGATTCAGCAGCTTATTCGTGCTTCCTTCCACAACCGCTAAATAAGTAAGGTCACTGATCGAAGGATCGCGTGCCAGTGTATCGGCAAGGTTAATAAGCCCGAGCTTGACGACTTCATCGCTGAAAAGGGCCACGCGGAGCTGCCCTGATTGCAGTTTTTTAGGGCTTTTCCGGTCTGCTTTTGTCCTTGCTCCCTTGCTTGTAGGTGCTTTCGCCGTCAGGATCGCTGAATTCTCTGGTGCCTCCGGATCGATATGGAGCAGAACCATCGTCGTTAAAATTTCTCCGTCGTCAGCTACATCATAACCAACTATTGTAATAAGTCCCATCCGCTCAAGTGTTTTTGGGTCTGCACAGGCAGAAAGAAGGACAACGAGACAGATAGCGATAATCTTAGCTGTTGTTTTCTGCATGTTTCCCATCCTTTTTTCGGAAAAGTTTCTTTTTGACCAGAACGGCTCCATATAGGAGAAATGGATAACAAAAGACAATATAGAAGGCAAATTTAGCAAAGTAATCATTCATCATATTGATCTCCATCCTGTTCAGTGGATACAGGAGACTTATATAAAGAATAGCCAATAACAGCCAATTGAATTTTTTCTCTTTTTTATTAAAAATCCTCGCCATTCCACGTGAGCCCGACCAGAGATAAAACATTAAATTCGGCAGGATCAGGAGGACCCAGAAAGTGATCGCCACGTATTCGAACCGTTCAATGAAGGGAAAACGTACAATTTTAAACAGAGACAAGGTGCCCCAAATCGTCCTCTCCAGCTGGCCGCCGCTAAAATAGGCCAGGGAAACCACCATCAGCATGAGATACAGGAGCGTTGTGAACCATAATCCGAATTGCATATGCTTCTGAACCTTGTCCTTCTCTTTTAAAAAGGGGTAGATCACAAAGATGATCTCAAAACCGATGATTGTAAAGGTCATTTGCCTAGCTCCTTTTACAATATCTGTCACGCTTGATTCAAACATCGGGAATAAATAATCCCAATTTGTGAATTGAAATGGATAGGCGAGCAGAAGCACGAGCCAAAGTGACAATATCACGCTAAAAAAACTGACACCGACGATTGTCCGCAGGCCGCCGTTCAATCCGTAATAAACAAGATATAGCAGGGTAAAAGCCAGAAGCCAGTTTGGCAGCTCTGGAAAGACCCAAGCCTGGATGACTTCAATATAGTTGCGGACAATGACATGGAATGCGCCAAGACTGAACAGGATATAAACGAAATTTATTAAATTGCCGAGCCATTTCCCAAACACATCATACTGGATTCCGTATAAATCGGAATTACCATAGGCAGTCAATATTCTTACCATTATGAAACCCACTGCAGCAGAAGCGACTCCGCCCAAGAGAACGGAAATCCAGGCATCATGCTTGGCTTCAAGGTAGATGACCCTTTGGAAACCCTGTATTCCAACGCCAAGCTGCATGGAATGGACCACGAAGATGAGCAGAAAAGTATTGACCATGTTTTGCGGTTTTGCCTCGATTAGCACCTTCATTCAGAACACCACAACTTTACTCTTTCGTCTTTGATTTCGAAAATCGGTATTTGATACGGTCCTTTGGCCTGCCTTGCGCTGGTCTCCGGTTTGTGAATTGAATCGGCATGCGGATGATGCTGTCGCGCCAATCTGCAAACCGAGGCGGATAAAAGGGAGCAAGGAACGGTGTACCCAGACTGGTTTGCCTGATTAGATGGATGAGCAGGAAGCAGAATCCAATCATCAATCCATAAAATCCCCAAAATCCGGCGAGTAGGATTAGCGGAAAGCGGAGGACCCTGATGACATTGCCCATCATATAGTTAGGTGTTGTAAAAGAAGCCAGCGCACTGACGGCAATGATGATGATCAGGATATTACTCGTGAATCCGGCGTCAACTGCGGCGGTACCGACCACGATACCGCCAACGATACCCATCGTCTGGCCGACTTTTGTCGGAAGCCTGGCGCCAGCCTCACGCAAGAGCTCAATCATCGCTTCAAGCAGCAGCGCTTCAATGATAGGAGGAAAAGGTACCCTGGACCTTGACTCACCTAATGGAATCAGCAGTGTCTGCGGGATGATTTCATAGTGAAAGGTCAAAGCAGCCACATATATGGCAGTGAAAAAGATGGACACAACCATCGAAAATATCCGAAGAATCCTTAGAAAGGTTGCAATTTGCCATCTTACACTTTCGTCTTCCATGCTCTGGAAAAACTCCATGAAGGTTTGCGGACAGCCGATCACCTGCACGCTGCCGTCAACCAGAACGACCATTTTCCCATTGAGCAGCCAGGAACAGACACGGTCTGGCCTTTCCGTCATCAACATTTGCGGGAATATCGCTAATGAATTGTCTTCTATCAGTTGGACAAAGGTAGAGCTGTCAAGGACACTGTCTACCTCGATATTTTTGATTCTGTTGCGAAGCCTTTCCACCATATCCTCATCCGCAAGATTTTTCATATATAACATCGCGATGCCTGAATTTGTCTGTTTTCCAACCGAAAAACTTTCATTGCACAAATTCGGATTGGTCAGGAAACGCCTGATCAGGGAGATGTTCGTTGAAAGACTTTCGTTGAACGCGATTTGCGGTCCAAGCACCTGTGATTCATTCTCTGGCCTGGTCAGGGAACGGTTTTCCGTTGTGCCGATGGAAGCCGATATGATGCATGGGTGCCCATCCGAATGGATCAGCACAGACCCTTTCAACATCGTTTCCACGGCCTTATCAACATACATGTATTTACCGACATTCGCTACATTCAGGACATTAACGATCTCATCGGGCTTTGTTTTGCTGTCATGCAGGCAGGCAATAATATTCTCATGCAGCATCTTATTATCGACAACGGTATCTAGGTAAATCAATGTAATGCCGTTGGTAAGATCCTTTACATTTAAATCGGAACTATTATGCAGCCTTCGCTTCATTTCTTGTATAAAACCCTCAGTATCGACAGGGATCAGTTCGAGTTTATCGATATTTTCCTGATTCAAGCCTTTTACAGTAAATGCCTTCTTCTTCTTGAAAAACATCCAATCCCCCCGATTCACCCGTTTAAAGAAAGGTTTTGCATTCAAGGAAAAAATTATACAAATGCTAGTTTTGTAACCGGAATGCACACAAAAAGGAAGCCAATTTATCTCAGCTTCCTAAGAAGCACAGGGACGTACCCTCTGCTTCCATCTCTATTCTTTGTCTTAAAAAAGGAGCACGGGGTACGTCCCCGTGCTCCCATTTCAATATTCCGTATTATATGACTCCCAACGAATCCAGGAACACAACGATGATTACAACCGGAACCACAAATCTCATCACATTGTACCAGAGCGAGAACAGCCAGCTTCCGCCTTTTGAATGCTGAAGCAGTTCCTGGCGCAGAACCTCTTTCTTGATTTTCAGCGGGACGAAAATCGAGATCAATAAAACGCCGAGCGGCATCAGGATATTGCTCACGAGGAAGTCTGCGGCATCGAAGATATTTTTTCCGAATACAGCTATCTCTGCCAGGGTCCCGAAGGAGAGGGTAGAAGGGATGCCTAGCAGGAAGATCAGCCCGCCGGCAATCCAGGAATAAGCAGCCCGTTTTTTCTTGTCTCCTTTGGCGAGCGTCGCCACAACGATTTCCAGCATTGAAAAAGCCGAGGTCAGTGTAGCGAACAAGAATAAAGCCAGGAATAAGAGCAGGAACAGCTCGCCAAACATTAATTTTTCAAAAACAGCAGGAAGGACGATAAAAAGTAATCCAGGTCCTTCAGCAGGCTCGAATCCCAGCGAGAACACTGCAGGGAAGATTGCCAGCCCGGCAAGCAGGGCGATGAACAGGTTCATCCCGACAACGGAAAATGCAGGCTGGACGATGCTTTCTTTTTTCGGCAGGTAAGAGCTATACGTTACCATGACCGACACGCCGACGCTCAAAGAGAAGAAAGATTGCCCCATCGCAAACAGGACGCTTTCAGAGGTGATATTCGAGAAATCCGGCTGGAGGAAAAACTTGACGCCCTCGATGGCATTTTCCAGAGTCAATGAACGGGCGATTAAGATTACAAACAAAATGAACAATGCAGGCATCAGAAGCTTGCTCGCTTTTTCAATACCTGACTGAACGCCCTTTGCTACAACTGCGATCGTAATCAGCAGGAAGGCTGCCTGTGCAGCCAGTACGCTCCATGAATGGCTGATCGTCTTGCCGAAAAGCTCAGCATAATTCGCGCCTTCCTGGACGACTCCGCCAGCAAGCCCTTTGACAAAGTAGAGGCTGATCCAGCCGCCAACAACACTGTAAAAACTAAGCAATACAAAGCATGTGACCACACCAAGGATGCCAATCCAATGCCATTTGCCTTTAGGGGCGATTTCTAAATAAGCGCGAATTGCCTCTTTGCCGGTGCTGCGCCCAATCACGAATTCAGCCAGCAGCAACGGCAGGCCGATGAACAGTGAAAACAGGATGAACATCAGGAAAAACGCTCCGCCGCCGCTGACGCCTGTGACATAAGGCAGCTTCCAGATTGCGCCGATGCCGATCGCTGAGCCGGCCGCTGCTAAAATGAATCCAATCTTCGATGACCATTGTTCCTTCTCCATGTGATTCTCCCTTTTCTCTCTGTATTTTCAGCGTGGTGATTGAGGTGGATCAGGCAAAATAAAAAGCCACGCCTCTATCCATCAATCTGGATAGGGACGTGGCTGAACACGCGGTACCACCCTATTTGGAAGCAAACTGCTTCCCACTCAATCTTTGATAACGGCCAAAACCGTTCCTTTTTGCAAAGGAAAAGCTCCAAGAACGAATTTCACCTGGCCTTTGTATCAGTTTCCACCAACCACTGATTCTCTTCTAAACAGGGAGACCGGCTTACTATACTCTCTTCAACGCTTCAAATTATTATGCTTTTTCGCCCTTTTTGCTAGTGTAGCACGGGTATGAAGAACCTTTTCTTACATGAATCTAGCGAAAATAGCAGAAAATATATTTCTCGAAATTATAGTATGATAATGAGTTTGTGTCAAGGCAGTGAAAAGAGAATTATTAAAGAAGGCTCTGTTCTGATATTATGCTGCTATTCTATCTCCTTGTGAAAGAAATCTCTCTTTTTTGAAAAGCATTTGTTTTTAAAAAAAAGCATTCTGATATGTTGATTTCCGTTTTCAGGCGCTTCGCTTTCCTCTGAAGAATTATGAAAAAGCCCAAATGCCGGCTTTTTCATGAGCAAATTCTTCTTGGGCGTGCGGTGAGCCTTCTCGTCGCTGCGCTTTTGCGGGGTAAAATGGCCCCTTCATTCCGGGCCATTTCTACCGGGGTCTCACCTGTCCCGCTGTATCCCGAAGGAGTCTGCACGCCTGGAACGTAGAGCAACAGGATCTAAATTCAACATTGATAAAGCAACAATCTTTGCGAAAACAGCCTTAAAGAAAATAACCTATAAAAGACCCGGCCGCTGTCAGGAAGATTGCCAAGTAACCAAGCGAATAGGCAAGAAGTTTCGTGGCTTCTTTTTTCTTCGAATTGAGATACTGCTCAAAGGTCATTTCCCCATATGCAAAGCGGACGCCAAATTCATTTGGCTCAACGGAGTACTTGTTCCCCTTACTATCTTCTAACGTAACATTCTTAATTAAAGGCAGCTGTCCGCCAAAATCCAGCTGGGCTTCAAGTGGCTGCCCTTTGTCTATATGGAAACTATGCCCGATCAAATCAATGTGCACTATTTTATATAATGGGCTATTATTCATCTTTTCTGTATAGTGGTATGCATGCTGCTCTATGGCATTCGTTGAAAAACACATCCATCTTCACCTCTATACAATAGTATTCAACCTTATAACTATAGTTTAAAAAATATACGGCAAAATCAGTCCGCCAACAGCACCTGTCACAACAATCACCCACGGCGGCAGCTTCCAATAGACCAACATGCTGAATAGGATCGCGGCGAAAACAAAGTCAATCGGTGCCAGAATCGAGCTCGTCCAAATAGGGTGATAGAATGCAGCAATCAGGATTCCGACAACGGCGGCGTTCACACCCATGAGCGCAGTGCTGATTTTGCTGTTGCGCCTTAAAGCATCCCAGAATGGCAGCGAGCCAAGAATCAACAGGAATGCAGGCAGGAAAATCGCCGCAGTGGCCAGCAGCCCGCCTTGCCAGCCATTAATGACTGCGCCGATATAGGCTGAAAAAGTAAACAATGGACCCGGCACAGCCTGGGCAGCACCATATCCGGCAAGGAATGCCTCATCGCTCAGCCAGCCTGTCGGGACAAATTCACGCTCGAGCAATGGCAGGACCACATGGCCGCCGCCAAAAACGAGCGAGCCCGAGCGGTAAAAGCTGTCGAACAGCGCAACCCAGTTCAAGTTCGTGGCTTCACGCAGGACGGGAAGGAGGATCAGCAATCCGAAAAACAGTCCGAGCGAAACAAAGCCGACACGCTTTGAAACAGGAAAGTGCATTCTTGTATCATCTGCAGCTGCATGCTGTTTGAACAGGAAGAATCCAAGAATGGCGGCGATGATGATGACCCCGACCTGTGTAAAAGCAGTTTGCCATAGCAGTGTGGCAGACAGGGCAAACAGGGCAATCGCTTTACGCGGCAAGTCCGGCGTCAGCTTCTGTGCCATGCCGAGAACTGCATGAGCAACAACTGCAACAGCGACAATTTTCAGGCCATGGATCCAGCCGGCATCAGCAATGTCCAGGCCTTGTAAAATGAGTGCAAACACAATAAGTGCAATAACAGAAGGCAGCGTAAAGCCGAGGAAAGCGAGAAATCCGCCGATCAGGCCACCGCGCATTAAACCAACACCGATGCCTACCTGGCTGCTGGCTGGTCCCGGCAGGAATTGGCATAATGCTACGAGGTCGGCATAGCTTTTTTCGTCCATCCATTTCCGGCGGCGGACATATTCTTCATGGAAATAGCCGAGGTGAGCGACCGGTCCGCCGAAAGACGTCAGCCCCAATCTGGTCGACACCAGCAGGATTTCCAGGAGGGAGCCTCGCTTATTTTCATTTTTCATTTTATCATCTCCTTTTTTAATGATTATTGGGTTCCTAGGTTATTTGCAGTGCATGAGGTCCATTAAATGCCTATAAATACTGTTAATCTTTTATCTCTTTAAATAACTCGTATGCCTTGTTCCTTGCTTCCTCCAGCACATCGTTGCCTTTTTCAGTCGTCCGGTAATATTTGCGGATTTTCCCCTCGACGTTCTTCTCTTCTTTTAACAATAGCCCGTCCGATTCCATGTTGTGCAGGATCGGGTAAAGCGTACCAGCACTGATGCTGTATCCATGCTCCTTAAGTTCCTCAAGCATCCACAGGCCGAAAATGGGGTGATCCTTTGCATGATGCAAAATATGTATTTGGATGAACCCGAGAAAAAGCTTTCTTAAAACTTTATCCTCCATTGCAATCCTTCTTTCTTTGTTATCGGAAGTCAATAACGAAACTCGATATCATTATAACGCATGTGTATTCTAAATCAATTTTTAACTTTAAAAAAGAAAATTGTACCGATAATATTTGCAGATTTTATCAATTTCAATAAACGGTCAAAATTTCAATGGGAATAATTTCGTTTGTGACGAGGGTCACATTTTACCTGGGTGAGCCGCCTTATCATGAAGATAGATTCTAAAAGGGAGGACATAACATGAAAATTACAAGATTGGTCATAGCAGGATTAATGACTGTCAATTTAGTTTTGCTTGCAGGATGTGGTGCTAACACCGGAACTTCGGAGAAAAGTGGGACTGAGGCCGTTAAACAGGAGAAGAAAGCATCTGCAGTCTCTCAAGCGGAATTTTACTATACAGCGAATGAGGGAGGCACAATCACGAAAATCAATACAGCGAATAACGAGGCAGCTGCAACATTAAGCGCAGATGGGGTAGTCCATAATATTCAGCTATCCCCAGATGGCAAGATTGTTGCCGCAACCCTTGTTCCCAAGCCTGAAGGAGGCCATGGAGATCATGGCGGGCATGATATGGGATTGCCTGGACGTGTCCTATTTTATGATGTTCAAACAGATCGTCTTTTAAAGGAAGTTGAGGTTGGGAACCATCCTGCGCATGTGGTGTACAGTGCTGATGGCAGCAAGGTCCTTGTAACGAATAACGAAGACAACACTGTTTCCGTTATCGATGCAAAGAGCTATAAGCAGGAAACGACAATTTCAACTGGGAAGGGTCCGCATGGTTTCAGGATCTCCAAAGATAGCAAGTACGCTTATATTGCCAATATGGGTGAAGATACAATAAGTATGATTAATTTAGATAACCTTAAGGAGGAAAAAAGGATTAATGTTGGTGAAACGCCTGTTACCACAGGAATCACCGGGGATGGGAAAACACTGGTTGCTACTCTATTTGCAGAAGATGCACTAGCAATCATTGACTTGGATACTGAGGCGGTGGTAAAGGTCGGAGTAGGTAATGGACCTGCCCAGGTTTACTTGGACCCGAACAATCAATACGCATATGTTGCCAATCAGGGAACGGAAGCCGAGCCCTCAAATTCGCTGACAATTGTCGACCTGAAGTCAAAGAAGGCTGTAGATGAGATTGTAACAGGCAAAGGCTCCCATGGAGTTGTGGTAAGCTCCGACAGCAAATTCGCCTATGTAACGAATATGTTCGAAAACACCGTAAGCATTATCGATTTAACTAGCAAGAAAGTTAGTACAATCGAGGTAGGTAAGATTCCTAACGGGATCACAATTATGGATTAAGAATAAAGCATCCAGCCGCACTTCCTGAAAGTGCGGTTTTTCTTTTGGATTTGCACACTTTCTCGATTTTTTCACGGTATGATAGATATAAGTTTCTATTTTTTGTAAAAGGGGAGGCAGTACGCGTGTCGACAACAGAAAATATGATCAAGCTGGCGGTTAATGGCGGAATTGATTTTGGTTCCAAACTGAATGCCAAACAGCTTATTACATTGGCAAAGTATTTAAATGATGAACAGGAGCTCGAGCTGACGACCTTTCAGCAGCTGTATATAGAAATTCCAGAGGGCCGCAGGGAAGAGGCGATGGCCGAGTTTGAACAGGCAGGGCTCAGCTGCTATCCTGTCGGAAATTTTGTGAAAAGCCTGCGTACCTGCAATTTCTGCAAGGGAGCAGAGGAAGAAGGGGTGCCTGTTGCGATTGAATTGAACAACAGAATTGCAGGCACGCCTGTTCCGTTCACCTTAAAGCCTGCCTATACGGGATGCCCGGTTGGCTGCGGGGAGCCGCTGATCAATGATATTGGCATCATGAAAATCCAGGAAGGCTATAACCTCTATGCTGGAGGCAAATCAAAGGGCCAGGATGCTGAACCGGGCACCCTGCTATTTGAACAGCTGACTCCTGCACAGCTTTACGAAAAAGTCGAAAGACTCCTCGAAATCTATAAGGAGCACGGGAAAAGGCGCGAAACGATGAATAAATTCATGAAGCGCTTTGGCAAAGATGAGCTTGTGAACCTGCTGAAGTAATAGATGAAAAGTTTTAAATCATTAATATTGGAAAAGAATAAGCATAAGGCTTCCTTGAGGGGTTGCCTTATGCTTTTTTAGGCGGTGGCTGTAATATGGATTACTCTTTGTTTGCAAGGTTGATCAAAATAGGCGGTATCATATTAATCTCAATTTTTTCCGTGCTCTTCATCACCGGGTTCATCACCGGAGAGACGGATTTGATGAGTGAAATCTACGAGAAAATCGGGACAATGGCTGAAATTGCGGCGATCGCGGCCTTTGCCCTCTGGATTTCCAGGCTTACGCTCATGCAGCTGAAAAAACGGAAGCTTCCTTTTGTAAAATGGCTTCAGCAATTATTTAAGTTTTTAAAGGAACATCATACCTTGATTGGCTGGGCTGCATTTACAGCGGCACTCGCTCATGGGTCTTATTTTTTCCTGCAGACATCGGAAGAAATCGAGAGCATCTACAGTGGTTTGGCAACCTTCAGTATATTAGCTGTCCTTGTCGCTATCGGCATTATTTTAGATAAATGGGGGAAGGGGAAGAAATACCTTAAATATAAAAAAATCCACCAGGGAACCGCGATTTTGTTCGGGATTGCCCTGGGGATTCATTTGCTGTTTGGGTAAGATGTAATATTGTTGGGTTAGTGTACATTGAATTGTCCCATCATGCCAGCATCTTCATGTTCGAGAATGTGGCAATGATACATGAACAGTCCTTTATGGTCAAAGGTGGCAATGGCTTTGACCTTTTCTCCTGGGGCGACAAGGATTGTATCCTTCCAGCCTGCTTCATTTGGCGGAGGCGGGCTGCCGTCACGCTCCAGTATCCGGAATTGAGTTCCATGAGCATGGAAAGGATGCGCCATACCCATCATTCCCATCCCTTCGTTTGAAATTTCCCATATCTCCGTATCATGAAGCTTTAGCTCCTCGTCTATCCGGTCCATATCCATCTGTTTGCCGTTGATGCTTACATTGCGGCCCATTCCCTGCATGACAAACTCCCTTGTCCTGGCCGCCTTTGAGAGATCAGGATCGGGAAGGTCGACGAGCTGGGATGGAATTTCATCAGGTCCGGACTCATCGCCACTGACGATAAACTTCATGAATGGAGTCCCCTGGTCGGTCAGTTCCACCGTTCCACCTTCTTTAAAGCTCGAGAAGTCGACAATCAGTTCAGCTCTTTCGGCCGAGCTTAGTATTAGCTTGTTCAGCTCAACCGGTTCTTCAAGCAGGCCGCCGTCCGTACCAATCTGGTAAAATGGCTGGCCATTATCCAGAGCGAATTCGTAGATTCGGGCATTCGATCCATTTAATAAACGAAGCCGTACTTTTCCTTTTGGAACCTCTACATAGGGATTGATCGCTCCATTTACCATAATCGTATCACCCTGAAGCCCCATCATGACATCATGCATGCTGAGCTCATAATCAAATTGTCCGTTTTCATCCAATTGCTTGTCCTGGACAATGAGCGGAATATCGTTCACGCCATAATCCTTTGGAAGATCAAGCCTGTCGCTTTCATCATCATCGATTAAAAATAACCCGGCGAGGCCTTTGTATACATGCTCGCCTGTTTTATGCAGAAGATGAGGGTGGTACCATAGGGTTGCTGCATTCTGTTCGATTTTAAATTGTGGATTCCAGGTGGTATCGGGCTGGATGCCGGAATGCGGACCGCCGTCCTGTTCCCCATCAACCTCCAATCCATGCCAGTGGATGGTTGTCGCTTCATCAAGCTCATTTTTCACCTTGATCGATACATCATCGCCTTCATGCACTCGGATGACCGGACCTAAATAATTGCCATTATATCCAAATGTATCTGTCGCTTTCCCTTCAATGAATTCCATTTTTCCTTTTTGGGCAACCAACGTAAATTCAGCTTTATGCTCAGCGGGGTTTTCATCCTTTAACATAGGCGGAATCGGCAAGGGTTTCGCGCCTTCTGCAAAGGAATTATTTTTCATATCCTCAGGTGAGCTTGAATCGCCGTCCATCATATTTCCCTGTCCGCCGCCCATCATGCCATTACCAGCATTACCGGGCATATTTCCGTTCATGCCGCCCATATTCCTCATGAAAAGCCAGCCGCCCGCAATGATCACAACGATAATAATTCCAGCTATCCAGCCAAATTTTTTCATGGCTTTGGACCACCTCCTTTTTAGATAGTATCACTGAACTCGTATGCAGTATTCTGTATACCTCGCCATGTATTTTATATTTAGTGTTTCTTGATTGCAACTGAAAGGCCGGCAAATGGATAAATATGCAGATTCTGTGGAGTTTATTTGAAGTTAAAAGTGGTAGTGGAATTGGAAGTGAGGCTAAAAGGAGATAAAAATATTTTACCATCAGCAACAGATTAACGATGCCTTTTATCTTAGAAGTAATAATAAACATCAATAATTGTCAGGCGGCGATTTTAAACAGGCGACTGAGCGCACTCTATAAGTGTGGAAATGAAATAAAAGGAGGATTGATTTTGAAGGATACAGAACTGAATGAAAAAGTAATGGTCCCACAAACAAATAAAGAAAGGCTGAAAATTATTGCCGTGCTAGCCATCCCGGCTGTAATCGAGAATTTTTTCCAGACGATTCTCGGGTTTGTTGATACGTATTTCGTTTCGAAAATCGGTCTTGCTGAAGTTTCAGCAGTGGGAGTCACGAATGCCGTTTTGGCAATTTACTTCGCATTATTCATGGCAATTGGAGTTGCCGCGAATGTAAGGATTGCAAATTTCCTAGGAGCTAACCTCCCTGAAAAAGCACGGCATATTTCCCAGCAGTCTATTGTTCTCGCAGTGATATTCGGTGTGTTAACAGGAATCATTACCTTGCTCTTTGCAGAACCTCTGCTGAAGCTGATGGGGATAGAGGATGATGTCCTCAAGGCCGGAGCGCTTTATTTCAGGGTAGTTGGCATCCCCTCCATCTTTATGAGTTTGATGTTTGTATTAAGCGCAATCCTCCGGGGCGCTGGGGATACGAAGTCGCCGATGAAGGTAAGCATTGTTATTAACATCGTAAATGCTGTACTGGATTACGTCCTTATTTTCGGTTTTCTGTTCATTCCTGAAATGGGGATCGTCGGAGCAGCCTTGGCAACGGTTTTTTCCCGCTTAATTGGAAGCGCAGCATTGTTTTATTATGTGAATCGGACGAAAACCCTTGCCTTCCGCAGAGATTACTGGAAAATCGATAAGATACACTTAATGGAGCTAACTTCTCTCGGAGCCCCTGCAGCGGGGGAAAGGCTTGTGATGAGAGCAGGCCAAATTGTCTATTTTGGCTTTGTTGTTGCACTTGGAACCAATGCGTTTGCAGCTCACCAGATTGCGGGCAATGTCGAAGTTTTTTCTTATATGATTGGCTACGGCTTTGCCACTGCGGCTACTATTCTGGTCGGACAGCAGATTGGGGCAGGGCGGCTGGAGGAAGCAAAACATTATGCGAAATTGTCCACATACCTAACGATTGGATCAATGACAATTCTGGGTGCCCTCCTCTTTTTTCTCGGTAAATGGGCAGGAGGATTTTTTACCGAGGATCAGCAGGTTGTTGAGAATATCGGGACAGCGCTGAAGATCTCTGGTGTTTTTCAGCCATTCTTAGCTGTGTTAATGGTACTTACCGGTGTATACCAGGGTGCGAATAATACCAAATTCCCTATGTACCTGACAGGCTTTGGCATGTGGGCAGTACGGACTGCACTTGTTTATTTGCTGGGCATTAAGCTGGGCTGGGGACTGGCTGGCGTATGGATTGCGATTGGCGTGGATATTGCATTTAGGGCTATCGTACTTGCTATCCAGTTTAAACGAGACAAATGGATGGCGCTGGAAAAGGCGCCGGATCCTGAGTCATACTGCCATCCGCAGACTGCGAAGGAAACCATGTCAGCCTGTGCAAACAACTATTAATGTCGGCATACAGCAAAAGCTGTGTGCTTTTTTTGTTTTGGATAAATTTCAACACGACTGGAGAGAGATAATAAGTGTAACATCATTTCATTAATTGATAAGGATGTCATCATGGCTCTTTCCATCTATCTATCCCTAGCAATTCTGCTGCTGCATTTTGCTTTTTATATGAAAAAACCGCTTAGCTTCCTGCAAAGCTCACTTATATTCATGATCATTGCGACAATCACACGCCAATGCATCACCTTGATGGCGATGGAGTGGAAGCTGATTCATTTAACTGAGGAATACTGGCTTTTCATCTGCCTGCTGCTTTGCCGAGAGCTGTTTACACCGATGATCACGGTGATTTTTGCAAACTATTATGTTAGGTCTGGAACGGCATTCAGGAAAGCTGCAAGTTTCATTCTATCGCTTCTGGTGCTGCTGGCATTCAACTACCTGGCAGTCAAATTTGAGATCATCACCTACAAGAACTGGAATTTCTTCTATACCATCCTGATGAATGCTGGCTTTTTGCTGGTTGGACTTGGAGTCTTGAAGCTGACATTTTTTATTGAAAAAAAGGAGAACCCCCAGCATGAAAGTATATGATACGGCCTTTAATCAAAACGAATGGTTCGTGATTGGCAGCATCATCGTCCTGAACCTGGCAATCTTGCTGATGCCAAAGATTTTCTCGAAGCTTGAGGCTTTGGGTTTCTATATTTTTGGTATTTACACAGGGCTGTTTTACGACCATACGATCAGCATCAAGCCTTGGGACTATTATGATGTCAATGATACCTCGTCCTATCAGTTCATCGATTTCCTCAGCTATATCATGTACGGACCGTTCGGCTATTTCTTCCTTTATTTTTATGCAAAATGGAAACTCAAAGGCTTCTCAATAATTCCCTATATCCTGGTTTGGTCAGGTTTTTCCCTGCTGATGGAATGGATTGGTCTCAAGGTCGGCCTTTTCCATTTTGATAAAGGCTATAAAATGTACTTCTCATTTCCAATTTACTTGCTGTCACAGACCATGCTGCTGCTTTTTTACCAGCTTGCTGTGAAAAGGCATTATGGGGACCCCTCTGATGTACCAATGGAAAATAAATGAAATTTCCCTTATAATACTAGAGCTAAAGTAATTACTAAGGGGTATCGTTATGGTAAAACTGGGAACCATCCGCCTGGCACAGACGGTGGTGCAATACATATTGGGCGTGTTCATTTTCATTATGATTGGCAGCCTGCCGGTTCTGCTCAGGGATTTGACGTTTGATATGGAGGGTTACATCACCGGCATCAAGGATCTCTCAGTTAAAATCTTCACCTTGAACAGCCTGACCTATGATGGGGAGCATGATCTGCTGCCGGCCGTCATCGACAGGTATTTTTATTCTTTAAAGACATTGACACTTTCCTTCATTTTTTCCGTCATCCTTGCGTTCATTCTTTCCTGCATCATTGTCCTTTTCCTGAAAAATAAGAAAGACTATATTTTGAGTTTCATAGAAATAATCCGCACCATTCCGGATATTGTAGGCATTTTCTTGCTGCAGTCGATCTTTATCTGGATCAACAAAACATATGGCTTAAAGCTTGTCCAGACGGTTTCGCTCGGGTCGGAAAATCAGGCCTTTCTGCTGCCGCTTCTTAGTTTGAGCCTGCCGATTTTTCTGTTCCTGACTCAGGTCATCGTACTGAAAATTTTTGAAGAGCTGGATAAGCAATATGTCGATTTTGCCAGGGTGAAGGGCTTGTCTTTTTTCTATCTCCTGAACGTCCACGTGATCCGCAATATCATATACGATTTACTCAGCCACTTTAAAACCATCATCTGGATGATGCTGTCGACGCTCGTCATGGTCGAATACATTTTCAACATGGATGGTTTGATGATGTTCAACATCAAGCATATTACCATTGAGCTTTTTGTTTTTAGCTGTATTTTATTCTTTACGCCGTTTTTTATCATTTATCGATTGATCGATTTGCGCGGCAGGGTAGGAAGGTAAATCTATGGCCTCTTTATTGAAAAAGAAGAAATTTATCTTTGGTGCGTCCTTTTTGATTATTTTGATGACGCTAAGCATATTGAACACCGTTCTGAATGACGGCAAAATCCGCCAGGAGCAATTTTTTTATGATGACAATGGCAATCTGGAAAAAGCTCCGCCGTTCAAGCCATTCGATGTCTTTCCTCTTGGTTCGGATATGTACGGGTATGATGTGCTCCATACGGTTGTTGAAGGAGCGAAGTATTCGATTGGCATCACGCTGATTGTCGCAGTGTTCAGGCTGCTCTTTTCCATCCTTTTCAGCTATCTGCTGTTCCGGATTTCCGCCAGGAGCTTTAAGTGGATGAAAACCCTGGCAGAGCCGCTTTCGTTTTTCCCGCAGACTTTGATTGCTTATTTTTTGCTGCGAACAGTCGTCCTCTATACAATTGATGGCTTCCACCATCCATTTTGGGTGCGGGCGGTGTACGAGTTCATTATTCTGATTGTGGTGGCTCTTCCGGCACTGACCGTCCAGCTTATCGAGCAAAAACGGAGGGTGTGGAACGAGGAATTCATCGAAGCTGCCATCACGCTTGGCGGCAGCAAACGCCATATCTATTTTAAGCATATCCTGCCACATCTATATGAAGAGTGGATCCTGGTTTTCGGCCAGCAATTCTTGCAGGTGTTGACCCTGCTCGTCCATCTCGGTGTCCTCAAGGTCCTGTTTGGCGGAACCGTCCTTGGGTTCGGTTTTGGCGGTGGTGATCCGCCTTCGTCCGTCACACACGAATGGTCGGGACTGATTGGCCTGAACCTCCGCTTTTTGCGTGTCTACCAATGGATCATCTATGTCCCGATTGCCTTTTTTACCATGACCGCCCTGAGTGTCGCGATGATCAATAAGGCCTTGAGTGATTGGTTCAAGGAGAAGGAATCGGTGAGGCGGAATAGAGGGATTTAAACTGGGATGTCCAAGGTATACTACATTGGTACTATAAAAATAACCCGTTTGATGAATGGGAATGGCAGAGAGTATCTGTCATAATAATTCCAACAAAACTCTTTATGAGTTTGGCCCATCATTGGCTAGTGGCACCCCCATTTGGCCAGTGAATGGGTTTTATTTGTGTTTCGGGCAATCTCGGGATAAAATTAATTTACTGAAAATTCTAAACTAAAGGAGGAGCCGGCTTGGACCAGGCACACTCACAGAAAAGAGAAAAGTATTCGAAGCTTTTCATGAGCTCTATTTCAATGATTGGATGGTCTCTTATTTTCTTGTCATTGATAAAATTGGAATCTATAGATGAGCCGATTATTCTTTCGCTGTTATTCATCTTCCTCCTTGTCAGCGAATACTATCCAATGCCTGTCTGGAGAGGGCATACTGCGATTACCTTTCCGATTATTTACGTAGTCTTTTTACTCTACGGTTTTTCTTACACGGCCTTGATTTACGCAGCAGCGGTGCTGGCTGTCAATCTTGTGCATCGGCGGCCGCTCAGGACGGTATTTTTTAACCCGGCCCAGCTTGTGCTCAGTTTTTATGGAGCTGTCATGATGGTTCCGCTCATACAGCCTTTACTAGAAAAGCTTTCTTTAAAGCCCATTGCCGAAGGTATTATAGAATATTTTTTGCTGCTGGCAGGCTATCTTGTCCTGAATAATCTGATCGTCGATTTTGTGCTAATGATCCGCCCGCAGCCTTATTCTTTTTCTCTATGGAAGCATAAAACACTGACAGAGCTCAATAGTGCCGCAATCTCGCTAATTTACGGAATCACACTTTATGTAGTAGGGAGCCAGAACAGAGGCGAAATCGACGTCTTTGCATATTTCTTCTTTTTTTCACCTCTAGTAGGGATTTCCTTGCTTAGTGCAACGATAGCCAGGCTGAAAAAAGAAAAGAACCGCCTCAAGATGCTTTTTTCGATTACGACAGAACTGAATCAAAAGCTTCCTGCACAGGATTGGCTGTATGCGCTGAAGGGGAGCTTCCATGAACTGATCGGCGCAGATGCCAGCCTATTGTGGATTAAAAATGATGGAGACTGGGAGCTTTGCTATACAGACGGCAGGATAATCCCGGACTGCAAGCTGAAGACCGGCGGATTTGCGGAATTTGCCGGTATGAAGCATCCAATTATTTATAATGACCGCAAAAATGATGGAGGAGTGGCGGCAGCCTGCTTTGAAGAGGATGTAAAGGCCTTCGTATATACGCCGCTTGTCATTGAAAATGAAACCATTGGCATGTTTGTCATCGCCCGAAGCCGGACGAAGAGCTTTCAGGATGATGATGTCCAGTCCATTGCCACACTGGCGAACCAGCTGGCAGTGATCATCAAGACGAGAATGCTTTTTACCGAAAAAGAAAAGCGGATACTGCTTGAGGAACGAAACAGGATTGCACGTGACATCCATGATGGAGTAGCACAGACACTTGCTGGAGCAGTAATGAAACTGGAAACTGCGGGAAAGAAGTTCACTAAGAACCCTGATGAAACAAGAAGACTGATCGACCAAAGTGTGCTGGGCCTTAGAGATAGTCTGAAGGAGGTCCGTGAATCAATCTATGCACTTCGGCCTTATCCAACCGAAAGGGCCAGCCTCGCACAAGCGATCCTTCAGAAAATCGAAGCAATCCAGAAGGAAAGCAGCCAGGAAATTCAGCTTGAAATCAGGGGAGAAGAGCAGCAGCTCAGCATGATGGTGGAAAAGATCCTTTTTGATACCTTCCAGGAGAGCCTGCATAATGCAATCAAGCATTCTCGTGCTGAAAGAATCGAGGTGCTGCTGAGCTATCAAACAGAGCATATCTTATTGAAAATCAAAGACAATGGCCAGGGATTCTCTCTGTTCCAGGCGATGCTCAAGGCAAGAAATGAGCCCCACTTCGGGATTTTGCAGATGAATGATGCAGCCGAGAAAATCAATGCAACCCTGCAAATTGACAGCAAGGAAGGAAGCGGAACAGAAGTATCGATCACAGTTCCAAAAATGGGAATCGA
Organism: Mesobacillus sp.; assembly: GCF_057785455.1. Classification (NCBI taxonomy): domain Bacteria; kingdom Bacillati; phylum Bacillota; class Bacilli; order Caryophanales; family Bacillaceae; genus Mesobacillus; species Mesobacillus sp. Next base: position 162,716 of record NZ_JBYNSB010000023.1, read on the forward strand.
GGGAGGAATCATCAATGATCAGGCTCATGCTAGTGGATGACCATGCCGTTCTCCGCGATGGCCTGCGGAATATCATTTCCGTTGTAGAGGATATCGAAGTGGTAGGGGAGGCCGTAACCGGCGAGGATGCACTCGTACAGGTGGAAAAAAGCCGGCCGGATTTGATTTTGATGGATATCAATATGCCGAATAAAAATGGAGTAGAAGTAACGGGGATCCTGAAAAAGAAGTATCCGCACATCAAGATTCTTATGCTGACGATGCACAGCCATGAGGAATATTTCATGTCGGCCATTCGCGAGGGAGCGGACGGCTATTTATTGAAGGACTCACCATCGGATCAAGTCATTGAGGCAATCCGTACAGTCGCCCGGGGTGAATCGGTCATCCACCCATCCATGACAAGGAAGCTGCTTGCCTTCCACCAGCAGAAACAGACTGAACAGGAGGACACCAGTCTTACCGAGCGTGAAAAGGAAGTCCTGCTTTGCCTCGTAGAAGGACTCAGCAATAAAGAAATAGCTGACCGATTGTTCATTAGTGACAAGACCGTCAAAATACATGTCAGCAAAATCTTCAAAAAGCTAAACGTCAAAAGCCGGTCCCAGGTCGTTATCCACGCCGTCCAGCACCAGCTCGTCCCCATCCCGCCCACAACCCCACCACTTTAACACTGCAAAGCACCGGGGGTCAGACCCCCGGTACGGTGATGCGGTAAAGCGGTGGGGGTCTGACCCCCAGCGGTTTAACGTGTTAAAGAGTCCTTGTATGGGGCTCTTTTTTGTTTGGAGCTGGGTTTTACTACTTTAGTAGTATTGAAATTTAGTACGGAGGTTATTATTTTTTACCCCTTATGCAGAATGGTTTTAGTGTAAATATTGTGGGAATATTAAGAAAAATAGCTGAGGAGCTGAAATATGTGAAGTTAAAGTCTGGATTTTTTTCTTTTATTCTCTTGGCCGTTATGGTCTTTGCCTTGATCGTCCCCCCAACCCCGACGAAGGCGATCGAGCCAGTTAAGGCGGTTGTTGATGCCGATTTAACGAAGGCACTTTTGACTGCGATTGCCCCAGTCGAGGCAATTGTAACATTCAAAGGCAACGGGGGAGTCCTGCCTGAACAGCTCGACCTTTTGGAGAAAACAGGGATCACAAAAGGAGTCACACTCACCAGCCTTCCGATTGCCGGAATCCTGGCAACAAGGGCCCAGATTGATCAGCTTTCCCAAAGTGATCAGATCCTCTCAATCTATCTGAATAAGAAACTGCAATATCAAAATGCTGAAGCAACGGATATTACCGGCGTAGATAAAGTACGTACTGATGAAACCATGAGAAAGCTCAATGGCGGCTTGCCTGTGACTGGAAAAGGGATTGGCGTCGTGATCAACGACAGCGGCGTCGATGGAACACATAAAGATTTGGAGCTCGGCAGCCATCTTGTCCAGAACGTATTGGGTGCAACAAATTTGCACGCGATAGATTCCCTCTTGCCAATCACATACGTAGAAAACGTCCCCAACACTGACACGAGCTCTGGCCACGGTACCCATGTCGCAGGGATTGTTGGCGGAACAGGTGCGATGTCAGGCGGCAAATATGAAGGAGTTGCCCCTGGTGCCAGCCTTATTGGATACGGTTCCGGAGCAGCTGTCGCCATGCTTGATACGATTGGCGGTTTTGATTACGCCCTGACACATCAGCAGCAGTACAACATCCGGGTCATCACAAATTCCTGGGGTGACACCGGTGATGAAGGGACAGACTTTGATCCGTATAACCCAATTAACATTGCGACAAAAAAACTGTATGACCGCGGCATCGTAACGGTATTCTCAGCCGGAAATTCCGGTCCGGAAGCCAAGACAATCTCGGGCAACTACAAAAAAGCACCTTGGGTGGTAACCGTGGCGGCAGGTGATAAATCTGGAAAGCTCGCAGATTTCTCCTCACGTGGTGAAGAGGGAAGAGGCGGAGAAGTCGTGATTGAAGGAGAGACCTGGAAATGGGCAGACCAGCCAACCGTTACATCCCCGGGTGTCGATATTGTTTCGACAAGAGTCATCAGCCCGATTCCTGTGCTGGGGGCAGCTGACGACGTTCAATATATCGAGCCAGCTTACATTCCTTATTACACGACAATGAGCGGGACTTCAATGGCAGCTCCGCATGTTGCAGGTATCATCGCCTTAATGCTTGAAGCCAATCCAATGCTGTCGCCTTCCGAGGTAAAAACAATTCTCGAACAAACAGCGACTGCCATGCCTGATTATGCAGACTGGGAAGCTGGTGCGGGATACGTCAATGCTTATGGTGCAGTCAATGCATCTTTCCAGCTAAAGAATTAAAAAAGCCAGTTTTCGAGGATTTTTAAAAAAATAGATTGAAAATGAGAGGAGTCTACAATGAAACGCTTTGTGTACCTTTTAATTGCCCTGATGCTAATTTTCCCTTCCTTTATGGCCCAGCCCAAGGACGCTGGCGCTGCTGAAAGCGGTTCAGCAGTTATCGACCCGCTGATTGCCAAAGCGCTTAACACAGCCAGCTCACTTGAAGTTATCGTCACCTTCAAGGGGGATGGAGCCCCAAGCAGCTCACAATTGTCCCTGTTAGAAACGCTCGGTATTCAAACAGGTATCAGCATGAAATCCCTGCCGATTGCAGGTGTCATTGCGTCAAAGGATCAAATAGAAAAGCTTGCAGCAAATCCAGATGTGCAATCCATCTATCTTAATAAGAAGCTTTCGTATTTCAATGCAGACGCAACAGCCATCACGGGTGTTGATAAAGCGAGAACGGATGACAGCTTCCGCAAGGCGAACGGCGGACTGCCAGTTTCGGGAAAAGGAATAGGCGTTGTCGTAAATGACAGCGGAATAGACGGTACACATAAAGATCATGAGCTTGGTAAAAATCTTGTCCAAAACGTATTGGCGTCGACCAATCTAAATGCACTTGCACCAGGCTTGCTTCCAATCACCTATCAGGAGAACGTCCCTAATACTGATTCCAATTCCGGCCATGGGACACATGTTGCTGGAACAGTTGGCGGAACGGGCGCAATGTCAGGAGGAAAATATGAAGGCGCTGCACCAGGCGCGGACTTGATTGGATATGGATCAGGTGCAGCATTATTTGTCCTTGACGGCATCGGCGGCTTTGACTATGCAATTACACACCAGCAGCAGTACAATATTCGCGTCATCACAAATTCCTGGGGTTCTTCAGGTGATTTCGACCCTAATGACCCAATCAATATCGCAAGCAAAAAAGCCTTTGACCGTGGAATTACTGTTCTTTTTGCGGCTGGCAATGAAGGTCCTGGAGAAAATACGCACAATCCGTACGCAAAAGCGCCATGGGTCATTTCTGTCGCTGCCGGTGTAAAGGATGGTACGCTGGCAGACTTTTCATCCAGAGGAACGAAAGGTACTGGCGGAAATTTTACAATGGATGGCCAGGAGTGGACCTGGAAGGATGAACCGACAATCACAGCCCCTGGAGTTGATATTGTTTCAACACGGGTGCTTGCGCCAGTTTCAACACTTGCAGCCGATCAGGATGCACAGACAATTGAAACGGCATATCTGCCTTACTACACAACAATGAGCGGAACATCAATGGCTACACCGCATGTGGCAGGCATTGTTGCCTTGATGCTTGAAGCCAATCCGCTGCTTTCACCGGCTGAGGTGAAGCAAATCCTTGAACAGACCGCTACTAATATGCCAGGCTATGAAACTTGGGAGGCAGGTTCCGGCTATGTCAATGCATATGCTGCCATAGATTCAGCATTCAATAACACTCAATACGGTGCAACTGTTAACGCGGCACAAAGCTTTTACAGCAATGTCAAGTCTTCAACTGAGCGCAAGGATTTCACAGTAAACTATAACCCATTAACGTTTATTTCTGACAATAAGTACGAATTTACAGTTGAAGAAGGGATGTCCAGCCTGGTTGCTAAAGTGGATGGTGCAGGTGTCATCGAACAGACGGGCAACCCGATCAATCTGGTGCTGATTGCCCCGGATGGAACGGAATACAGCTCAGGCGTCAGCCTGCTGTTCCCGCTCTATTATGATCGGACTGTATCTGTTACCTCGCCCGTACCAGGCAAATGGAACGCAGAAATCCGCGGTATTCGCGGTGCGGATGCCAACCCAATCGGCATCGGCCTTCCCGAGACGGTAAAAGGGGAGCTTGCCTTCACAAAGGTCAGCGGCTTTACAGGCTTGAATGATATTACCGGTCATCCAGCGTCAGATGCGATAAAAATGGGCGTCAGTGAACGATTATTTGATGGTTATTCAAATGGTGCCTTCAAACCTGATTCACTTTTAACAAGAGCTGAGCTCGCAAAATATTTGGTCATGGGTGCTGAAATCAAGCAGTCACTGCCGAAGACTCCAAGCTTTACTGACGTTTCAGCTGCTGACCTTCCTTTTGTCGAAGCAGCAGCGGCCAGGGGCGGAGCCTTCCGCGATCAGCAGCACATCCAGCAGGGTGTCATCCTGCCGAAAGCAGCCGGCAAATTCGCTCCAAAGGATGGAGTCACGCGTGCTGAGCTAGCCTACTCGCTCGTCCAGGCTTTAGGACTGGAAAAAGAAGCAAAGGAATTCACGGGTGACCTGACTGTCCAATATAAAGACCAGAGAATCAAGATTGCCGATGCTTCAGAAGTTCCGGAGAATCTTAAAGGCTACGTCCAGCTGGCATTAGACCTCAACATTCTTAATGCGAAATTTTCAATCACCCAGGGACCATACGATTTAACACCTAAGGTTTCAGCAACCTTCAGTCCATCGGTGAAAAATACCCGCGGCGACTTTGCGGTAGCAATGACACGTTACTATAATGCTTTCCTAAAATAAGGTAAAATGAGAACAGGCCCAGGCGGTCTGTTCTTTTCATGTTCATAGAAAGCCAGAATAATAGGAGTATAACTAATGCAGCAAATAAAAGCCGTATTCTTCGACCTTGATGGTACTCTGCTGGACCGCGATACAAGTTTGAAAAAATTCATTGCGAATCAGTACGATCGTTATCAGCAAGAGTTCAGCCAGATAAATAAACAGCAATTCATCAGCACTTTAATCGAGTACGATTGCCGCGGCTATGTATGGAAGGACAAAGTGTACCGCCAGCTTTTAAAAGAGTTCAGCGTGGCCGATTTGACCTGGGAGGAACTACTCGAGGACTATCTAGTAAACTTTCAAACGTTCTGCACCCCATTCCGAAACGTTCGGAAGGCCCTTGATACGCTTCGGACTAACGGAGTGAGGCTCGGCTTGATATCCAATGGGAAAAAGCAATTCCAAAGGGCAAATCTCCATGCACTGGGAATCGCGCAGCACTTTGATAGCATTTTGATATCAGAAGAAATCGGGATAAGAAAGCCAGATCCAGCCATCTTCGAACTCGGAATGCAGCAGCTTTCCGTTGCGCCGGAAAACAGTGTCTATGTAGGCGACCACCCTGAGAATGATGTCAAAGCCTCCAGGGAAGCAGGAATGATTGGGATTTGGAAGCGTGATCCTTATTGGAAAGCGGCCGAGGCTGATTTTATTATCGAAGATTTGGGAAAGTTAATCGAAATCGTTTTGAAGGGAGCTGCTGAGAATGGGAGATTTTGAGGTGAGGTATCTTTCTCCGTCAGTGGAAGAGTATCTCCAATTGCGCAGGGAAGCCGGCTTGAGCAGCAAATCGGTAGAAGCCGCCACAGTCGGCCTGGGAAACTCGCTTTTTTCAGTGACTATCTTTAACGGATCTACGTTAATTGGAATGGGGAGAATCATCGGCGACGGCGGGGCTTTTTTTCAAATTGTCGACATCGCGGTCAATCCGGGTTACCAGGGAAGGGGTCTCGGCAAGCTGGTGATGAAGGAGCTGATGGCCTATCTCGACGAGCATACATATGAAGGCTCGTATGTCAGCCTGATTGCGGATGAGCCTGCGAACAAGCTATATGAGAAGTTTGGGTTCACTTATACTTATCCTGGATCTTTTGGGATGCAGAAGAGGTACTAAGAATCGGAATTTACTGCTATTTTTACAAAATATAGTAATTATGAATACTACTTGTCATCTATTAAAAATAGTAGTATATTTTTCCCACAACGATATTGTTTAATATTGACAGATTTGGTTTTTCCTAAGGTTTCGGGAGGGATGGATTATGGATATTTATGTTGCCAGGCAGCCGATTTTCGATATAAATGAGAGAACAGTAGCATATGAATTACTCTACAGAAGCAGTGCGGTCAATAATTATCAGCATACGAATGGCGATCAGGCGACGACTGATGTCATTGTTAATAGTTTCTTAAACATTGGAATCAATGCATTGTCTTATGGAAAGCCGTGCTTTATTAATTTTACAGAGAAGCTGCTGAAGCTTGGTGTGCCGTCCCATTTCAATCCATTATCCATCGTTGTAGAAATCCTTGAAACAGTGGAAATTAATGAAGAAATCCTGGCGATTTGCAAGGAATTGCAGGAACTTGGCTATACGATTGCGCTTGACGATTTCTTTGTATCCGAATGGAATGACCTTACAGTTCAATTGCTCGATTATGTGAAACTGATTAAAATTGATTTCCGGACCACTACCCGCAGGGACAGGCAGGAAATCATCAGGTTTATTAAAGGCCGGGATATCAAGTTCCTGGCGGAAAAAGTGGAAACGATTTCAGAATATGAAGAAGCAAAGGAAGACGGTTTCGAATATTTCCAGGGCTTTTATTTCAGCAAGCCTGTCATCCTGAATAGCTATGACATCCCGTCATACTATCATTCATACCTGCAAATAATAAATGAGATTGAGAGTCCTGATCCCGACATAGAGAAAATCAAGGATGTAATCGAGAAAGACCTGTCTCTTTCCTATAAACTGCTAAGACTGATCAATAACCCGGTTTTCAGGCCACGAAATGAAGTCTCATCAATAAAACAAGCGATTGTCCTATTAGGCCTGAATGAAATCAAAAAATGGATTTATGTGTTAATGATACGGGGAGTTGACCAGGGCAGGGCAGATGGCTCAAAGGAAAAAGAAATCATCGAGCTGTCGCTCAAGCGCGGCAAGCTGGGCGAGCTCATCGGCAGGAAGGTGGGCAGGGAAGTGCTTGCGTCGAAATATTTCCTGCTCGGAATGTTTTCGCTGATGGATTCCTTGCTGCACCTCCCAATGGAGAGTTTATTAGAGGACTTGCCTTTAAGCAATGAGCTGAAAGCAGCCCTCTCCGGTGAAAAAAACGATGAATACGCCATGCTGCAATTTTTAAAAGAGATCGAACATGCCTTTCATGAAGGCGGAGAATTAGAATTCAATCCAACCGCGATGCAGCAGGAAGAACTTTTCCGTCTTTACGGAGAGGCAAGTGACTGGGCAACGAAGGTCTTGACGGAAGTGGCTGTATAAAGGTGAGCATGCAAGGGGAACGGTCCTATTGCATGCTTTTTTGCATAACAAAGAAGATTCTTGTAACTCGACAGTAAAAAAGCTATATTCATACATATAGATATTTATGCCGTGTGCTTACGAAGAGCTTTTACAAATAAACGAGGTGTTAACAGTGCTGAAATACTTATCCGCACTTTTCCTTCCAGGATTCATGGTCGTTTTCCTGACCAGGGTTGCCTATAACCATGTCCTTGCGCTCGTGTTGATTGTAGCGCTGATCGCTGCGTCTGTGTATAAAGGGTATACTGATTCATTTTTGCTGATTGTGGTTGACGCTTTTTCACTTACTGTGGGTTTCTTTTTTGCCAATAGAATGATGAACAAAAATCGGAAGCCGAAGGGAGAAAGTTAATCTCTCATACTGGAGTAAGATAAATAAGAGTTTACCTATAGTTCATGCCTGTCGAATCCTGTTCGGCAGGTTTTTTTATACCGCAGAAGTGCCGGAGCGGATTCAATCAAACATTTGATTAACGAAGCTTCGACTGGCTTCTGCACCATTCGCTGCCAGGAAAAATTTAAATTCGAATGTTTGTTCGCTTTTTGTTGGTTTGTTTTGCATGCTTTGTGGTAGAATGAGGATATGACTTTTTGACAACTGTGAAAGACTTATATAGATGAAAGCTTTTTTTCGTGTCCGGAAAAAACACGAAAAGGGCGAAGCTGAAATAAATTTTACAGGAGGCTTTTCTGTGAAGGACCAATTTGAATTAGTCTCAAAATATTCCCCTCAGGGAGACCAGCCTGCGGCGATTGCAGAGCTGGTAAAAGGCGTTCGCGAAAACAAGAAGCACCAGACGCTTCTCGGGGCTACAGGAACGGGCAAGACGTTTACGATTTCCAATGTGATCAAGGAAATCAACAAACCGACGCTGGTCATCGCCCATAACAAAACACTGGCTGGACAGCTTTACAGTGAGTTCAAGGAGTTTTTCCCGAACAATGCTGTCGAGTATTTTGTCAGCTACTACGATTATTATCAGCCTGAGGCCTATGTGCCGCAGACGGATACCTTCATCGAGAAGGATGCGAGCATCAATGATGAAATCGATAAGCTGCGCCACTCGGCGACATCTTCCCTGTTTGAGCGCAAGGATGTCATCATCATCGCCAGTGTATCCTGCATCTATGGCCTCGGTAATCCAGACGAATACCGGGACATGGTTGTTTCCTTGAGGACAGGAATGGAGATCGAGCGCAATAAATTATTGCACCGTCTCGTCGATGTGCAGTATGAGCGGAATGATATCGACTTCAAGCGCGGTACTTTCCGAGTCCGCGGCGATGTCGTGGAAATCTTCCCGGTATCCCGTGATGAACATTGCATGAGGATCGAATTTTTTGGTGACGAAATCGACCGCATCCGCGAGGTGGATGCGCTGACCGGCGAGATTATCGGCGAACGCGACCATGTCGCGATTTTCCCGGCATCCCACTTCGTTACCCGCGAAGAAAAAATGCGGATTGCGATCGAGAATATTGAAAAAGAGCTGGAAGAGCGCCTTGAAGTGCTCCGTGCTGAGGAAAAGCTCCTGGAAGCCCAGAGGCTTGAGCAGCGCACAAGATATGACCTGGAAATGATGCGTGAAATGGGCTTCTGTTCTGGTATCGAGAACTATTCGCGCCATTTGACGTTAAGGCCTGCAGGAGCAACTCCTTATACGCTCCTCGACTATTTCCCGGATGACTTTTTGATTGTTGTCGATGAGTCGCATGTTACATTGCCGCAAATAAGGGGAATGTTTAATGGTGACCAGGCTCGTAAGCAGGTGCTTGTCGATCACGGTTTCCGTCTGCCATCGGCGATGGACAACCGCCCGCTGACGTTCGCAGAATTTGAAGAGCATGTCAGCCAGGCGATTTTTGTCTCGGCTACTCCTGGCCCATATGAATTGGAGCATACTCCTGAAATGGTCCAGCAGATCATCCGTCCGACCGGTCTGCTTGACCCGACTATTGATGTAAGGCCGATCGAAGGACAGATCGATGACCTGATCGGCGAAATCCAGGACCGTGTCAAACGCAATGAACGTGTCCTCGTTACGACATTGACGAAAAAAATGTCCGAGGATCTCACAGATTACCTGAAGGAAATCGGAATCAAGGTACAGTACCTGCATTCAGAGGTCAAGACACTTGAACGGATCGAGATTATCCGTGAGCTCCGGCTCGGAAAATACGATGTCCTCGTCGGCATCAACCTGCTGAGGGAGGGGCTCGACATCCCTGAGGTTTCCCTTGTCACCATCCTTGATGCGGATAAGGAAGGCTTCCTCCGTTCCGAGCGGTCACTGATCCAGACAATCGGGCGTGCAGCGAGGAACGAACGCGGACATGTCATCATGTATGCAGACAGGATGACCGATTCAATGGAAAAAGCAATCAGCGAAACGAAGCGGCGCCGTGAGATTCAGGAAGAGTACAATGCGAAGCATGGCATCACCCCGCAGACGATCCAGAAGGCAATCCGAGACGTCATTCGTGCAACGATTGCTGCCGAGGAGCAAGAAGATTACAGCCCGGCAGAAGGCCTGAAGAAACTGAACAAGAAAGATCGCGAGCAAGTAATCTTAAATATGGAAAAAGAAATGAAGGAAGCGGCGAAGGCACTCAACTTCGAACGGGCTGCCGAGCTGCGTGACCTCATACTTGAGTTGAAAGCGGAAGGATGACGATAACATGGCTATGGATAAATTGATCGTTAAAGGCGCCAGAGCCCATAATTTAAAAAACATAGATGTCACCATTCCGAGAGATAAGCTTGTGGTGCTGACAGGGCTTTCCGGTTCAGGGAAGTCCTCTCTGGCATTCGATACCATCTATGCGGAAGGACAGCGCCGCTACGTCGAATCCTTATCGGCGTACGCGCGCCAATTCCTTGGCCAGATGGATAAGCCGGATGTCGATACAATTGAAGGATTGTCCCCGGCAATCTCGATCGACCAGAAAACGACGAGCCGGAATCCGCGTTCCACAGTTGGGACAGTGACAGAAATCTATGATTATTTGCGTCTGATGTTTGCCAGGGTAGGACGCCCGGTCTGCCCGGTGCACAATATTGAAATTTCCTCACAGACAATCGAGCAAATGGTTGACCGTCTGCTTGAATATCCGGAAAGGACGAAGCTGCAAATCCTTGCACCACTCGTATCCGGCCGCAAAGGGACACATGTCAAGGTGCTTGAAGATGTGAAGAAGCAGGGCTATGTTCGCGTCCGGATTGATGGTGAAATGTATGACATTGGTGATGATATCGAGCTTGAGAAGAATAAAAAGCATTCGATAGAAGTCGTCGTTGACAGGATTGTTGTCAAAGAAGGAATTGCTGCCCGTCTTGCTGACTCCCTTGAATCAGCCTTGAGACTTGGTGAAGGCAATGTCCTGATTGATGTCATGGGAGAAGAAGAATTGATGTTCAGCGAGAATCATGCCTGCCCGATTTGCGGCTTTTCAATCGGTGAATTGGAGCCAAGGATGTTCTCATTCAACAGTCCTTTCGGCGCCTGCCCTGAATGTGACGGTTTAGGTGCGAAGCTTGAGGTTGACGTTGATCTTGTCATTCCTAACAAGGACCTGACACTGAACCAAAATGCAATTGCCCCATGGGAGCCGACAAGCTCACAATATTATCCATCGCTCCTTAAAGCGATCTGCAACCATTACGGAATCGACATGGATGTTCCGGTAAAAGACCTGCCCGATAACCAGATGGATAAGATACTTTATGGTTCAGGCAAGGATCGGATTTATTTCCGTTATCAAAATGACTTTGGACAAGTCCGGGAAAACTACATCGTTTTCGAGGGTGTGCTCAAAAATGTTGAGCGTCGTTATAAAGAAACCGGCTCAGATTATATCCGCGAGCAGATGGAAAAGTACATGGGCGAGCATGCCTGCCCGACATGCAAAGGCTACAGGCTGAAGCGCGAAAGCCTCGCTGTCCTGGTCGACGGACGCCATATTGGCGAGGTTACCAGGTTATCAGTTGAGGAAGCCCACCAATTTTTCCAGAGCCTGCAGCTTTCAGAAAAAGAAATGAAGATTGCCAACATGATTTTCCGTGAAATTACGGAGCGTCTTGGCTTCTTGATCAACGTTGGACTGGATTATCTGACGCTCAGCCGTTCTGCTGGTACGCTGTCCGGCGGTGAAGCACAGCGTATCAGGCTCGCCACCCAGATTGGTTCGCGCCTGACAGGCGTTCTGTATATCCTCGATGAGCCGTCCATCGGTCTCCATCAGCGGGATAATGACAGGCTGATCGACACGCTGAAAAACATGCGCGACATCGGCAACACGCTGATTGTCGTCGAGCATGATGAGGATACGATGCTGGCAGCAGATTATCTGATCGATATCGGCCCTGGAGCAGGTGTCCACGGCGGGGAAATTATATCTCAGGGGACGCCTGCAGAAGTGATGGACGATCCAAACTCGCTGACAGGCCAATACCTATCCGGAAAAAAATTCATTCCGCTGCCGATTGAGCGCCGCAAGCCGGATGGACGTTTCATCGAAATTAAAGGGGCGAAGGAAAACAACCTTCGCAACGTGAATGTGAAATTCCCCCTTGGAACGTTCATGGCTGTTACAGGAGTATCCGGTTCCGGTAAAAGTACGCTGATCAATGAAATTCTTCATAAATCACTGGCAATGCAGATCCACCGTGCCAAAAGCAAGCCTGGTGAGTACAGGGAAATCAAAGGTGTCGAGCAGCTCGACAAGGTCATCGATATCGACCAGTCGCCGATCGGCCGTACACCTCGTTCCAACCCGGCAACCTACACGGGAGTATTCGATGATATCCGTGATGTATTTGCTTCAACGAATGAAGCGAAGGTCCGCGGCTATAAGAAGGGCCGCTTCAGCTTCAATGTGAAGGGCGGACGCTGTGAAGCCTGCAGAGGCGACGGAATCATCAAAATCGAAATGCACTTCCTGCCGGATGTTTATGTCCCTTGCGAGGTCTGCCACGGCAAGAGATACAACCGTGAAACGCTGGAAGTTAAGTATAAAGGTAAAAATATTTCCGATATCCTTGATATGACGGTGGAAGCAGCTGTCGAGTTCTTCGCCAACATTCCGAAGATTGCCCGCAAGCTGCAGACAATCTATGATGTGGGCCTTGGTTATATCACCCTTGGCCAGCCTGCCACGACCCTTTCCGGAGGGGAAGCGCAGCGCGTCAAGCTGGCATCCGAGCTGCACCGCCGCTCAACCGGCCGGACGCTGTATATCCTCGATGAACCGACAACTGGACTTCATGTCGATGACATCGCCCGCCTGCTCGCTGTCCTTCAGCGGCTTGTTGAGAATGGCGATACCGTCTTGGTTATCGAGCACAATCTTGATGTCATCAAGGCAGCCGACTATTTGATCGACCTAGGGCCAGAAGGCGGAGACCGCGGCGGTACGATTGTCGCCTCCGGAACGCCTGAACAGGTAGCCGAGGTTCCAGAATCATATACCGGCAAATACCTGAAACCAATCCTTGAACGCGATTCCTTACGGATGAAGAAGGATATCACCGAAAAGGAAAAAAGCACGAGCAATGCTTAATATTTGGAATAACTCTTCCCTTTAATGAGGGGAGAGTTATTTTTTTGTGGTATTTGGATGTTGCTGCTTCTGTTGGAATTGGAAAAAATCATGTGTTTTTTCCAGTTTGCGGGATTTCGATAAAGTTTTGCGGAATTGAAGGGGGAATTTGCGGGATTTCGACATAAATTTGCGGAATCGAAGGACGTTTTTGCGGAATCTTAAAGAAAGCTGCGGTATCGAAAGGTGTATCGTAGTGGAATTTTGAAAAAAATAAGCTGCGGAAACGCAAGATATTCAATAAAAGGCTGCAAAATCGAAAGGTATAGTTGTGGAATTTCGAAAAAAATAGCTGCGGAATTTCGAAAAAAAGTAGCGGAAACAAACGGCATATTTGCGGATCCTTAGGCAAAAAAGCGGCAGAATTAATGAAATATTGGTCTGAACCTATGAGTACCTCCTCCGAAAAAAACTAAAACAGGCCCGCAAGCTTAGCAGCCCTGGGCCTATTTCTAATTTTTATATTATAAACCACCAATCACTTCAAATGGATCGGCTCCATAGCTGGATTCAGCGCCTCGAAATGATAATCATGTTCCTTTAGATAATTCAGCAAAGCCGGGAGCTGCAGAAGAGTTTCTTCTCTTTCATGAAGGAGGATGACAAGCGGTTCCTGTTTGTCTGTATGCTTTTCTACCTGGGCGATGGTATTCGCGACCAATCTTTTATCCCGGTAGAACCAGTCCTTGCTGTCGATGCTCCAATCCCACATTTGATAGCCTTTATCGGCAACTGCCTTTTTATAGGGCTCTTTCATGTATGGTGCGCTTCCGTATGGGGTGCGGATTAAATCGGAGTCTATTCCTGTAATTTCTTTGATCGTGTCCAGTGTCTGTTTCATTTCTGCTACAACTGTTTGCGGCGACTGGTAGATTTTACTTTTATCGTGCGTTACTCCGTGTGCCCCAAGGCTGTGTCCTTGCTGGGCCATTTTTTTAACTGCCTCGGGAAAATCTTTCATATTTCCATCAAGCATAAAGAATGTGGCTTTCGCATCATACTCATCAAGCAATTCTAGAATCTGATCGGAGACCTTGTGTGGGCCATCATCGAAGGTGAGATAAACCGTTTTTTCATTAGAAGGAACTGATGGAGTTTCGACTGCGAATCTTGGAGAATTCGAATCTGCTGTTTTTAACATTTGTGCTGTCCGGCCCGTTGCATATTCCATTTCCCCAGGCGGGCTTAGGACCTGGATTTTTTTATTCGCAGGCTGGCTGGCAACGGCAGAGGTAGAAGTAACAAGGCCGCCAATCATACAGATTAATACACACCATTTTGCTGTTTTCTTTTTCAAACTTGCCACTTTGCATCCCTCGCTGAATTATTCTTGATGATTTTCATCAATAATGACGTATGTATTTTAACAAATGTTACAGTAATATTTCTCTATGTTTACAGAATAATATTTTAGTAGTTTGTTTTAAATAAGCAAATAGTGGAAATACCTATATTTTTTGTTCAAGGAACTTTCAGATCTCTGTACAGGGTTTGCAATTCATTTGTCGAACATAAATAAGAAAGAAATGAAACTTCCCGGCTTCTGCAGCGTATTACTTGCTAAGGAGTTGAAAAGGATGGAGACGAAACGCATACTGTCTGCGCTTTGCTATTTCAGTGTCATGTTTGCCGGCATCTTATTTCCCCTGGTCGCTTATTTTGCTTCAGAGGACCTGGAGGTAAAGAATCATGCAAAAAAAGCTTTATTTTCGCATCTCATTCCGCTGATACCGCTGCCATTGGTTCTGCTTGGAGTGTTTTTGGATATCACCCAAGGATCAGGCGGTTTTCCAATCCTGCTGTTTTCAAGTGCCATATTCATGGTTCTTTTGAGCTTAATTGTTTTAATCTGGAATATAGTTAAAGGTGTAAAGGTGCTTAATTTAAAGATATAAGATGAGGAGGATGCTGTATGAAGGAAGAACGGAAACGGATTTTAAAGCTTGTCGAGGACGGCAAAATGACGGTGGATGAAGCATTGTTTTTAATTGAGGAGCTGGAAAAGGGGAATGCCAAGCCCGAAACGACGGCTCTGTCTACCTCGGTAAAATTTGAAGAAGCAAAGAAGGATGACTTCAGTACTCACAAAATGAATTCCGTAAAAGATAAGGTGCTTGATTTTGTCGATACTGCCTTCAAAAAAATCAAAGACCTTGACCTCGATTTGAATTTCGGCCAATCTGTGGATATCACCCATATTTTCCAGCAGGGCGATGCATACCTGAACCAGGTGGATATTGATATTGCAAATGGATCCGTAAATGTAATCCCATGGGAGCAAAAGGATGTCCGAATTGAGTGCAGCGCAAAGGTTTATCGCGTCGAGAATCAGGATGAAGCACGCCGGAAATTCCTTGAGGATGCCGTGTTTGCAATCGAAGGGCAGAAACTGCGATTCTCCATCCAGCAAAAGTGGATGAAGGTCGATGCAGTGGTTCATATTCCAAGGGAAGATTATGAAAATATCCGCATCAGATTGTTTAATGGTTCGATACAAGGTGAAAACTTAAATGTAAAGGATTGCCGTGCGAAAACAGCAAACGGAAAGGTACTGCTCGAGGGGCTTGAGTGCGGCAAGCTTGAGGCTGAGACAGCTAACGGCCAAATTGGAATCCACAGAAGCGCAGTGAGGGACCTGGAGGCCGAAACGATCAATGGCGCCATCAAGGCCGACGGTTACTTCAAGCAAGTGGATTTGCAGTCCTTCAATGGAAACCTTACATGCACGGTCAATAATCAGGATTGTGAAAATGCCGAACTGAAGGCGACAACCGGCAGCATCGACCTTTTCCTGCCAGAAAAGACGCCGGCAAGCGGGGAGCTGAAATCCAATCTTGGCAGCTTCAGCATTGAACTTGATGGTATACAGGTGGTCGAAGAGAAAAGCGATATGGTCCAAAAAACGCTGCGCTTCAAGCCGGCAGACGGCAGCCAGCATGCTGTCAGACTGTATGCAGATACAAAGACAGGCTCCATCGCAGTGAAAAAAACGGCGGGAGTCCATATAGAAAAATAGGAAGGTGTTAGACATGAAATTAACTCGTTCACGGACAAATAGAATGCTCGCAGGTGTACTCGGAGGGCTGGCTGAATCCTTTGGAATCAATGCCACCCTGCTGCGGGTCCTGTTCGTCATCCTGCTGTTCAGCACAGGATTGATGCCAATGGCGATTTTATACTTAGTGTTTGTTTTTGTACTATCGAACAGGGAAGGCTATTAAGGATGAGGTGGCTGCTCGGAATTGTGATCAATGCTGTTCTCTTTATAGCACTGGCAGGCTTTTTTGAAAATGAAATTTACCTATCCGGTTTTGGCGCAGCGCTTGGAGCAAGCTTCATTCTTTCAATCCTGAATATACTGGTGAAGCCAATCCTGATCTTGCTGACACTGCCGGTAACGGTACTCAGCCTTGGATTGTTCCTGTTTGTCATCAACGCAATCACCTTGATGCTGACAGACAGCCTGATGGGAAGCTCATTTGAGATCGCCGGTTTTGGCATGGCGCTGCTGACAGCGATCATCATGTCAGTAGCGAATCTGATTATCCAGAATACTGTTTTCAAAGAATCCAAAAATAAATAATGAAGAAGGCCGGCAATTAGATGTGCCGGCCTTAATTATGTTTGCGATTTTTAGCAAACAGGTATTTTGCTATTGTCACTCTGTATCAATAAACGCGTCAAACCCGGCTTTGCGCAGCCGTTCCGCCAGTTCCTTAGCATTCGCCTCATCCTCGAATGCGCCAGCCTGTACCTTGAAGAGGCTGCCATTCCTTTTGGGGGAAGCCGGTTTCCGGGAAGTTGGGGCTGGGGCTGCCGTTGCTTTGGCAGTTGTTGTGCCGGAAGCAGTGTTCCCGGTAACGGATTTCGCTTTCGGCTTAAGGCCGAACTGATCGGCAAGCGATTTTACAATAGCCTCGGCAACGGTTCTGCGGTAGGTTTCTGAGCGGAGCAGTTTAACCTCTTCGCGGTTTGTATAGAATCCGCATTCAGCAAGTACTGCGTCCATTTTTGTTTCTCGGAGGACATGGAAGTCAGCCGTTTTGACTCCCCGGTTCTCCAATCCAGTGGAGAGCACGAGATTGCGCTGGATTTTTTGGGCCAGCTGATAGGCTACAGGAGGCCTCGAGGGATATACATATGTCTCGATTCCGCCGGCATTATTCCAGCCGCCGCTGCCGAATGCATTGGCATGGATGGAAACGAATATATCCACATTGAGGCGATTTGCCTTGTTTGTCCTTTCCTGTAACGGAACATCTTCCTGGTCGGAGTGAGAAAAATAAACTGTCACATTCTGATAGTTGGCCAGCAGGTCTCTTGCATAGTTTGCCACTGCCCGGTTGAATTCATATTCTCTCATTCCGTCAGGACTTCGCTTACCCGGGGTGTTATAGCCATGCCCAGCATCAAGCATGATCTTCATGTCGTCATTCACACCTTCCGTTTAAGATTTTCCTACACAGTATATATATGACCAAAGGAGGAAAAAGGACATAGCGGCTTACCCTAAATGGACCAAAGATGATAACCAAGCCTACTTATTAAGCTCGAAAATATCTTCAAGCCGCTGGGACATAAACTCATGAGCATCCTGAATCCCATAGTTATAAAACTTTGGTGCTAGCTTATCTGCAAAAAACTCAAGCATCAGCAAAGCCGCCAAATCCCCAAGCTCCTCGCCGCGCTCATTCAGGAAATAATCCTGGATCTCCCCAATCATCCGCCGCTTCTCATCCTCTTCAACAGGAAAATTCTTAAGCAATCCAATCCACCCCTTCAATTATCGGTATTAATACATATTCTATCCCAGTAATTCACCGCGGTACAGCGCCGGGGGTCTGACCCCCGGCGCTGTACCGCGGTGAAGGGGTGGGGGTCTGACCCCCAGTGCGTTAATGGGGCGAAGCGGGGGGTTCGACAGGGTTTCGATTATTTCCGTGGAAATAAGTTTATTTCTCTTGCTGTTTCGACATGGATTGTCGGTCCTTAAACAGAAAAAAGATACAGAAGGAAGGGAGCTGGCCCCTTACAATCTGCATCTTTATCTGCACATGGTTATGATCTTTGCATGGTGTGGACAAATTTGTAGCGGTCCGCTCGATAGGCGGATTTTACAAATTCGAAAGGTGTTCCGTCCTGAAGGCTGGATGTGCGAAGAATCAGCAGGACAGGTGAGCCTTTTTCGATTTCCAAAAGGCGGAGCTCCTGATCCTTGGCGACGGAAGCTTCAATCTGCTGGGTCGCTTCATGGATGACCAGATTGAGTTTTTCTTCGATATATTGATAGAGTGATTGGTTGATGATTTCCTCAGTCAAACCTTTCACAAGATTTGCAGGAAGATACGTAGTTTCCAGCGCCATCGGCACATTATCTGCCAGCCTCACCCGCTTGATCTCATATACCGGCGTATTTTCGCTCAGCCTGAGACGATCGGCAATTTCCCTGCCAGCAGGAATGATCTCAAATGATACAAGCCTGCTGCCTGGTGTAAAGCCGCGCTCCCGCATGTCCTCCGTAAAGCTGGTCAGGCCCTGCAGTCTCTGCTCAACCTTCTTCTTATTGACAAACGTACCTTTGCCTTTCTGGCGATATAAATAGCCGTCATTAACCAGGTTCGTCAGTGCCTGCCTGATCGTCATCCGGCTGATCTGGAACATATCTGCATAGACACGTTCAGAAGGGATGGTTTCATCAGGCTGGAGCTCGCCGCTCTCGATTTGAGCTTTGATATACTCCTCGAGCTGGTGGTAAATTGGTATTGGTGAATTTTTATCAATCATTGGCTATTCTCCTGACTGAAAACAGAATTTCCTTTTAAGCAACTCCCATAAAATCATTTAGGGAGTTCAGTTCATGATAATAACGCTAGAGCTTCCTGATCTGCGAAAATCGTAACGTTAGGGTGCTTCTTCAAGACGGAAGCAGGGAAGTCCTCACTTAAATCACCATTCATTAATCGGGCGAGCGCTTCAGCCTTGCCTGCGCCGGATACGAGCAGATAGATTTCCTTGCTTTCCATGATTGAAGCGATTCCCATTGTGATTGCCTGAGTCGGCACATCTTCGAGGGAGTCAAAGAATCTGGAATTGGCTTTGCGGGTACTGTCTGCCAGCTGGATGATATGCGTCCTGCTGGCAAAGGAGGTTCCAGGCTCATTAAAGCCAATGTGCCCATTCTGCCCAATCCCGAGAATCTGCAAATCGATCCCGCCATGCTCCTTGATGAATTGTTCATAGCGTGTGCATTCTTCATCTAAATCATTGGCAGTGCCATCCGGTATATGTGTCTGCTCAAGCGGGATATCGATATGATTGAACAGGTTTTCGCACATGAAATAATGGTAGCTGTTAGGGTCTTTCTTTGAGATCCCGATATATTCATCCAGGTTAAAGGTATTAACCTGCTTGTATGAAGTCTGATTTTTTTTATGGTCATGTATCAGGTTTTTATAGAGGCCGGTGGGAGTGCTTCCGGTCGCAAGCCCAAGGTTCAGCTTAGGGTCTGATTGGAGTTTGGAGATGATCTGGTCTGACGCCTTCTGGCTCAGCTCCTCGTAGCTGCTTGTTCGAATGAGTTTCAACGTTATCACCTCTTAACTTAAGATAGGGAAGTCGTGTCACGCTTATAACTGATTCCGCCCCGGCAAATCGTCATGGCAACATCGCTGTTTTCATCCAGTACGACCAGGTCGGCATCCTTGCCAACAGCAATACTTCCTTTGCGGTCGTATATCCCAAGCTGCCTGGCCGGGTTTTCACTTGCCAGCTTCACCGCTTCTTCAAGTGAAATGCCAGCAAACTTCATCATGTTCTTCAATGAATCCTTCATCTTCAGGATGCTTCCTGCCAGTGTTCCGTCAGCTAACAATGCTTTGCCATTTGCCACATTGACTTCCTGGCCGCCAAGGTCATATATTCCATTCTTCAGGCATTTAGCCCGCATTGAATCTGTTATCAAAATAATGCCGTCTGTACCCTTGGCACGGACCGATAAATCGACCATCTCAGGAACCACATGGATTCCATCAGCGATGATTTCCACTTTTAGTTCATCAAAAAGCAATGCAGCGCCGGCGACTCCAGGGTCACGATGATGCATTCCGCGCATTCCGTTAAAAAGGTGGGTCACATGGGTAGCGCCAGCTTCCACAGCCTCTGCCATCTGGCTGTATGTTGCGTCTGTATGCCCAAGCGAAGCGATAACTCCGTTTGCAGCTAAATAGCTGATGAATTCATAGCCGTTTTCCATTTCTGGAGCCATTGTCACAAGCCGGATATGGTTCCCAGATGCATCTTGCATCTTTGCAAACAGTTCAATATCCGGGGCGATGATATGGTCAGCTGGCTGCGCGCCTTTTCGAACCTCATTGATGAAAGGACCTTCCAGATGGACGCCGACGATTTCAGCTTTGCCAGCGGCATTGTGCTGGCTGATGAAGTCAGCAGCATTCTCCAATGCTTTAAAAATGGCTTCCTGCTCCTGTGTAATGGTTGTCGCCAGGAAGGAGGTTGTCCCTTCCTGAGGCAGGATTGAGGCCATCGTATTCAGAGCCTCTGTTGTGGCATCCATCGTATCTGCCCCTCCAGCACCGTGGATATGGACATCGATGAATCCAGGAACAATTGTGTTCTTCTCATTCAGCTGAACAACTTCCGCTGTCTGCTCTGTATATGCTGGCAAGGAGGATAGACTGCCAATATCTTCGATTTTTCCATTCTTAATATGGATATACCCTTTTTCAGTAATACCAGCTTCCGTCAATACTCTAGAATTTATCAACAATAAATCTTTCATATTTATCACCTGTTTTTTATCTTCTGCTTCTACACTTACATTATACTTGTACCAGTATGGGGTTGTCTATACCACTTCTGCTAGAAAACTCTACTGCACCATATGGTATATACAGGTAAAAAACGGAGTCATTCTCCGCTTATAAAAACATGACGATTAACCTTTATAATGCTCTGCAATTGCCTCGCGAAGATAGCCATTATGCTTTTCCAGGAGTTCTTTTGCTCCATCAGCCTTCAAACCGGTGATGATTTGCAGGATTGCGGCTTTCGTATTGTTGTTCTGCTCCTTGATTGCTGCTGCTGCCTCCTCATCTGAAGCACCGGTCGCCATTTTGACAATATTGACTGCGCGTTTATGCAGCTTTTCATTCGTCATCTGAACATCTACCATAAGGTTTCCGTATACTTTACCCATTTTGATCATCGATGCGGTGGAGAGCATGTTCAAGATCAATTTCTGGGCAGTCCCTGCTTTCATCCGCGTTGATCCGGTAACGACTTCGGGACCTACTACCGCTGCAATCGTATGGCCAGAAATCTTCTCCATCTCTGAGTCCTTGCTGCAGACGACAGAAACGGTTACTGCTCCAATGCTATTGGCATATTCCAGGGCTCCTATTGTATAAGGAGTGCGCCCGCTTGCGGCGATTCCGACCACAATGTCTTCTGCAGATAATGAAATTTCCTTCATATCGGTCTGGCCCTGCTGCTTATCGTCCTCGACACCTTCGATGGCTTCGGTCATCGCTTCCTTTCCGCCGGCGATGATTCCGACTACCATGCCCGGATCTGTGCCATAGGTTGGCGGGCATTCAGAAGCATCGATGATTCCGAGACGTCCGGAGGTTCCGGCTCCAACATAAATCAGCCTTCCGCCCTGTTTAAAGGCCGCGACGATCTTGTCGACGACCTCCGAAATATTCGGAACCTGCCTTGCGATCACATTCGGAACGAGGGTATCCTCCTGGTTGATCACGGTAATGATTTCTTCTGTCGTCATCAAGTCTATATTCATTGTTTTCGGATTTTGCTGTTCTGTATTAAGCTTTGCGATATTCATGTCAATCCCTCACAATAAATTGAAATTTTCCGCCTGCCTTGATAAAAGAAAGGAGGGGAAGGTCTTCGCCGATTATTTTACCAATGCAATTTACTTTTTCATCCCGCGGCAGATCGTTCACTGCGATTTGCAGCTCGCCTGCATACCTACCGTACAGCTCATTATCAATCGTAACAGTCCCGCGGATTCTTTCCAGCTGGTTTTCAGGCGGGTGCTGCTTGTCCCCATTTGAGGCGAAGGAACGGGATTCCACCGCCCGAATGACATCCCGGGCAGGATCCATCCGATTTGTCAGGGTCTTATTGAGCCATTCAGGCTGCGACCAGTCCGATGACTCGATGCGGAGCGGAATGATTTTTTTTCCCAAAAGCGCCAGCGACTCCAGCTGTTCGTCCGAAACTGTGAGGTCGCCAATCAATATTTTATCTGTAAAACAAGAAAACATTAAGTCTGCAGCTGCAATATGAGGGAGCTGTTCGCGGTGCTCCTCGAGAGTAGGCAGGCCGGCGAACACGGGTCCGCGCAAATCCTTGTCTCCCGGGATGAACGCCATCGTCGTAATCCCCATCTCACGGAACATCTGATTTCTTTCTATTAGGAAGGCCTTGTCCAGCCCGGTTTCAGGACGCGGGTAAAAATTATGCCATGCCTCGACATTTTCAGCTTTTAACCCGGCATCCAGCCAGGTTAAGAGTTCCTCTTTCGTCACCGTACTCGCATTGATGCCGATTTTCATTTTTTGCGACAGTGAAACGATTTGTTCCGTTGTAAAACCATAATCAGCCCGGATCCCGGCAAGGCCCCAGTCAAGCAATTTCTCATAGCTGTCCCAATCCAATCCGAGGAAACCCAGGGAGCGCGGGGAAACATCAGCCATCAGCTCCATCTGATGCTCTTTCGCCAGAGCGCCCAGCTCCTGTAAAAGCTCTTTATAATCAGCAGGATTATCTTCAGGGATATGGAGGGAGGTGAAAATTGACTTCAAGCCATATTGTGCCGCTTTTTCAATCCATGCCGCATTCTGGGCACGGAGTTCTTTTTTTAAATAAACGGATAATCCCAGCAAGTCTAACACTCCCGAAATAAAAGATTTAAAGCTTGATAGAAATAAAGAAAGGAGGAAAGCAACTCTCCTCCTTCGTTATGCAGCTCCCGGCCCTGCCGTTGCTGGACAGGGAGCGAGAGACTATCATTCTATTTAGATATCTTTTGCCATTTCGTCCTTGAAGCCAAACGTCCATGTGAAGATGAAGCCGAACACATAAGCGATTAACAGGCCAAGAAGGTAAAGAAGGATCTGGTTTGTATGCACAAGGAAGGCAAGCGGGATACCAGAAACACCGATCGCGATCGTCGCGATTTTAAAGAATGCCTGGAAAGCACCGCCGACAGCTGCGCCGAGACATGCTGTGATGAACGGACGGCCAAGCGGCAGGGTGACACCGAAGATCAACGGTTCGCCGATTCCAAGCATACCTACTGGAAGACCGCCTTTGATGACCTTTTTCAAGCGTTCGTTCTTAGTCTTGAAGTAAATGGCGAATGCCGCACCGACCTGGCCAGCGCCACCCATTGCAAGGATTGGAAGCAGAGGGTCATCGCCGATTGAATTGATCAATTCCATATGGACAGGCGTTAAACCCTGGTGCAAACCAGTAACTACAAGAGGAAGGAACGTTCCTGCCAACACAAGACCGGCAACGACGCCGCCTACATCAAGGATGCCAAGCAATCCTTTTGTGATCAGGTCGGAAATGAATCCGCCGACTGGCTGAAGCACGAATAATGTCGCAACACCCGTGATCAATAATGCCAGAGTAGGAGTGATGATGATATCCAATGATGACGGAACAAATTTACGGATGCGTTTTTCAAGGAAAGCAATGAATACAGCGGCAAGCATGACGCCAATTAAACCGCCTCGGCCAGGAACGAGTGCATCACCGAATAATGTGATGTTCGCGAGTCCCGGGTTGATGAGCAGGATACCTGCTGCGCCGCCCAATGCTGGAGAGCCGCCAAATTCACGTGCTGTATTGATACCGACGAAAACACCAAGGTAACTGAAGATACCCCAGCCAATCAGGTTAAGTACCTGGACAAATGCTGATTCAGGGTCACCGCCTGCACGGACGATTACGTTTGTGATACCGGCAATCAAACCTGAAGCGACGATCGCTGGAATCAGCGGAATGAAGATGCTTGCGATTCTTCTAAGGAAAAGCTTGAACGGCGTTGCGTTCTTCTTGTTCAATTCATCCTTTGTGCGGCCAGCAAGCCCTTCGAAAGGATTCGGATCACTTTCGTCTACAAGACTAGCAGTTTTCCCGGTAATCTCAGAAACTTCATTTGCGACTTTGGTGACAATTCCAGGTCCAAGAATGATCTGCAGTGTTTCTTCTTCAACGACACCGAGGACTCCATCAATTTTCTTGATGGCAGCAATATCCACTTTGCTGTAGTCTGCCGGCCTTACCCGGAGGCGGGTCATACATGAAGCGACATCTGCAACATTGCCCGCGCCGCCAAGCTGTTCAAGTATCTCTCTTGCCAGGCGTTCTTCATTACGCATGGTGTTTCCCCCTTAATAAATAATGATAAGTGTAAAAATAAGTCCAAAAATGAATTCGCTTACAATTTGATGATAACAAGTACACGTATAGTTGTCTATACCTTTTTGAATTATTTTATAGGTGGTATTAGGATTAAGTGTAAAGGTAAGTACCAGTTGGTAAGTGGTATGCATATCAAGCTGACAGTCACATATATTTGCGTTTTCCAAATAGCTCCCTGTGGGTGTATGGAGTATCAAAACAATTGCCGTTTTTAGTCTCGTTGTATTTGGTTATTAGTGAAAAAGTGCTAAAATAAAAAGTATTGTTATGAAGCAGAAATTGACATGTCCATATACGTTATTAAAAAGGAGGAACTTCTTTGCCAAAAGTCCGGACAAAAGACATCATTAAAAAGTTTGATATGGAGCTGGTGAGCGGAGAGGAAGGAATCAACAGGCCGATCACCACGACTGACATTTCCAGGCCAGGACTCGAAATCGCTGGTTATTTTGAATATTATCCTGCAGAGCGTCTGCAGCTTCTCGGAAAAACAGAGCTGACATTCTTTGAAAAATTAGATCCGCGTGATAAAGCGTATCGGATGGAAAAGCTTTGTACCGACATCACTCCGGGCATCATCGTCACAAGAGACATGGAAGTCCCGCCTGAACTGATTGAGGCTGCCGAGCGTGAATCCGTTCCGGTTTTGCGCTCGAAGCAAAAAACGACAAGGCTTTCCAGCCACCTGACCAACTATCTTGAAAGCAAGCTTGCGCCAACAACTGCCGTCCATGGTGTACTGGTTGATATTTACGGAATCGGCGTTTTGATTACCGGCAAAAGCGGCGTTGGTAAAAGTGAAACCGCGCTGGAGCTGGTGAAACGGGGACATCGCCTTGTTGCCGATGACTGCGTTGAGATTCGCCAGGAGGATATCGGAACTCTGGTCGGAAATTCACCAGAGCTCATCGAGCATCTGCTTGAAATCCGGGGACTGGGCATCATCAATGTCATGACGCTGTTTGGCGCAGGGGCGGTACGCAGCCATAAACGAATTTCGCTCATCATCGACCTCGAGATCTGGGATCAAAAGAAATCCTACGACAGACTAGGCCTTGACGAAGTGACGATGAAAATCATCGATACAGACGTAACAAAGCTGACCGTACCAGTGCGCCCAGGCCGAAACCTGGCCGTCATCATCGAAGTCGCAGCCATGAACTTCAGACTGAAGCGCATGGGCGTCAACGCAGCCGAACAATTCACCAACAGACTATCAGACGTAATCGATGACACCGACCACGACGAACACTAATTAACGCATTAACGCACCGGGGGTCTGACCCCCACCACATTAATGCGTTAAAGCGCCGGGGGTCAGACCCCCGGCGGTTTAAAGTGCTAAAGTGCTTGCTTGCCAATTGCCAACTAATATAGAGATTAAGGGGAAATGTTATGGAGAAGACTATTCAGCCGCTTGACCCGATTGCTTTTTCGCTTGGACCGATTCAGGTGCACTGGTATGGGGTCATTATCGGAACAGGGATTGCGCTTGCTTTATGGCTTGCGATGCGCGAAGGGGAAAGACGCGGCCTGCCGAAGGATATATTTGCTGACCTGATGCTGTGGGCGATTCCGATCGCCATCATTTCGGCGAGACTTTATTATGTTATTTTCCAATGGGATTACTACAGCCAGTATCCCGCTGAGATTCCGCAAATCTGGAATGGCGGCATCGCCATCCATGGTGCGCTGATTGGAGCGGTGGCGACCACCTACTTTTTCACGAGAGCCAGAGGCGTTTCATTCTGGAAGCTCGCTGATATTGCAGCGCCAAGCTTGATCCTCGGGCAGGCAATCGGCCGCTGGGGCAATTTCATGAACCAGGAGGCACATGGCGGCGAAGTGAGCCGGGCATTCCTGGAAAACCTGCACCTGCCGGAATTCATCATCAACCAAATGTATATTAATGGAACGTACTATCATCCAACATTTTTATATGAATCAATCTGGAATATCCTCGGCTTCATCCTGTTAATGTCCTTGCGCAAGGTTAACCTGGGCCGCGGCGAGATTTTCCTGAGTTATGTGATCTGGTATTCAATCGGCCGCTTCTTTGTCGAAGGCATGCGCACAGACAGCCTGATGCTGACCGATACACTTCGCATCGCCCAGACGATTTCAATCGCACTTATTCTTGTGGCCATCGGACTATGGATTTTCAGAAGAGTAAAAGGCTATTCAAAGGTAAAATATTTAGAGCAGGCCAACTAAGTTGACGTTCTTGCAAAATTATACAGAATCAAGCTATTAAAATGGGAGAGATGCTTCGATGGTTTCATCATTGAAAAAGGGGTTATTGGTTGGCTTGAAGACGACCTGGTCACTAGGTAAAGTGATTTTCCCGGTCACACTGATCGTTTCAATCCTTCAATATACTCCAGTCCTGCCGTGGGTGATTAAGATGATCACCCCGTTGATGTCGCTTCTCGGACTGTCGGGGGATGCAGCGATACCGCTTGTCCTCGGGAATTTTCTTAATCTATATGCCGCCATTGGAGCTATTCTGACCCTGGACTTAACGGTAAAAGAAGTGTTCATCATCGCGGTGATGCTGAGCTTTTCGCACAATATGTTCATTGAATCCGGAGTGGGAGTTAAGGTCGGCGTAAAATTGTGGATCATCCTGCTGGTCCGTTTTGGACTTGCGATCACCTCCGCAGCCGTTATCAACCTTGTTTGGAATGGCGGAACTGAACTTGCCAAATACGGAATGATTCCGTCTAAAACAGAAACGGTAACAGGGGCCGGACCGATACTGCTTGAAAGCATTACAAAAGCAGGTCTCGGTATTTTCCAGCTCGCGCTGATTGTCATCCCGCTAATGATGGTCGTTCAAATCATGAAGGATAAGCAGTGGCTGGATGTATTCTCAAAGTGGATGGCACCAGTGACGCGAGCACTGGGAATGAAGGAGAACACCTCAACAACGCTTGCTGCCGGGCTGCTGTTTGGCCTCGCCTTTGGCGCCGGCTTGATGATCCAGGCCGTCCAGGAGGATGGAGTCAGCAAAAAGGATGTCACGATTGCGTTCATCTTCCTGGTTGCCTGCCACGCCGTCGTAGAGGATACATTGATTTTTGTTCCGCTCGGAATCCCCGTGCTGCCTCTGTTATTGATCCGCCTTGGTGTGGCTATATTATTAACGATAGTAGTGGCATTCATCTGGAACCGCGCAGAACTCGCAAAAAGAAAGGAAGCAGTATATGAGCAATAAAATAGACACAGTCCTGTTCGATTTGGACGGGACATTAATTGACACAAATGAACTGATCATCTCATCCTTCCTTCATACGATGGAAAAATACTATCCTGGCCAATATCAGCGGGAAGATGTCCTTCCGTTTTTAGGGCCAACGTTAAAAGAAACGTTCGAGACTCTTAACCCGGAAAACTATGAAGAGATGATTACAACCTACCGCACATACAATGTCGCCAACCATGACCTTCTTGTAAAAGGGTTCGAGGGTGTTTATGAGACGGTCCGGACACTGAAGGAAAATCAATTCAAGCTTGCCATCGTTACGACCAAGCGGTTGGATGTGGTGAAAATGGGCTTAAAACTGACAGGACTTGATGAATTTTTCGATGTGGTCGTTGCCCTTGACCATGTTGAAAAGGCCAAACCGGATCCGGAACCGCTTTTAAAAGCGCTTGATATGCTTGGATCAACTCCTGAGCAAGCAATCATGGTAGGTGATAACCACCATGACATTCTTGGCGGCAAAAATGCCGGCACACTGACAGCTGGCGTTTCCTGGTCGGTCAAGGGGAGAGCGCATCTGGAGCAATACAAGCCGGATTACATCCTCGACAATATGGCCGACATCCTGCCAATCCTGGGAGTATAGCATGAGGGATACGACCCGTTACCGTGTGGAAGGTGCAAATTCTCTCTGGCATGTTTATAAAACTGTTCCTTTTTGGAAGGTCGTGAAAAATTTCATCGTCATCCAGTTAGCGCGCTACACACCTTTCCTCGGCATGAAAAATTGGCTGTACCGTACCTTTTTAAGAATGAAGGTAGGCGACCAGACATCATTCGCGCTGATGGTGATGCTTGATGTCATGTTCCCTGAAAAAATAAGCGTCGGCACCAATACGGTTATCGGCTACAACACGACCATCCTCGCCCACGAATATTTAATCAAGGAATATCGCCTCGGTGAAGTGAAAATCGGCAGCGAGGTCATGATCGGGGCCAACTCAACCATCATGCCTGGCATCACAATCGGTGATGGCGCCATCGTATCCGCCGCTACACTAGTCCACAAGGACGTCCCGGCGGGAGCCTTCGTCGGCGGCAACCCAATGCGGGTCATCTACACGAAGGAAGAACTGCAGCAGCGCTGGGCCGATGACGAGATTTACGGACAAAAATAAGCGAAACGGGATCTTTTGATCCTGTTTCGCTTTTTGAGTGGGTTTAATTTTAAGATAGGAGCTTATAAATGAATGATTTTGCCAAAAGCTATCTAAAGTACATTTTATTATTCGCGGCTGCGATGGTTGGTTTTGTCATTGCCTATGTCCTCTCGGTCGTGATGTTCTTTTTCTTCATTGGAGTCATCACCCTGCCGATCGTCATCATCGGGTTTCCGATTGGTGTTTACATATTGTGGTCCATTGTCCTAAAAACAGCATCAAATAGACTTGTGAACTACCTGTTATTGCTTGGCTCTTATATCCTGTATGTTTATGCGGTAATACAATTGGATGCTGTTTCGTGGTCGGAAAAGGGCAATCTTAGTTATTATTTGGACTTTTTAAGCGGAAAGTAACCATTTTAAAAATAGTGCTTTCCTAATTATGCCGTTGATTTCCGTTCCAGGCGCTTCGCTTTCCTCTGAAGAATTACGAAAAAGCCCAACTGCCGGCTTTTTCATAATCAAATTCTTCTTGGGGCGTGCGGTGAGCCTCCTCATCGCTTCACTCCTGCAGGGTAAAATGGCCCCTCTTTTTCGGGCCATTTCTACCGGGGAAAAATGGTCTCTTGTTTTCGGACCATTTCTACCGGGGAAAAATGGTCTCTTGGTTTCGGACCATTTCTACCGGGGTCTCACCTGTCCCGCTAAATCCCGAAGGAGTCTGCGCGCCTTCCACTACAATCAACTGGATTGAAGATTAACATTAGTTCTTAACAGAACACAAAATATACCGGCGTGATTTTAAAGAAGCGCCTCACAGTAAACGTCATTTTATCAATCTACAAACCTCCCATGCTCCGGTACAGCGATCTTCTCGAAGTCCCTTACCAACAAATCCAGGTTCTCCGCAAGCTCTTCATCTTCCATCGGCCTTCCGTGACCGGTAATGGCCCTGGCTGGCTGCAATGCATATAGTTCCTGTACTGATTTGCGTGCTGCTTCCCAATCAGGTGTTAAATAGCGGGGCGGCCCGCTGATTTCTTTCTTTTGCAGCACAACCTTATAGAGCGACTCCTGTTTCACGGTGACAAAGGCATCGCCGGCTATCAGGGTGCGGTCCGAATCTCGAAAAAGGGAGATATGCCCTGGTGTATGTCCCGGTGTGTGCACCCAGCGCCATCCTTCCATTCCGGGCACAGTCCCATCGAGTGGAAGTGCTTTTGCTGAGCTGCCAAGCTTGATCGCTTCGTTTGGATAAAGCTTCGAAACCTTTGCCAGCAATCCGCCGTCGACGGTAGGATCAGGTTCTGGATAATTTTTTACGCCCGAGAGATAGGGGAGCTCCATTTCATGCGCATAGACATCGACATTCCAGTGCTCGACGAGTTCGACAAGTGCACCGACATGGTCGAAGTGGCCGTGGGTAAGGATGATCGCCTTGGGTGGATTGTTCTTTCCAAAAAGCTTTTCAGCTTCCTGGATCAATTTCTCAGCAGACCTCGGCATGCCAGCATCAATCAGCACCCAGTCATTCTGGTCGCCCGGCTGGCCGAAAAAGCAGACGTTGACAATCTGGATATTAAAATAATGAAGATCATTCGTGACTGATTCCATATCCCCGCTGTCAACAGACGTAACAGGGATGATTTTGTCCTCAAAATTATTTTCCATATCGAAACCTCCTCTTCTTGCTGACTATTTACCCCTTGTCTCATTAGGAAAACAGAAAAAGCGAAACGGGCAAGCTCCGTTTCGCTTTTTTATTTCCGACCATATGGAAAATCCGAATAGCAGTAAATTGTACGGTCCGCATATTCGTTAGGTTCACAATAGGAACATGTCTGCAGCCCGATTTTTTTCGCGGGGATCAAGTCTGTTTTTTGGTCGCCGACTGCGAGGTCCAGCTGATAGCGGTCATGCAGATACTGATACGCATGGACATCCGGTTTTAAAGAATAGCCATCGTCTGCCGGGCAGATGACTTCCTCGAAGTAGGGCATAAGATCCCAATGGTCCAGCAGCTCCTCGGTCGAGCGCCGGTTCCTGTGGGTGACCAGCACATTGACATCGGCACTTTCCAGTACATTTTTTACATGAGGAAAAAGTGGCTTCCGATCATGAGGCAGCGTCCGCTCCACCTCCCTGAATTCCTTCACCCTATTTCTGTCGACACCATAAAACTCATACGCCGTGCCATATTTTAAATGAGGCAGTACTTCTTCATATTGCAGGTCTTTTTTAGCGATGATTGTGAATGCTTCGACCAGTGTAGGCCACGAATCAAGAATTGTTCCATCCAAATCCCAGAGAATCCTCATGACTGACAGCCTCCCCTATTTAGTTGCAACCATTTTAACCATCTGATTTTTAAAAAGCAAACATGAAGAGCTAATGGTTGACGGATACTAGAATGAACTGTAAACTACATATAACTTCATCTTGTTACCATATTAGCGAACTAAAGGATTTAGATAATTTAAACTAAAATCTCCCTGAATGGGTAAAGGATAAAAACCACCAGCAACGAAGAGGGTGAAATTGATGAGCAGATTGTTCATGTTTGAAAAGCCGCTTGGCATGAGAGATACACTTCCAGAATTATATGAAGCGAAGGACAAGGTCCGGGGCTCGATTGAGCAAGAGATGAAGCAATGGGGCTTCCAGTTCATCGAGACTCCGACACTTGAATACTACGAAACGGTCGGGAATGCTTCGGCCATCCTGGACCAGCAGCTGTTCAAGCTATTAGATCAGCAGGGCCATACCCTTGTGCTAAG
Source organism: Mesobacillus sp. (assembly GCF_057785455.1). Taxonomy (NCBI): domain Bacteria; kingdom Bacillati; phylum Bacillota; class Bacilli; order Caryophanales; family Bacillaceae; genus Mesobacillus; species Mesobacillus sp. Next base: position 194,397 of record NZ_JBYNSB010000023.1, read on the forward strand.
GCCTGATATGACAGCGCCAATCGCGAGGGTCGCGGCTTCGAAGCTTTACAAAGACAGCGTGCCGCTAAGGCTGGCATACTCGGCAAATGTGTTCCGCGCCCAGCAGCGGGAAGGCGGGCGTCCTGCCGAGTTTGAACAAATCGGCGCCGAGTGCATCGGGGACGACTCGGTCAGTGCTGATGGAGAGATGATCGCAATCGCCATTTCCTCGCTAAAAAAAGCCGGGCTGCAGCAATTCCAGCTGTCAGTGGGCCATGTAGGATTTGTGAATGAATTATTTGTCCAGATCCTTGGGAACGAAGAACGCGCCCGTGAATTGAGAAAGTTTTTATATGAAAAAAATTATGTAGGCTACCGTGAGCATGTCAAATCCTTGCCGCTGTCATCGATCGATTCGCAAAGGCTACTCGCATTCCTGGAGCTGCGCGGCGGTCCCGAAGTGATTGGCAAGGCCTCAGAGCTGATTGAAAACGGGAAGGGCAGAGCGGCGCTGGATGAATTGAAGCTGCTCTGGGATGTAATCGAGGATTACGGCGATAGCGACAAGATCAAATTCGATCTTACCATCATCAGCCATATGAGCTATTACACCGGAATTTTATTTGAAGTATATGCAGGCATGGTTGGCTTCCCGATTGGAAATGGCGGACGTTATGACCGCCTGCTTGAGAAGTTCGGAAAAACGGTAGGAGCCACAGGTTTTGCGATCAGGCTCGACCGGCTGCTGGAAAGCCTCGGTGATTTAGGAAGACCAGACCCGGTGACATGCATCCTGTTCAGCCTTGAACGGAGGAAGGAAGCGTATCAGCTGGCAGCCCAGCGCCGTGGTGATGGAGAAAAAGTCGTCCTGCAGGATATCAGCGCTGTACGCAATCTGGATGCCTGTTCGAGTGCCTTCTCTGACGTTGTTTTCTTAATAGGGAAGGGGGGAGCGCAATGAATGATCAATTGACGATCGCCATGCCGAAGGGCCGGATCTTTGAAGAAGCAGCAGAGCTCCTGCGCCGCGCAGGCTATGAGCTGCCTCCGGAATTTGATGACTCAAGGAAATTGATTATTGATGTGGAAGAAGAGAATTTCCGCTTCATTTTAGCAAAGCCGATGGATGTTGCAACATATGTGGAGCACGGTGTTGCCGATCTTGGGATTGCCGGCAAGGATGTATTGCTTGAGGAGGAACGGGATGTATACGAGCTGCTTGATTTAAAAATCAGCGGCTGCTATCTTGCTGTTGCCGGTCTTCCCAATACGAAAATGAACGATGTTGCCCCGAAAATCGCAACGAAATATCCGAATATCGCCGCTGCCTACTTCAGGGAACAGGGCGAGCAGGTCGAAATCATCAAGTTGAATGGCTCAATCGAACTGGCGCCGCTGATCGGCCTCGCCGACCGCATTGTCGATATCGTTTCGACCGGAAGAACGTTGAAGGAAAACGGCCTTGTTGAATATGAAACGATCACGAACGTAACCTCCAGGCTGATTGTCAATCCAGTCAGCTACCGGATCAAGGACGATGTGATCAGCGAACTGATCAAACGTCTGAGCGATGTGATCTAAGCAGGGACTTGAAAGGATTGATTTTTGATGAAAATCATTAATATAGATGGCAGCATCTCGCTGAAACGGACCGTCGATGGCGGGACAGAGGAGCAGCGCAGGGCTGTCCAGGGAATTATTGCAGAAGTAAGGCGATCAGGCGACCAGGCTGTCACGGCTTTTACGGAAAAATTCGATTCTGTTTCGCTTTCGGACTTCCGGGTGACGGAGGCGGAAGTCGCCGAAGCCTACACATTAATCAGTCCGAAGCTTGTAGATATCATTACTGAAGCTGCCGCAAACATCAGGGTCTATCACGAGAAACAGCTTCGCCCATCCTGGATGACAACGGACGAAAATGGGACCATGCTTGGCCAGAAGGTGACGCCGCTTGATTCAGTCGGCGTCTATGTACCAGGCGGAACGGCGGCATATCCTTCATCTGTGCTGATGAATGTCCTGCCTGCAAAAACAGCCGGAGTGGAACGCATCGTCATGGTTTCACCGCCGGACAGGGACGGCAAACTCCCGGCAGGTGTCCTCGTTGCCGCGGACATTGCCGGAGTAAAAGAAATCTATAAGGTCGGCGGAGCCCAGGCTATCGCTGCCCTTGCATATGGCACTGAAACCATCAAGCCTGTCGATAAAATCACTGGCCCGGGCAATATCTATGTCGCACTTGCAAAGCGCGAGGTATTCGGGGATGTTGCTATTGATATGATTGCCGGGCCAAGTGAAATCGGGATCCTTGCAGATGACTCAGCAAGAGCAGAGGAAATTGCCGCTGACCTGCTTTCCCAGGCAGAACACGATCCGCGGGCCTGCGCGATTTTGGTGACAACTTCACGGAGTCTTGCCAAGGATGTTCAAAGTGAAGTTCACAAACAGCTTTCACAGCTGCCGCGTAAGGAAATCGCCACTGCAGCAATAGAAGACTTTGGCGCAATATATGTTGCGAAGGACCTGGAAGAAGCAATAGGAGCCATCAACCAGCTTGCTCCTGAGCACCTCGAAATCGTGACAGAAAACGCAATCGAACTGCTCGGAAAAATCAGGCATGCGGGCGCGATTTTTCTTGGACGATATAGTTCAGAGCCAGTCGGAGACTATTTTGCAGGGCCGAACCATGTCCTGCCGACGAACGGAACAGCACGCTTTTCTAGTCCGTTAAGCGTCGAAGACTTCCAGAAGAAATCGAGCATCATTTTTTACAGTGAAAAAGCGATGAACGATAATGGCGCAAAAATTGCAGAGTTTGCAAGGCTTGAAGGGCTTGAGGCCCATGCGAGAGCCGTCGAGACAAGGCTTAAATAAAGGTTAACGGAGGAAAAATCAATGGAACGTACCTCAACGGTTAATAGATATACGAACGAGACAAAGATCGATTTAACATTTGGGATTGACGGTGAAGGAAAAACCTCATTGGAAACTGGGGTGCCATTCCTTTCCCATATGCTTGATTTATTCGCGAAGCATGGCCAGTTTGATTTGAGAGTCGATGCAAAGGGCGACATCGAAGTCGACGGCCACCATACAACAGAGGATATCGGGATTTGCATCGGACAGGCGCTGCGCGAAGCTCTTGGCGACAAAAAAGGAATCAAGCGCTACGGGAGCGCCTTTGTACCAATGGACGAAGCCCTCGCACAGGTTGTAATCGACTTGAGCAACCGTCCTCACCTCGAGATGCGCGCGGAATTCCCGTCGCAGCAGGTTGGAACTTTCGACGTCGAGCTTGTCCATGAATTCCTCTGGAAGCTCGCCCTTGAAGCAAGGATGAACCTGCACGTGATCGTTCATTATGGCAAAAATACACACCATATGATCGAAGCAGTTTTTAAAGCATTGGGCCGTGCGCTTGATGAAGCGACGACGATTGACCCTCGGGTAAAAGGGGTGCCATCTTCAAAAGGGATGCTCTAACCTGCGATATATAGAAAGGAAGTATGAACATGATTGGCATCGTGGATTACGGCATGGGCAATTTGTTCAGCGTCAGCAAGGCGCTTGAACGCCTGGATGCGCCATATTTTATCTCAACAGTAAAGGAAGAACTTTTGCAGGCAGACGCCCTGCTTGTTCCGGGTGTCGGCTCGTTCCGCGATGCAATGGCTTCGCTGAACAGTACCGGATTAACGGAAGCCATCACCGAATTCGCTTCTTCAGGCAAGCCTGTTCTTGGCATTTGCCTCGGCATGCAGCTGCTGTTCGAGGAAAGCACCGAGAACGGTTTGACGCAGGGACTTGGACTGCTTCCTGGAAAAGTTGAACGGTTCAGCGGCACGTCCGCAGCTGGCGAAGCGTACAAGGTTCCGCATATTGGCTGGAACAAGCTTCGTTTGACCGGAGAGTCTCCGTTATTGAATTCTCTGGAAGAGGACTATGTTTATTTCGTCCATTCTTATTATGTAAAAGCCTCCGACCGGGACGTGCTTGTCGCAGTCGGTGACTATTATGATGTTGAAGTGCCGGCCATCGTCGGCAGGGACAATATATTCGGCATGCAATTCCACCCGGAAAAAAGCAGCGCGATGGGCATGGGGCTGCTCCGCAATTTTGCCGGGCTAGCTGCAGAAAGGAAGGCCAACTCATGAGTTTTACAATCTATCCAGCAATCGACATGCGCGGCGGGAAATGTGTCCGCCTGCTCCAGGGTGATTACGATAAAGAAACAGTTTACGGCGATTCACCATATGAAATGGCCAAAAAGTTTGCCGAAGAAGGCGCCAAGTGGATCCATATGGTCGACCTCGACGGTGCGAAGGATGGAAAACGGGTCAATGATCAATTTGTGATCCAGGCTGCCCGTGAACTTGGTGTTAAAGTCCAAATCGGCGGCGGCATCCGCACTGAAGCCGATATCAATCATTATCTCGAAAATGGCGTCACAAGAGTGATCATCGGAAGCATCGCTGTATCGGAACCTGAATTTGCTGAGGAAATGGTGAAGAAGTACGGTGCGCAAATCGCCATAGGCCTTGATGCGAAAAATGGCATGGTCGCGACACATGGCTGGCTGAATACCTCTGAGGTTACCGCAATCGATCTTGGCAAGAGATTTGCCGAAGCAGGAGCCGAGACGTTTATTTTTACCGATATTGCGACCGATGGAACGCTTGCGGGTCCTAATCTTGAGGCGACGCGCCAGCTTGCATTGGAAACTGGCAAAAATGTCATCGCATCCGGCGGTGTCAGCTCGCTTGATGACCTGAAGGCATTGAAGGAATTCAATGGAGACGGAATAAGCGGCGCCATCGTCGGCAAAGCGATTTACGAAGGGCGTTTTTCGGTAAAATCAGCCCTGGAAGTGGGGAATAGCGATGCTGAGTAAACGAATCATCCCCTGCCTGGATGTGAAGGATGGCCGTGTCGTAAAAGGCGTGCAATTCGTCCAGCTGCGCGACGCCGGAGACCCGGTCGAGCTTGCCCGATTCTACGACGAGCAGGGGGCAGACGAGCTTGTATTTCTTGATATTTCCGCATCGGTTGAAGGCCGCAAAACGATGGTGGAAGTAGTCAGGGAAGTGGCGTCAGAGCTGGCCATTCCTTTCACCGTTGGCGGAGGAATCAACACGCTCGAAGATATGAAAAGAATGCTCCGCTCAGGTGCTGACAAGGTTTCGCTGAATACGGCCGCTGTCAATAACCCTGGATTGATCGCTGAAGGCTCTGATTATTTCGGCGCCCAATGCATCGTCGTTGCCATCGATGCGAAGTATGACCCTGAGCTTGGTTCATGGCGTGTCTACACCCATGGCGGCCGCACGCCGACAGAGCTGGAGGTCATCGAGTGGGCGCGCGAAGCAGTCAGGCTCGGCGCTGGTGAAATCCTGCTGACAAGCATGGACAGCGACGGCGAAAAGAAAGGTTTCGATTTGTCTCTGACACGCGCAGTCAGCGAAGCAGTTACCGTACCGGTCATCGCTTCAGGCGGCGCCGGCAATGCAGACCATTTCGTCGATGCTTTTACTGAAGGAAAAGCGGATGCAGCACTGGCAGCCTCGATTTTCCACTATCGTGAAACCTCTGTAAAAGAAGTAAAATCCCATCTCCACGACAAAGGAGTGATTGTGAGATGAACCTTGAACAACTGAAATTTGACGCCAACGGCCTGATTCCCGCAGTGGTGCAGGATGCCTCCACACTTGAAGTATTGACCGTTGCCTATATGAATGAAGAATCGCTAGGAAAATCACTGGAAACACACGAGACCTGGTTCTACAGCCGTTCCCGCCAGGAGCTCTGGCACAAAGGGGCGACAAGCGGAAACACCCAGAAAATCGTTGAGATTAAGTATGATTGTGACGGCGACGCATTAGTTGTTCTTGTGGAACCAGCCGGACCAGCCTGCCACACAGGAGCGGTTAGCTGTTTTTCAGAGAATCTGCTGAATAGCGAAACTGCTGATGCCTCAGCCTCATTGAGCGATTTTGCCGTGATGCTGGAGCTTGAAAAAACAATCCGTGACCGTGAACAAGACATGCCGGAAGGCGCCTACACCACCTATTTATTTGAAAAAGGCGTCGACAAGATCCTGAAAAAAGTCGGCGAAGAAGCAGCAGAAGTCATCATCGCAGCCAAAAACCGCGACCCAGAAGAACTCAAATGGGAAGCAGCCGACCTGCTTTACCACCTGATGGTCCTACTGCAGGAACAGAAACTGCCGCTGAAAAACGTATTGGAAGTATTGGATAAGAGGAAGAAACCCGGCGCTGACTAGGATTGCGCTGGGTTTTTCTTTAGTTTTTCTAATAGAAAAAGTTACCTGAAGGTCGATAGACTCTGCCTTTGTTGGTTCCCGTTTAGATAAGTTCTAGGGGTTGCAGAATCCTTTTAGCCTGTGGGGCAGAATCTGCCATGAGGAAATCCCGGAGGTCTTTATTTGTGATGGAATCTCCATATAGATGGAAGTAATCTTTTAATGCGTCTAAGTGTGCATCCTTGGATACGCTGCCGCATCCTCTGCAAATCCAACTGCCATGAATATGCTGCATGCCAAAGGCTTTGCATGCAGGACATTGAACACCCTTGCTCATGTCTTGCAGGGGGAGGTCCATCGATCTAAGGTCCGGTACGAAGGGTTCATGATGTTTGATTAAGAGCCTCGCAGCTTTTTTAAGCTCTTTTCTTGAAAAAATTTCGTGCCTGTATTTCTCCTGGAATGGAGGGAGTTTAAAGGCAATATTGCTGGATCTGCAGACTCTGTTGCTAATTTCTTTATTATTGGCTGGATTTTTAATAATCGAGTGGGAGTTGCTGATGGTGATTAGGAATTCGAGAGGTGGTGGCGAGAAATTGTTTGTTGCCAGGAAGGATCTTAACTGAGAAGCTTGTATCTTAGCTTGAGTGATGGGATCATGGACCTTCTTTTCCGGAAAAATAGTGAGTGATTTTACAGGTAAAAAAATATATCGACGAAAAATCCGAGGATATCGACGAATTTTTAAATATATCGACGAAAAATAAAATATATCGACGAATATTTAATTTTATCGACGAATTTATACAAGATATCGACGAATTGGAAATTTCGCTCGGTTTTTACCAGTTCGCCCTTAAGGTTTATGTCCCAGCGTTGCAATGTACAGCTATCCCCCTGGACATTTGCACACCCTGACCCTGCAATGTGCTGCCTATTACCTGGACATTTGCACACCCCGACCCTGCAATGTGCTGCCTATTACCCTGGACATAGGCATGCCCTGACCTGCAATGTGCTGCTTATTACTTTGACATCTGTAGACCCTAATCCCCTAATATGCCGCACACAACCCAAATATCCCCATCCCAGCCACCACATTTTCCAAACGCCATCTTCTCGAACCGTCTGTCCGTATGTTATACTACATTAGTTAATGGCGATTCCCATAGGCTGTTGTCTAATCGGCTGCTTGCTATTGAACTGAGCGCCGAATCAAAAGCAGCCAAGTCATGCATACAACAAGGTAAACTGAAAAAAGACACCTTGGTTAATAACGTTTACGGAGGATTACATGGGAAAAGACTCGAAAGCAATGAAGCAAAAGGGACAATTGCTGTCATTCGTTCCTACTGGTGAATATTACTTCACCAAAGGGGTCAAGGCTTTTCATAGACGGGAGCTCAAGAAGGCTGAAAAGTACTTCAAGCGTGCGATGCAGCTTGAGCCCGGCGAACCGATGATCATTTGCCAGCTGGCGATTGTTCAGTCGGAGCTGGGGGAGTACCAGGAGTCGAACCGTCATTTGCACTTGATCCTCGAAGAACTTGATGAACATATGGCTGAGTGCCATTATTTCTTAGCAAATAACTATGCTCATATGGGCTTATTTAGAGATGCGTTCAGGCATGCGAACTTATACTTAGATTTGAACGAGGATGGCGAGTTTACGGAGGATGCGAATGACCTTCTTGAGCTGCTTACCCTTGAAGCGGAAGAGATGGATGAGGACTATTATGAAGAGGATGACCTGATCGTCAAGCAGGAGGAAGCGCGGAATCATCTTGAATCCGGCGAATTTCCGAAGGCGATTGAAATCTTCCATGAAGTCATCGAAGAGTACCCAGAATATTGGTCTGCCTACAATAATCTCGCGCTTGCTTATTTCTATCTTGGCAACACCGTCAAGGCGCGCGAAATCCTGAATGATGTACTGGAGCAGAACCCTGGCAATCTGCACGCACTGTGTAATGCCCTCGTGTTTGCCCACTATCAGAATCAGGCAGAAGAAGTTGAAGATTTGAAGGCCTCTCTGGGAAAAATCCATCCAATCCACGTTGAACACCAGTTCAAGCTTGGTGCCACATTTGCCCTTATCGGCGAATACGAGCTGGCCTACAGATGGCTGAAGAAGCTGCAAAAGTCAGGCTTCGAAGGCGATGGCGCTTTCTACTACTGGCTGACGCATGCATCTTATTTTACCGGCAGGGAGAATTCAGCGCGAATCCTCTGGAAGAAGGTTCTTGAGCACAATCCTGAAAAAGAAGGTATGGAGCCATGGGCTGCTAACCCGGGCGGAAAATTCGAAACGCAGGTCGCGGCCATCATCAGCCAGCTGAACAGCGACTATCCTGAAGAGCGGCTGTTCGCCCTGTTCCTTACTTCGATTTCGACAAGGAAGCAGGAGATACTGGCTGCTGAAAAGTCGACCGAGAAGATGACGGAAATCGAGAGATCGTACCTGTCCTATGTCGCTTCCGGCAAGCTGATCCAACTCAAGGAAGAAGTAGCCGGCGCACACGAAACAGCAAAAATTCTCTATGACCACTATCAGCCAATCGGTAAAAACGAAGCTGGAGTCTACATTATGTGGTTTTCAGTATTTGAGCAGGCAGCAACTGCCGGCTATGACTTCAAAAACAAGAAAGCATGGGCCGCAGCAGTAGATTATCTCTGGGATAAGCTAAGAAACATCAAGACAACCAAACAAGCAGTAGCAAACAAATACGGACTATCCGTATCCACGCTTACTAAATACATCAACTTAGCAAGCGAATTCCTGCTAGAAGAAGACAGCATCTAAAAGGGTAAACCAATTCTGTATCCCAACAGAAAAGGTTACCCTTTTCCACTTTAAAGCGGTGGGGGTCAGACCCCCACCGCTTTACCGCATTAACGCGCCGGGGGTCAGACCCCCGGCGCGTTAATGCGGTAAAGCCAACTCCAAACTCAGGAGATACCTCCCCTGGTTTTGTCAATTATGTGAACTCCTGCAGTTTCATAAGCATATTTTTGGACTATGGAGCTCTTGTTTTATAGGATATGGGTATGCAGGTAATACTATTTTCGAATGTAAAACGGATTTTATTGCAGACTTCATGTTAAAGGAGTTGTACACATGTCAGAAGAGAAAATTTATGATGTGATCATTATCGGTGCCGGCCCTGCGGGGATGACGGCGGCTGTTTATACATCACGTGCGAACTTGTCGACACTTATGCTTGAGCGAGGTGTTCCGGGCGGACAGATGGCTAACACTGAGGAAGTAGAAAACTACCCTGGTTTTGACCATATTCTTGGGCCTGAACTTTCAACAAAAATGTTCGACCACGCTAAGAAATTTGGTGCGGAATATGCCTATGGTGATGTAAAGGAAGTCATCGACGGCAAGGAATACAAAACGATCAAAGCTGGCAACAAGGAATACAAAGCCCGCGCGATCATCATTTCTGCCGGAGCAGAGTACAAAAAAATCGGCGTCCCTGGCGAGCAGGAATTGGGCGGCCGCGGTGTATCCTACTGTGCGGTTTGTGACGGCGCATTCTTTAAAAACAAGGAATTGGTCGTTGTCGGCGGCGGGGACTCCGCTGTTGAGGAAGGCGTATACCTGACTCGTTTCGCATCAAAGGTGACAATCGTTCACCGACGCGATGAACTGCGTGCCCAGAAAATCCTTCAGGACCGTGCATTCGCAAACGAAAAGATTGATTTCATCTGGAACCACACAGTAAAGCAAATCAACGAAAAAGAAGGCAAGGTTGGCAGCGTGACGCTTGTATCCACTCAGGACGGAGCAGAAATGGAATTCCCGGCGGATGGTGTATTCATTTACATCGGCATGGTTCCATTGACAAAACCATTCGAAAACCTTGGAATCACAAACAGCAACGGGTACATCGAAACGAATGAACTCATGGAAACAAAGGTTCCTGGAATCTTTGCGGCTGGCGATATCCGTGAAAAAACACTCCGCCAGATCGTTACAGCAACCGGCGACGGCAGTATCGCAGCCCAAAACGCCCAGCACTATGTTGAGGAATTAATCGAAGAGCTAAAAGCGAACGCTTAAACCAATCAATTGAAAAGCTCCACAGGAATTCAAGCCTGCGGAGCTTTTCAATGAAAAAGGAATAAAAATACATTTTCTTATATAAAAACTTCCTTTTGTTTGGTAAAAATAGTTCATCACGGCATAAATTAACAAAAAGTAATTATTTATTAATTCTACTGTAACAGTAGTGAAACAATCGTGGGGTATTATAGAAGTAGAAATTGACCCCCTTTTAAAAATATAATCCTTTGACGGCACAGGTTCTCCTGTGCTCCTTTTTTTTTACATAAGAGTGATACAGGCTCTTCCAAAGGGTTATAACACCTCAAACATCACAGCGTTTACTTTTCCATTGAAAAAAATTCCTTAACAAAAATATCATCTTTGTATTCATTGTGGCGAAAATCTAAAAATAGTATAATGGAAAGAATAAAAGTTCGGCCATTCAAGCTTGGGCGCTCATCCGGCTCCCTGGCTTCAACGCCTATCCAGCTGGCTGGAGCGGTTTCCTTGCAGGTTTCTGCGAAAGTCCTTATTGCAGGCGTTTTTTATGCAATTTAAAGAGGTGGAATAGATGCAGCGCGTAACAAATTGTGTTCTTGTAAAAGATAATAAAATTTTGCTTCTCCAAAAGCCGCGCCGCAATTGGTGGGTGGCGCCGGGCGGCAAAATGGAACCGGGTGAAACCGTCAAGGACTCCTGTATTCGTGAATTCAGGGAGGAGACGGGAATTTATCTGCGCAACCCGCAGATTAAAGGCATTTTTACCTTTGTTATAAAAGAAAATGACCAAGTCGTTTCTGAATGGATGATGTTTACCTTTTATGCAACGGAAGCAGATGGAATAAATCTTGATGAATCCGAAGAAGGTACCATTTCATGGCATGAACTCGATGACATCAAAGAGCTTCCGATGGCTGCCGGTGATTATCACATCCTGGATTATATGGTCCATGGACAAGGCATCATCTATGGAGCGTTTACGTATACACCGGATTTTGAGCTGATCAACTACAGGCTCGATCCAAATTAATGATAATTTCACTTTCAGGGGGAAAAGAGAAATGAGTACTGGAGCAACTACTGATACCCAGCTGGTGATCATTACGGGAATGTCTGGAGCGGGTAAGACCGTTGCGATCCAGAGTTTTGAGGATCTCGGATTTTTCTGTGTAGATAATCTGCCGCCGACATTGCTTCCGAAGTTTTTGGAATTAATGAAGGAATCCGGCACGAAGATGAATAAAGTGGCACTGGTCATGGACCTTCGCGGACGGGAGTTTTTTGATTCGCTGTTCAAAGCGCTGGATGACCTGGCAGAAACCTCATGGGTAGCACCACAGGTTTTGTTCCTGGATGCTGATGATTCAACCCTTGTGCGTCGATATAAAGAGACGAGACGTTCACATCCGCTTGCACCATCAGGTCTTCCGCTTGAAGGCATCCGCCTGGAACGCGAGCTGCTTGAGGAATTGAAGGGCAGAGCGCAGACCATTTATAAAACCACGGATATGAAGCCGAAGGAGCTCAGGGAAAAAATCCTTGAGGAGTTCTCCGAGAATAAGAAAACGATTTTCACGGTCAATGTCATGTCCTTCGGGTTCAAGCACGGCATCCCGATCGACGCCGACCTGGTATTCGACGTCCGCTTCCTGCCAAATCCGCATTATATCGAGCATATGCGTCCTAAGACGGGACTTGACGAGGATGTGTCAACATATGTCCTGAAGTGGAATGAAACAACCAAGTTCCTTGAAAAAGTGACGGACCTGCTAAGCTTCATGCTTCCGCATTATAAGCGGGAAGGCAAGGCCCAGCTGATCATCGCAATCGGCTGTACTGGCGGCCAGCATCGTTCCGTTGCGCTTGCCGAGCATATTGCGAAGTTTTTCGAAAAGGACTATCACACCAGGGTGACCCACAGGGATATTGAAAAAAGGAAGGGACAGACAACATGAACGGACAGCCAAGAATCGTCATCATCGGGGGTGGAACAGGCTTGCCAGTCCTCCTGCGAGGATTGAAAAAACACCCGGTTGATATCACGGCGATTGTCACGGTAGCCGACGATGGAGGCAGCTCCGGCCGGCTAAGGGAGGAAATGCAAATCCCGCCGCCAGGCGATATCCGGAATGTCCTTGCTGCCCTTTCAGACGTGGAGCCACTAATTGAAGAGATGTTCCAGCACCGCTTCAAGACATCCAATGAATTATCAGGGCATTCTCTCGGAAACCTGATCCTTGCAGCCATGACATCCATAACGGGCAACTTTGTCCATGCGATCCAGGAAATGAGCAAGGTCCTGAATGTCCGCGGAAAGGTCCTGCCAGCTGCCAGCCGGAGCGTCATGCTCAATGCCGTGATGGAGGACGACAGCATCGTAAGGGGAGAATCGAAAATCCCTTACTCAGGAAAAAGGATCAAGCGCGTCTTCCTCAATCCGGAAAACGTCAAGCCGCTTCCTGAAACGCTGCAGGCTATAAGGGAAGCAGACCTGATCGTGATTGGGCCGGGCAGCCTGTACACGAGCATTTTACCAAACCTGCTTGTAAAAAAACTGGGGCAGGAAGTATGCAAGGCGCAGGGCCGCAAAGTTTATATCTGCAACCTCATGACACAGGCCGGGGAAACGCACGACTTCACTGCGAGCGATCATGTAAGGGCCATCTATGACCATATGGATTGTGCCTTTATCGACACCATCCTTGTGAATAGTGAAACAATCCCGCCAGACGTCGAGCTCAGATATAAAGAGGAGCTGGCTAAGCCGGTCCATTTCGACCTAGACCGTTTGATTGCCCTTGGAATCGAAGTCGTTCAGGAGGAAATCGCCGAGCTTGAAGGAGACGTTATCCGCCACGATACAAAAAAAGTATCGGAAATTTTATATTCTATGATTTTAGATGAAACTAAAAAGAGATATAACGCGTAATATAGGATGCAAGCGTTTGTCTGGCATCAGTAAATGCGTATCTCCGTTTTTAAAAATACATTCAGCTCCAGCGTCAGGCCATTTTTAAAAAAGGCCTGCGCTCGGGCTTTTATAATTAGGGGGTGAGAAGGTGTCGTTCGCTTCGGAAACAAAAAAGGAACTCACGAACATTGAAGTGAAGGGCTGCTGCGCCAATGCCGAGCTGTCTGCCCTGATCAGGATGAACGGTTCTCTTTCCTTCTCAAATCGTACGCTCATCGTAGACATTCAGACTGAAAATGCTGCCATCGCCAGAAGAATCTATACCTTGATCAAGAAAAGCTATCAGGTACAGGTAGAGCTGCTGGTGCGAAAGAAGATGCGGCTGAAAAAGAACAATGTTTATATTGTCCGCTTGAAGGAAAAAGCAAAAGATATCCTTGAGGATTTAAAGATTTTAGGAGAAGGCTTTGAAATTTTGCATGAAATTTCTTCTGAACTTGTGAAAAAGAAATGTTGTAAGCGTTCTTATCTCAGAGGCGCCTTCCTGGCTGGAGGATCCGTCAACAATCCGGAAACCTCCTCATACCACCTTGAGATCGCTTCACTTTACCAGGAGCATAATGATTCCCTGTGTGAATTGATGAATACCTTCGGGCTGAACAGCAAGACGCTGGAACGGAAGAAAGGGTTTATCACCTATTTAAAAGAAGCGGAAAAAATTACAGAGTTTCTGAATATCGTTGGCGCCCATAACGCGCTGTTGAGGTTCGAGGATATCCGCATCGTCCGTGATATGAGGAACTCAGTCAACCGGCTTGTGAATTGTGAAACAGCAAACTTGAACAAGACCATAGGGGCTGCCCTTCGCCAGGTAGAAAATATCCGGTTTATCCGTGATACAGTCGGCCTTCATATTTTACCGGATAAGCTGAGGGAAATCGCCCAGCTACGGGTGGATTATCAGGATGTAACATTAAAAGAGTTAGGCGAGATGGTGACTGGCGGAACCATCAGTAAATCAGGAATCAATCACCGGCTGAGAAAGATTGACGAAATCGCAGAAAAATTACGGGCCGGACAGATTATAAATAAATAGAGGGATAGAGGAGGAAATTAAGAAAATGGTAGAAAAACAGGTGGAAGTGAAATTGAAAACTGGTTTACAGGCTCGCCCGGCAGCATTATTTGTCCAGGAAGCGAACCGCTTCTCGTCCGACATCTTCCTGGAAAAGGACGGCAAGAAGGTTAATGCGAAAAGCATCATGGGCTTGATGAGCCTTGCAGTCAGTGCAGGTGCATCCGTCAACCTGATCGCTGACGGCAACGATGAAGAGGAAGCACTCGAAAAGCTTGCTGAATACATCCAGCGCGAAAATTAAGCCAAATAAAAACTCGCTCCCAATTGGGAAGCGAGTTTTTTGATCTTATTTATCTTTCTTTTCTTCAAGTACGTTGCGAGTGATGATCTGGTCCACGAGACCATATTCCTTCGCGCGCTCAGCAGTCATGAAGTTATCGCGGTCAGTATCCTTCGCAATGACTTCAAGCGGCTGGCCAGTACGCTCAGCAAGAATCGTATTCAGCTTGTCACGAAGGAAAAGAATGCGCTTGGCAGCGATTTCGATTTCAGTCGCCTGTCCTTGAGCACCGCCTAGTGGCTGGTGGATCATGACTTCACTGTTAGGAAGCGCAAAACGCTTGCCCTTTGTACCTGCCGCAAGCAGGAACGCGCCCATGGATGCAGCCATACCGATACAGATTGTCTGTACATCTGGCTTGATGAACTGCATTGTATCATAAATTGCCATACCAGCAGTGATGCTGCCGCCAGGGCTATTGATGTAGATGGATATGTCTTTTTCCGGATTCTCAGCTTCCAGGAATAAAAGCTGCGCTACGATTGAATTGGACACATGGTCATCAATCCCGCTTCCCAGCATGATGATGCGGTCCTTCAAAAGGCGGGAATAAATGTCATACGCACGTTCGCCACGATTCGTCTGTTCAATAACTGTAGGAATCAAGTTCATGTTTGTTTTCCTCCTTTAGCATAAGGTCTTCAATGCCATGAAAAGGCAATTAAGCAATCTGGCAGCAAATGGTTCCTCAGCCAGTTTAGCTATGTATTTTAATGATACACGCATGGTCAATAAAGGTCAAACAAATCGCTTGCAACGCCCTCAATAAATGTTCGACAATAATCTCTTCACGACCAAACTACTGTACCGTATCCATCTTACCCATAGTTGGGTTTTTTAAACAATTGGAGTGAATGTTGATGGCTTAATTTAGAGGGGTTTTATTTCGTGTAGAGTCTGTGTAAAGGACATTCGCTTGAGGATTTCCTTGATGGATGTCTCATAAAGTTCTTGTAAGGGACATTGCGGAGTGGATTGCCGTGTTGAATGTCTTATAGGAGCCGCCTAAAGGACATAGTGGAGTGGATTTCTGTGTTGAATGTCTTATAGGAGCCTGCTAAAGGACATAGCGGAGTGGATTTCTGTGTTGAATGTCTTATAGAGGCCGTGTAAAGGACATTCCTAAGAGGGTCTTCGTGTTGAATGTCTTATAGAAGCCACTTAAAGAACATTCCCGAGGGAAATTTCCTCTTGAATGTCTTATAGGCCCCCCCTAAAGGACACCCATGAGTGGATCTGACTGTTGAATGTCTTATAGAAATCTCGCAAAGGACATTTAACTGAGGATTTCCATATCGAATGTCTTATAGAAGTCGGATAGGAAATCGCCAAGAGATTTTGCGTGTTGAATGCCCTATAGAATCCCCATAGCACATACCATAGCTTTTTAAAAAAAAGTCATAAATGAATCCGCCGATTCATCCTTACTCCGACATGAACTCACCACCTTCCATAAAATCTTCCTTGCAAAGAAGCAGAACTTCCCCTATAATAGGTAAGCGTAACGCTAACTTGCTCAGCGTTTAAGCCACACTATATTTGCCCTCGTGGTGCAACGGATAGCACGTAAGATTCCGGTTCTTGAGATGTGGGTTCGATTCCTGCCGAGGGCGCTGCCAAAACCTCTTGTCTGTTCCAACAGGCAAGGGGTTTTTCTCTTTTTATGGCATCCGCATTTTGACCTCGCCGAATCACCACCTCACCAACTTTGTAACCGATACCAAATTCTTTCCATACACCAATGCCTGTTTATCATGTAAAATAAATGGCGGGGGTGATTTGGATGGATCTTAAAGCTGGATTGTGGCAGAAGCAGACTTTAAAATTGGCAATGACGCAAGAGCTTACCCAGGCGATTGCGCTTTTGCAGTACTCTGCGCAGGAGCTTGCGGCTTTCCTTGAAACTAAATCGATGGAAAATCCCCTGATTCAAGTGGACTTCAAAAATATAAAAAACTTTGATACCAATATGGACCGCACAAGAAAGACGCAAAAGCGGACGTTTGAGCGTGACCAGAAAAACCTGATTGATCAAATTGGGTCTCACGAGACTGAAACTCTTGAAGACTATCTGATGTCTCAATTAAATCTGCTTGACGCGACACCAGAGGAAAAACAAATTTTACACGCATTAGCTGCCAGTATAGATGAAAACGGTTACCTTAAAATAGAAAGAATAGCGATAGCAAAACGATTCGGCGTGTCCGAGGATTTAATTGATGAAGCAATTGAAAAACTGCAGGCTTTGGATCCTGCGGGAATCGCGGCGAAGGATTTACAGGAGTGCTTATACCTGCAGCTCGAGCGCAAACCTTTTTCACCTGGAAATGAACTGGCGATCAAGGTTATAACTGAGCACTTTTTGCTTTTTGCCGAAAAAAAGTGGAAGGCGATCGCAAAGATGCTGGAGGTTGATATTACGGAAATCCAAAAGGTCCATGACTGTATCCAGCAGCTTAACCCGAAGCCGGGCGCGATTTTTCAAAGAGAGAAATCCGCATATATTGTTCCCGATGTTGTCGTGAAGCGGGATGGAGACGAGCTGAGTGTCAGCGTGTTTGATGCCTTGATTCCGAAGATCTCATTCAACGAAGGGTATTACCGGCAGCTCTCGAGCCACCAGGACAAGGAAGTGAATAAATTCCTCCAGGAAAAGCAGGGAGACTTCCAATGGATCCAGCGGAGCCTTGAGCAGCGAAAGGAAACGCTCCTTAAAGTTTCAATGAAAATCATTGAAAAACAGCGGGAATTCTTTCTGGTTGGGCCAGCCCACTTAAACCCGATGACAATGAGGGAAGTCGCTGAAGAACTTGATATTCATGAATCAACGGTGAGCCGTACAGTCCGGGAAAAATATATCCAGACCCCCTCCGGAACCTATGAACTGAAATCATTCTTTACAAGCGCCCTGCAAACGACGGAAAATGAACAGGCTTCATCGCAAAAAGTAAAAGCGGCGATTGAGCTTTTAATAAAAGAAGAAAATAAACAAAAGCCGATTTCGGATCAGGATATCGCTGGCATCCTGAAAGAAAGGGAAGGCATGGTTGTGTCCCGGAGAACGGTTGCCAAATACCGCGACCAGCTGGGCATTCCTTCTTCTTCTAAAAGAAAACGGTTTGATTAATAACAGCGAGGAGCCACAAAAAATGCAAAAAAACGTAAAACTTTACTCCCGCCCGCGCTGCCACCTATGCGAAACAGCCAGGGAGATTCTCGAAGACCTCCAGACGAACTTTAATTTTACAATAGAAGAAATCAATATCGACCTCGATGATGACCTGGTTGAAAAATACGGAATCATGATTCCAGTCGTGGAACTGGACGGGGAAGAGATCCAATATGGCATTGTGAACAAAAAGTTCATAAGTGAAGCGTTTACAAGAAAAAACCTTGAGTTTATTAGTTGAATTGAGTTTTCACTCCTGTTAGAATGAAATCTGTAGCAGGGGTGATTTTTTTTACCGCAGGTGGGACATAATATGTCTTGGCGGGACATTTTATGACCAACACTGAAGAAGGAGAATATCATTATGGACGAATCGCTCATTGATATTCAAAAAAGAATATTGCCCGATCTAATGCAAGTTATGCAAAAACGATACCTCATCCTGCAATACATAAACGTGATGCAGCCAGTAGGCAGGAGGAACCTTTCAGTCAGCCTGAATTTGACGGAACGGGTTTTGCGTTCAGAGGTGGAATTTTTGAAGGACCAGAATCTGATCTCGATGTCGGTTCAGGGAATGACACTGACAAATGAGGGAAAAGATATACTGGAAAGTCTTGATAGTGTAATGCGCGACATAATGGGTATTAACTCATTAGAGCGGCAGCTGAAGGAGCGCATGAACATCAGGCAGGTAATTGTTGTCCCTGGGGACAGCGACCGCTCTCCATGGGTGAAAAGTGAGCTTGGCCGCGCTACAGCGGACTGCATGAAGACTCTCCTCCACAGCAAGAATATCATTGCTGTCACAGGCGGATCGACCATGGCAGCGGTAGCGGGAATGCTGACGCCCGATTTTGGGGAGAAGGATTTGCTGTTTGTGCCTGCAAGGGGCGGAATTGGTGAGGACGTCAAGAATCAGGCGAACACGATTTGCGCAAACATGGCGGACCATACGAATTCACGCCACCGGGTCTTTTACGTGCCCGACCAGGTCAGCAGCGAAATTTACGATTCCTTCATCAAGGAGCCGCTGATTTACGAGGTATGGAATTTAGTAAAATCAGCTAGCATGGTTTTGCACGGTATTGGAGACGCTATAACAATGGCGGAACGTCGCAATACCAGCCCTGAGGATTTGCAAAAAATCCTCGATGGAAATGCAGTCGGCGAGGCTTTCGGCTATTACTTCAACGAAGCAGGGGAAATCGTCCACAAAGTGCTGACGATCGGTCTTCAGCTTGATGACCTCGCGAATATAGGAGATGTCATCGCAGTTGCCGGCGGCGAATCAAAGGCAAAAGCGATCAGAGCCTATATGAAACAGGCCCCTTCCTCAACGATTTTAATAACAGATGAGGGAGCCGCCAAAACATTGTTACAAGGGTAACACCTTAATATAAACAACACCTTTTAAGGACTCGAAGGAGGAAATAAACATGGCAGTAAAGATTGGTATTAACGGATTTGGACGTATTGGACGCGTAGTTTTCCGCGCAGCATTGAAAAACCCTAACGTGGAAGTAGTAGCAGTTAACGACTTAACTGATGCAAACATGCTTGCACACCTTTTAAAATATGACACAGTTCACGGAACTTTGAGCGAAGAAATTTCAGTTGACGGTGACTACCTAGTAGTTGCAGGACAGCGTGTAAAAGTTTTAGCTGAAAGAGATCCTGCACAACTTGGCTGGGGCGACCTTGGCGTAGAAGTAGTTGTAGAATCAACAGGCCGTTTCACAAAGCGTGCTGACGCTGCGAAACACCTTGAAGCAGGCGCTAAGAAGGTTATCATCTCTGCTCCGGCAACTGACGAAGATATCACAATCGTTATGGGTGTTAACGATGACAAGTACGATGCAGCTAACCACCACGTAATCTCTAATGCATCTTGTACTACAAACTGCCTGGCTCCATTTGCAAAAGTATTGAATGACAACTTCGGCATCAAGCGCGGTATGATGACAACTGTTCACTCTTACACAAATGACCAGCAAATCCTTGACCTTCCGCACAAAGACTACCGTCGTGCGCGTGCAGCTGCGGAAAACATCATTCCTACAACAACTGGTGCTGCAAAAGCAGTTTCTCTAGTATTGCCTGAGCTAAAAGGCAAATTGAACGGTGGAGCTATGCGTGTTCCAACTCCAAACGTTTCATTAGTTGACCTTGTTGCTGAGCTTGAAAAAGACGTAACAGTTGAAGAAATCAACGCAGCATTCAAGAAAGCTTCTGAAAACGAACTTAAAGGTATCCTTGGATACAGCGAAGAGCCACTTGTATCAAGCGACTACAATGGCTGCGCAAACTCTTCTACAATCGATGCACTTTCAACAATGGTAATGGAAGGCAGCATGGTTAAAGTTATTTCTTGGTACGACAACGAGTCAGGTTACTCTAACCGTGTAGTTGACCTTGTTGATTTCATCGCTAAAAAAGGTCTGTAAGCTATTATTGGATAAACCATCCATTAACGACTATAATGTAGTGGTGTGAAAAGGGGAGCGGGGAAAAGTCCCTCTCCTCTTTTTCTGCTTAATCGCGCTCTTGCGCTATTTTAAAGGAGGTCTCTAGCCTTGAACAAAAAGACAGTAAAAGATGTGGATGTAAAAGGAAAACGAGTTTTTTGCCGCGTTGATTTCAACGTGCCAATGAAGGATGGACAAGTAACGGATGATACAAGGATCCGTGCTGCGCTTCCAACAATCCAGTACCTGGTCGAGCAGGGAGCTAAAGTCCTTCTTGCAAGCCACCTTGGCCGTCCAAAAGGGCAGGCTGTTGAAGAATTGCGTTTGACTCCAGTAGCGAAGCGTCTGTCTGAGCTGCTTGGAAAGGATGTAAAGAAAACAGATGAAGCATATGGCGAATCTGTAAAATCTGAAATCGACAGCATGAACGAAGGCGATGTCCTGCTTCTTGAGAATGTCCGTTTCTACCCAGGCGAAGAGAAAAACGATCCTGAACTGGCAAAATCATTTGCTGAGCTTGCAGATGTGTATGTGAACGATGCATTCGGAGCTGCACACCGTGCGCATGCGTCAACTGAAGGTATCGCCAAGCATCTTCCTGCAGTATCAGGCTTCCTGATGCAAAAAGAACTTGATGTGCTTGGAAAAGCATTATCAAATCCAGAGCGTCCGTTCACAGCAATCATTGGCGGAGCGAAGGTTAAAGATAAGATCGGTGTCATTGACAATCTATTAGAAAAAGTAGATAACCTGATCATCGGCGGCGGACTTGCTTATACATTCGTAAAAGCACAGGGCCACGAAATCGGCAAATCTCTTTTAGAAGAAGATAAAATTGAATTGGCTAAGAGCTTCATGGAAAAAGCAAAGGCGAAGGGCGTTAACTTCTATATGCCTGTCGACGCTATCGTTGCCGATGATTTTTCTGCGGATGCGAATACAAAGGTGGTAGCGATTGAAGAGATTCCTTCAGACTGGGAAGCTCTTGATATCGGACCTAAAACAGCTGAAACCTACCGCGATGTGATTCAGAAATCCAAATTGGTCATCTGGAATGGACCGATGGGCGTATTCGAAATCGACAAATTCGCTGAAGGAACAAAAGCTGTAGCACAAGCATTAGCCGATGCGAGCGGTACATATTCGGTCATCGGCGGAGGAGACTCTGCAGCAGCAGTTGAAAAGTTCAATCTTGCAGATAAAATGAGCCACATCTCAACTGGCGGCGGTGCTTCCCTTGAATTCATGGAAGGCAAACAGCTTCCAGGCGTTGTTGCTTTGAACGATAAGTAAGTTTTTAATATAGATTTTTTTTAAAAGCAGCAGTCCGAGGGTGCGGATCCTGTGGGCTGCCGCTAAAAACCTTAATAAGCCCAACATCCAGTGGCAATTTTTTAAACAAGCTATGCACAGCTGTGCAAAAAAGCTTAAAAGTAAGCATACTGCTAACATACAGCAGGAAACATGAAAGGAAGTGTCAGCATGCGAACACCTATTATCGCAGGTAACTGGAAAATGCATAAAACGCTGCCTGAAGCTAAGGATTTTATCGAAAAAGTAAGCGGTCTTGTTCCTTCAAAGGACAAGGTTGAATCTGTTGTTTGTGCTCCGGCATTGTTCCTTGGACAGCTGGTCGAGCTAACAAACAGTTCAGATCTTGAAATCGGCGCGCAAAATATGCACTTTGAAGAAAGCGGTGCTTTTACAGGCGAAGTAAGCCCGAAAGCATTGCAGGATATCGGTGCAAAATACGTCATCATCGGCCACTCTGAACGCCGTGAAATGTTCAATGAGACGGACGATTCAGTGAACAAAAAGACGTTAACTGCATTCAAATACAGCCTGACTCCAATCGTTTGCTGCGGCGAAACGCTTGAACAGCGTGAGAATGGCGAAACAAACGAATTCGTTGGCGGCCAGATCAAGGCTGCTCTTAACGGATTGACTGATGAGCAGGTAAAACAGACTGTCATCGCTTACGAGCCAATCTGGGCAATCGGAACAGGCAAATCTTCCACTGCTGAAGATGCGAACGAAACTTGCGCACACATCCGCAAGGTGATTGCTGAGCAATTCTCACCAGAAGTTGCAGAAGCAGTGCGCATCCAGTACGGCGGCAGCGTAAAGCCAGGAAACATCCAGGAATACATGTCACAGCCTGATATCGACGGCGCATTAGTCGGCGGAGCAAGCTTAGAGACAGATTCCTTCTTGCAGCTATTGGAGGCAGGTTCCAATGAGTAAACAGTCACCAACAGCTTTAATCATTCTGGATGGCTTCGCGTTGCGCGGTGAACGGATGGGAAATGCCGTTGCCCAGGCAAACAAGCCAAACTTTGACCGCTATTGGAACAACTTTCCGCATGCGCAATTAATTGCGAGCGGAGAAGCGGTTGGCCTTCCAGAGGGCCAAATGGGAAACTCTGAGGTTGGACACCTGAACATCGGTGCCGGCCGAATCGTTTACCAGAGCCTGACACGTGTGAACATTTCAATCCGTGAAGGCGAATTTGAAAAAAATGAAACCTTCCTTGCTGCGATCAAGCATGCGAAGGAAAAAGGCACTGCGCTGCATTTGATGGGCTTGCTGTCTGACGGCGGCGTGCACAGCCATATTGAGCATATGTTTGCTTTATTGAAGCTTGCTGCTAAAGAAGGCCTGACAAAGGTTTATGTACATGGCTTCCTTGACGGCCGTGATGTTGGCCCGCAAACTGCGCCAGGATACATTAAACAAACTCTTGAAAAAATGAGTGAAATCGGAGTCGGTGAATTTGCGACGATTTCTGGGCGATACTATTCTATGGACCGTGACAAGCGCTGGGAGCGTGTGGAGAAATCCTACCGCTCAATGGTGTACGGCGACGGACCTACGTATTCGAACCCAATGGAGCTCATCGAAGATAACTACAACAATGGAATCTTTGATGAATTCGTTGTTCCTTCTGTTCTTGTTAAGCCAGATGGATCACCTGTTGCGACGGTTAAGAATGACGATGCTGTGATTTTCTACAACTTCCGTCCTGACCGCGCAATCCAGATTTCAAATACTTTTACAAATAAAGACTTCCGTTCCTTCGACCGTGGCGAGGGCCACCCTGAAAACCTTCACTTTGTCTGCCTGACTCACTTCAGTGAGACGGTTGACGGTTTTGTAGCTTTCAAGCCAACAAATCTTGATAACACAATCGGCGAAGTGATTTCCCAGGCCGGCATGACTCAGCTGCGCATCGCAGAAACGGAAAAATATCCGCACGTAACGTTCTTCATGAGCGGCGGACGTGAAAAGGAATTCCCTGGTGAAAAGCGAATCCTGATCAGCTCGCCAAAGGTTGCCACTTACGACCTTAAGCCAGAGATGAGCGCGTACGAAGTTACGGACGCACTGATCAAGGAAATCGAAGCAGATAACTTTGACGCGATTCTCTTGAACTTCGCCAACCCTGATATGGTTGGGCACTCAGGAATGCTTGAGCCGACAATCAAAGCGGTTGAAACAGTCGACGAATGCCTTGGCCGAATCGTTGATCTGATCGTTTCCAAAGGCGGTACAGTGATCATCACGGCTGACCACGGAAACGCAGATGAAGTTGTGACGCTCGAAGGTTCTCCAATGACGGCACATACGACTAACCCGGTGCCTGTCATTGTTACAAAGCAGGGCGTGGAGCTTCGTGAAGACGGAATTCTCGGTGACCTTGCACCAACAATGCTGGAATTACTAGGACTAGATCAGCCAGCTGAAATGACTGGAACATCTATTATTAAAAAATAAGGAGAGATTACTATGCCATTTATTACAGACGTATACGCACGTGAAGTATTGGATTCCCGCGGTAACCCAACAGTTGAGGTAGAAGTTTTTACAGAATCAGGCGCTTTCGGACGCGCACTAGTTCCAAGCGGTGCTTCAACTGGTGAATATGAAGCAGTTGAGCTTCGTGATGGCGACAAGAGCCGCTACCTTGGAAAAGGTGTTTTAAAAGCAGTTGAAAATGTGAACGAAATCATTGCTCCATTCTTGATCGGTGAAGAGTTCAACGTTCTTGACCAGGTTGGCATCGACCACGCGCTAATCGAATTAGACGGAACTGAAAACAAAGGTAAATTAGGCGCTAACGCAATCCTTGGTGTTTCCATGGCTGTTGCGCACGCTGCTGCAGACTACCTTGACATTCCTCTATATCAATACCTTGGCGGTTTCAACGCGAAGCAGCTTCCAGTTCCAATGATGAACATCGTTAACGGCGGCGAGCACGCTGACAACAACGTTGACATCCAGGAATTCATGGTTATGCCTGTTGGCGCTGAAAACTTCCGTGAAGCACTTCGCATGGGTGCAGAAATTTTCCACAGCCTGAAGTCTGTTCTTAAGGAAAAAGGCTTGAACACAGCTGTAGGTGACGAAGGTGGATTCGCTCCAAACCTTGGATCTAACGAAGAAGCTCTTCAAACAATCGTAACTGCAATCGAAAAAGCAGGCTACAAGCCAGGCGAGCAAGTAATGCTGGCTATGGATGCTGCTTCTTCTGAGTTCTACAACAAAGAAGACGGTAAATACCACCTTTCTGGAGAAGGCGTTGTGAAGACTTCTGCTGAAATGGTTGACTGGTACGAAGAAATGGCTTCTAAATACCCAATCATCTCAATCGAAGACGGTTTGGATGAAAACGACTGGGAAGGCCACAAGCTATTGACTGAGCGCCTGGGCGGAAAAGTTCAGCTTGTTGGTGACGACCTGTTCGTTACAAACACGAAGAAGCTTTCTCAAGGGATCGAGCAAGGCGTTGGCAACTCAATCCTGATCAAAGTTAACCAAATCGGTACGCTGACTGAAACATTCGACGCAATCGAAATGGCTAAGCGCGCAGGCTACACTGCTGTAATCTCTCACCGTTCTGGTGAAACAGAAGATGCAACAATTGCTGACATCGCTGTAGCGACAAACGCTGGCCAAATCAAGACAGGTGCTCCATCACGTACAGACCGCGTAGCGAAGTACAACCAGCTTCTTCGCATTGAAGATCAGCTTGGCGAAACAGCTCGCTTCAACGGCATCAAATCTTTCTACAACCTTAAGAAGTAATTCTCTTTAGGTAAAAATAAGGACACCGGCAGCATGACGATGCTGCCGGTGTTTTTTTGTTTGTTGGGAACAGGCTTGTCTTGGGTTGGGGGCGTGTTGGTGACCATCTTTCTGATCGAGGGGGATTTTTTGTCACCAATAGGCAGTCAATTTGCTTCATTAGCATTTCAGTTTTCCAGGAAAAAGGAGTCTATATTACCAAAGAGTGGTTTTCCAATTACCTCTTTTGCCACACTAATACAATTTCCATTAAATAAATGCTTCAAAGAAAATGCAAGTGTGCAAAATATGTTGTACCAACGTTAGATAGGAGCCAGTTGATATGAAAAAGAAATTACTTATAGCTGGTATGATTACATTGTGCATGTTAACCGCTGGAATCCCCCGGACAGGGGCAGCTGCCGACACACCTTCCTCGGTCAAACGAGCCCGGTTTGAAAAGACTGGGCATGTCTTTTGGGATATACCCGTGGATGAAAAGCTGGTCGCGCTGACGTTTGATGATGGACCTGATCCGAACTACACTGCCCAGATCCTCGATATCCTGGCAAAGTATAATGCGAAGGCCACCTTTTTTGTTATTGGCGAAGAGGCGGCAAGGTATCCGGAGCTTGTTAAACGCCAGGCTAGGGAAGGTCATGAAATTGCCAATCACACCTATCGTCATCATTTTCGTGACGGCCATTCACCTGCTGTTTTGAAAAGGGAACTGGAGAAAAGTGAGAAGATCATCAAAGAGTTAACTGGTTACAGCCCATCTCTTTTCCGCCCGATTGCCGGATATTATGACGAGGAAATCGTCGATACGGCAGTTTCAAGCGGCTATAATGTCATCCTCTGGTCATGGCATCAGGAGACACGTGACTGGAGCAGGCCTGGAGCCAATAAAATCGTCCAAAATGTTGTATCAGATGCAAGGCCGGGAGATGTGATCATTTTTCATGATGCCGGCGGTGACCGCTCGCAGACAGTTAAGGCACTGGATAGTATACTCAAGATTCTATCCGAAAATGGCTATAAATTTGTGACCGTATCTGAATTGCTGTACCAGGCAAATTCATTTCTCCCTGCATCCCTGAGATAAACGCAAGCTGTTGATCTGCATTTCGAAAGGAGCACAAGATTGTGCTCCTTTTTTTATTGGTGTTAAAATAATTAAATTGTAATATGAATACTCAGTTGTCCTAATCCAGCTCCAGCGCCTAGCCCCTCGA